>NZ_NPEX01000125.1 GCF_003258865.1 Rhodoplanes roseus | reverse complement strand
GTTCCTATTCCAGCATGCGATCCAGGGCTGGTGCCCTCCGGTTCCGATCCTGCGCCGGCTCGGCTTCAGGACGGAGCTGGAGGCGACCTATCTCACGCTCACGGCGAACGTCGTCAACGCCGCCTTCAACGACGCGTCGCTGCGGGCCCAGATCGCCGCGACGCGGGAGATCATCCGGTTTCAGGCCGACCAGCTTCGCCGCGTGCAGCGTCAGTTCGAGGTCGGCGCCGTGTCGCAGTCCGACGTGCTGTCGCAGCAGGCGACCCTGGCGCAGACCGAGGCGACCCTGCCGCCGCTGCAGAAGCAACTCGCCCAGGGTCGCAATCAGCTGATGGCCTATCTCGGCCGCTTGCCCGGCGAGGACCGCGGAGAGTACGTCGAGCTGCGCTCGCTCCGGCTCCCGCCCAGGCTGCCGCTGAGCCTCCCGTCGCGACTGGTGCGCCAGAGGCCCGACATCCGGCAGGCCGAGGCGACGCTCCACCAAGCCGCGGCGACCGTCGGGGTGAACGTCGCCAACATGCTGCCGCAGCTCACCCTGACGCCGAACATCGGGACCGCGTCGCTCACCGTCGCCGACTTGTTCTCGCCACAGAGCCTCACCTGGATGCTGGTCGGAACCATTCAGCAGACGCTGCTCGATGGCGGCCAGGGCTACCACGCCAAGGAGGCGAGCGTCGCCAAGTTCGAGCAGGACTATGCTCTCTACCAGAGCACTGTGATCACGGCGTTCCAGAACGTGGCGGACGCGTTGCGGGCGATCCAGTACGATGCCTCGACCCTGCAGGCCCAGGCTGCGGCCGAGAAGGCCGCGCTCGACAGTCTCAAGATGGCGCAGCAGCAGTTCAAGGTCGGCGCGATCAGCTACGCGACCGTCATCAATGCGCAGCAGACCTTCCAGAATGCCGTCATCGCGCGCATCAGGGCGCAGGCGATGCGATTCACCGATACGGTGGCGCTGTTCCAGTCGCTCGGCGGCGGGTGGTGGAACCGCGACGACGAGACGGCACTCTCGGTGCCGCGCGACGGCGGCTGGCTGCAGGGGCCGGACGGACCGGCGACGGCGGCGACCCGCGATGCGCCGTTCAGCCCGCTGCCGGTGATCCCGCAGACGCCCGATGCTTCGACGGAGACGGTCCGGTGACGAGACGGCTTTTGATCGCTGGGCTTTTGGTGGCCGCCCTGGGCGGCGGCCTGTACGGCTATCACGCGTTCACCTCCAGCGCGTCCCGGAAGGCGCCGCCGCCGCGCAAGGGCGCGCCCGCCCAGACTGTCGCCGCGCTGCCGGCGCAGGTCGAGAGCTGGCAGCCCAGAATGACCTATGTGGCCGATCTGCGCGCCTCGAAGGGGGCCGATCTCGCCCTCCAGGTGTCCGGCATCGTGACCTCCATCCTGTTCGAGTCGGGCGACACGGTGGCGGCCGGTGCGCCGCTGCTCCAGCTCAACGCCGCGGACCAGAGCGCCAAGCTCGTCTCGCTGCAGGCGACCGCGACGCTCTACGGCCTGACGCTGAAACGCGATCTCGAGCAGCTCAAGATCAACGCGGTGAGCCAGGCCACCGTGGACACCGACCAGGCCAACCTGAAGAACGCCGAGGCGCTGGTCGCGCAGCAGAAGGCACTGGTCGAGCAGTACGGCCTGAATGCGCCGTTCGCCGGCCGGCTCGGCATCCGCGCCGTCGATCTCGGCCAGTATCTGAGTGCCGGGACGACCATCGTCACGCTGCAGTCGCTCGATCCGATCTTCGCCGACTTCTCCGTTCCCCAGCAGTATCTCGGGCGGCTTAGGGTGGGCGAGCAGGTGAGCGTCGAGGTCGACACCTATCCGGGCGAGGTGTTCCGCGGTGCGGTGACGGCGATCAACCCGAAGGTCGAGACCGGCAGCCGCAACGTCAAGGTCCGCGCCTCGCTGCCGAATCCGACCAGTCGTCTGGTGCCCGGCATGTTCGCGAAGATTTCGATCGAGGTCGGCAAGCCCGAGACCCACGTCACGCTGCCGCAGACCGCCATCGTGTTCAATCCGTACGGCTCGACCGTCTACGTCCTCGACAAGAGCACCGACGGGGCCGGGCTCGTCGCCCGCCAAGCCTTCGTCAAGACCGGCCAGACTCGCGGCGATCTCGTCGCCGTGCTGTCGGGCGTGGCCGAGGGCGACGTGGTCGTCGTCGCCGGCCAGCTCAAGCTGCGCAACGGCACACCCGCCGTCGTCGACAACGCGAAGATCCCGAAGGCCGAGGCCGATCCGGCCGTGTCGGACCAGTAGGAGGCGGGCCGATGCGGGTCACGGATGTCTTCGTCAAGCGACCGGTGCTGGCGCTCGTCGTGAGCGCGCTGATCCTGGTGATCGGCCTGCGAGCCATGTTCTCGTTGCCGATCCTGCAGTATCCGCAGATGCAGAACGGCGTCGTGACGGTGACGACGACCTATGCGGGGGCGGATTCCGACATCATCGCGGGGTTCATCACCTCGCCGCTCGAGAACGTCATCGCCCAGGCCAACGGCATCGACTACATGACGTCGTCGAGCCAGACCGGGGTCAGCGCCATCACGGTGAACCTGCGTCTCAACTACGACACCGGAAAGGCGCTCACCGAGATCAGCACCAAGGTGAGCTCGGTACTCAACCAGCTGCCGAGCGGCACTCAGCAGCCGATTCTGGCGCTCAAGGTCGGCTCCACCATCGACGCCATGTATATCGGGTTCTCCAGCGACATCCTCGCAGAGAACCAAGTGACCGACTACGTCGCCCGGGTGGTGCAGCCCGAGCTGCAGGCGGTCTCCGGCGTGCAGCTCGCCGAAATTCTCGGCGGCAAGAACTTCGCGCTCCGTGCCTGGCTCGACCCCGACAAGCTCGCCGCGCTCGGGCTCACCGCCACCGACGTTGCGACGGCGCTCGAGACCAACGACTACATCTCCGGCGTGGGCACGACGAAGGGGCGGCTCGTCCAGGTCAAGCTTTCGGCGGCCACCAACCTGCGTTCCGTCGCGGAGTTCAAGAACCTCGTCATCAAGAACGTCTCGGGCGCGATCGTCCGGCTCAGTGACGTGGCGAATGTCACGCTCGGCAGCGACGACTACGACTCGCGCACGAGCTTCAACGGAAAGTCGGCCGTCTATATCGGGATCCAGGTCGCGCCCACGGCGGATCTGCTGGACGTGATCCGCGGCGTGCGCGAGGTGCTTCCGGCGATCTTCGCCGATCTGCCGACCGGGCTGACCGGCACGGTGCTGTACGATTCGACCGACTACGTGAACACGTCGATCGCCGAGGTGATCCGCTCGCTGTTCGAGGCCGCGCTCATCGTCACCGTGGTGGTGTTCGTGTTTCTCGGGTCATGGCGGTCGGTGCTGATCCCGATCGTCGCCATCCCGCTGTCGCTCGTCGGCGCCTTCGCCGTGATGCTGGCCTTCGGTTTCTCGATCAATCTGCTCACGCTGCTGGCGCTGGTGCTCGCGATCGGTCTCGTCGTCGACGACGCGATCATCGTCGTCGAGGGCGTCAACCGCCACATGGAGCAGGGCGCGGCGCCGTTCGACGCGGCGTTGGCGGCCGCGCGCGAGCTCGCGAGCCCGATCGTCGCCATGACCGTGGTGCTGATCGCCGTCTATGTGCCGATCGGCTTTCAGGGCGGGCTGACCGGCAGCCTGTTCACCGAGTTCGCCTTCACCCTGGTCGCCGCCGTGCTGGTCTCCGCCGTGATCGCGTTGACGCTGTCGCCGATGAGCTGCGCCCATCTCCTGGCGCCCTACGATGCCGAATCGCGAAGCCTGGAGGCGCGGCTCGTCCGGATCGTCGATCGGACCATGACTGCCGTCACGGGCGGCTATCGTCGCGTTCTGTCGGCCTCGCTGACCGTGCTGCCCGTCACCATTCTGTTCGGCCTCACGGTGCTGGGGAGCGTCTACTGGCTGTACACGCACGCCAAGTCGGAGCTCGCCCCGCCGGAGGACGAAGGCGTCATCCTCACCATGATGTCGGCGGCGCCGAACGCGACGCTGGCGCAGCGCGAGTTCTACGTGCAGCAAATCTACGGCGTGCTCGATCACCGGCCCGAGACCGAGCTCGTGTTCCAGATCGACATGCCGGGCCAGGTGATCGGCGGCTGGGTGCTCAAGCCCTGGGGGGAACGCAGCGCCTCGGCGCTCGCTTTGGCGCCGCTCGTCCAGGCGGAGTTCAACAAGATCGCCGGAGTGCGCGTGGCGGCGTTCCAGCTTCCGCCCCTGCCGGGCAGCAGCGGCCTGCCGATCCAGTTCGTGCTGAAGTCCAACAACTCCTACGAGCGGCTCTACGAGGTGTCGCAGAACTTCATGGCCGCGGCCCTGGAGACGGGCAAGTTCATCTTCCTCGACGTCGACATGAAGTTCGACCAGCCGCAGGCGACGATCCATCTCGACCGCGACAAGGTGTCGAGCCTCGGGCTCCAGATGAGCGACGTCGGCGCGGCACTCGCGACCATGCTGGGCGGCGGCTACGTCAACTATTTCGATCTCGGCGGGCGATCCTACAAGGTCATCCCGCAGGTGATGCAGAAGCACCGGCTCAACATCGATCAGCTGCCCGGCTACTACATCCGCGCGTCGGACGGCAGCAGCGTGCCGCTCTCGACCGTCGCCCGCATCGAGACCCGGACGGTGCCGCAATCGCTCAACCATTTTCAGCAGCTCAATTCGGCGACGGTGGCTGGCATCGCGATGCCGGGCGTCTCCGACGGCGAGGCGCTGGCTGTGCTGAAGGACATCGCCGCGAGAACGTTGCCGTCGGCCTACAGCGTCGACTATGCCGGCGCCTCGCGTCAGATGGAGCGCGAGTCCGGCGGCTTCGTCACCACCTTCGCGCTCGCCCTGGTGATCATCTTCCTGGCGCTCGCCGCGCTGTTCAACAGCTTCCGGGATCCGCTGGTCATCCTGGTGTCCGTGCCGATGTCGCTGGCCGGCGCCCTGGTCTTCATCGACCTCGGGGTCGGCGGCGCGAGCATCAACATCTACACTCAGGTGGGGCTCGTCACGCTGATGGGACTGGTCAGCAAGCACGGCATCCTGATGGTCGAGGTGGCGAACGATCTGCGCCGGCGCGGTGCGACGAAGCGCGACGCGATCGTCGAGGCGGCCTCGATCCGCCTCCGTCCCATCCTGATGACGACCGCCGCCATGGTGCTCGGCGTCATGCCGCTGATCACGGCGACCGGGGCAGGGGCGAACTCGCGCTACAACATGGGCCTGGTCATCGGTGCGGGACTGTCCATCGGCACGCTGTTCACGCTGTTCGTGGTGCCGGCCTTCTACCTGCTGGTCAGCCACGGGAAGGAGGAGCGGCCGGAGGCGGTGCGACTGCCGCCGGCGACGGATCCGCGTCCGTCCGAAGAGGCCGCGCCGACGTGAGCCGGTCGGATTTCGACGCCGCGCTGCGGTTCGATGCCGGTGGCCGGCGGTTCGCCGGTGGGATCGCGCTGTGCGCGGCGCCGGTCGCGACCCTCGAGGCCGAGTCGACGAATTTCCTCAGCCCGGAGGAGGCCGCGCTCTTGACCGCGCGGCTCGCGCCGCGGCGCCGGCATTCGCTGCTCGCCGGACGGCGCGCCGCCAAGCTGGCGTTGCGGCACGTGCTTCCCGGGACGGCGAGCCGGAGCGTCCGGATCCTGCCCGGCGTTCTCGATCAGCCGGTGGTGTCGGGCGGCGGCGCCGAGAACCTCCAGGTGACCTTGTCGCATGCCGGATCGCTCGCCGTGGCGGTCGCGCACGCCGAGGCCTGCCCGATCGGGGTGGACCTCGACCTGCCGTCCCCGGAGCATCGCGCCGCGCTTTTCGAGCAGACCAGCGAGACCGAGCGCCGCCTGGCGGCCGCGGCCCTGGACGTCGACGAGGATCGACGGCTGATCACGCTCTGGTGCCTGAAGGAGGCCCTGTCCAAGGCCCTGCGATGCGGACTGACGGTGCCGTTCGGTGTGTTGGAGATCGCCTCCCTGGTGCGGGAGGGGCAGGGGGTCCGGGCGCAGTTCGTCAATTTCGGACAATATGTCGGTCTGGGTGTCTGCACCGCTGGTCCGAGTTTCGCGGTGGTGATGCCGCGGACGGTCGCCTGGACCCTCGCGGACGGGTCGGATCCGATGACGACAACGGCGCAGTGGCTGGCGGAGGCCGCGTCTCGGCCGCCGATTCCGATCCGCACGGCACATCCGTCCGGTCGAGCGCCGGTCGGGACAGGCCCGATCGAAGGACTCCAAGTCGTGGTGCCGGCTGAGGGATTCGAACCCCCGACCCCCTGATTACAAATCAGTGCTAAGTCATTGTTTTATAATGAAAGTGGTCCATTCAAAGCGATGTATTCGCGGATTTCGTCCGTAAAGCGAAACCACTCGCCGTGAGCCCGGCAGTGGTCAAATTGACGATGCAGGCGCACCTCGTCCATTTGTGTCTTGTCGTCAAACGTGGCTATCAGTTCAAGTTTCGTCGGAGAGTACTTTTGTATCGTCTTCAATCTGACTTCAACGTTTTCGGTATATCCTATTTTGACAAGATCACCAGCTGAAATGAAGTAAATAAGGCCGCGCTTGTAGCGAGGACGTTTGCGGTTCTTGTAGAGAATAAAGCTTCTCATCTGTCCGTACAGTCTTCGACATTCGCTTTTTATGTTCTCCATGTCTTCCGCGGTCGGATCGGTCACTCCGCTCCAGAGTCTTTGAGTTTTCGGTATAAATCCCATCTCGCGCACATAGCCGTGGCAAATCCAATACGCTTCGCGGCGCCCGCTCTTGCGCGTAAACCATTTCAAGCAAGGTGTATCACTTGGCTTGGCCATGTCTTTCAACCCCAGTCTTTCTCTTGGCGACGCGGGCGGCGGCGACGCGGCGGGTGGTGGCGAGATTGCCGGCCACGTAGTCGCGGCGGGTGCCTTCCAGGTCGGTCTTCTGCAGATGGTCGGCGACGTCCTCGATCGCGCAGCCGGCCTCGCGCGCCTCGGTGGCGCCGCCGTGGCGGGCGCTCATGTTCCAGACGCTCGCCGGCACGCCGGCCGCGGCGGCGAGCTCGCCGTAGAGCGTCACGTAGTGGCGACGACGGAACGGCCGTCCGGCGTCGTCGATCGCCACCGGCCCGTGCCGCTCGGTGTCGGGCACCGCGGCGATCGCCGCCATCACCAACGGATAGGCGGAAAGGTCGAACGCGGCGGCGACGCCCGTCTTGTGCCGCGCGATGTCGAGCACCATGCCGGGCGAGAAATCCTCCCAGCACAGTCCCGGGCGCCACAGGCTCCGGCCGGCCGTCACGGCGCCGGCCGGCACCGGCACGGCGCGGTCGAGCGGCTCCCATGTTCCGATCACGTCGATCTGCGCCAGCGTCAATTCGAACTGCAGGGCGACGCCAAGAGAAATCGAGCGGTGCCGCCGGGTGCCGCGGGCAAGCCCGGCCGCGACGATCGCGGCGGCGTGCTCATATGTCATGGCGGTGCGGGCCGGCTTGGCGGCGTGCCACGCGTCGAGCAGCGCCTGGGGCACGCGCAGCGTCATGCGCTCCAGGGCCTGCGCCAGCGCCAGGCAGCCGGGCAGGTGCAGCTCGACGCCGTAGGACAGCAGAATCATCAGCATCGAGCGGACGCAGGCGCTCGCCAGCCGCAGGCGCGGCGTTCCGCCCGGCGCGGGCGGCGCGGCGATGGCGAGGTACCAGCGGCGCAGATCGGTCCCGTGCAAACGGTCGATCCGGCGGGCGCCGAATTTTCGGGCCAAGGTGCGGCACCAGTCGTCGTAGCCGCGGCGCGTGTTGGGTCGGACGGCCCGATAGGGAGAATCGGCATCGGTCTGGTAGAGCGCGATCAGGGACGCGAGAGTGCCGTCGTAGAGCGCGCGGCGAGGCGCGCCGTCCTCGGCGAGCCAAGCCTCCATCTCGGCCCACAGCACGCGGCAGCGGGCCGCGATCTCCTGCAGTCCGCTCACCGCGCCGATATCGCCGTGGAGCCGCACGGTGCGGGGCCGGTAGCCGCGGCGGCGGGCGTCGTCGGAGGCGACCCAGCGGGGCTCGAGGCGGCCGCCGGGCCGGCGCAACAGCTTAAGCCCCGGCGCGTCCAGCGCGATGGTCACGCCGTCGACGGCGATCGGCTGCCGGGCTCTCGGCATCGGGTGTCTCCAGTCCGTCCGGCACCAGCGCGATCAACGGGCCGCGGCGGGCCGGCATCATGCCAGCCACCGGCGGGGCGGCGTCAAGCCCGTGCCGCGCCGCGAAGAACCTTAGGACCGACGGATAGTGCCGCCCGCCCATCATGGCGTCGACCTTGGGCAGCCCTTCGCGCTCCAGCACCACCGCCTTGGCAGGCCACTCGCGGGCCCGATCGCCCAGCACCAGCCGCGCCAGCTCCGGCTCGGCGGGGTAGAGGCACGAGGGCTCGGGTGCAGGCCGGCGGGGCATGGGTCACCACCGATAGAGAATGCCGTCGAACCGGTCCCCGGGATTGGGGACGAAGTAGTCGCGGAACGCCGCGACGGTGTCGAAGCCGTCGGCCTTCACTTCGGCTTCGAAGGCGGCTCCTCTGTTGCGCGACGACCAGAACAGCATCGCGTCGCCGGCGCGCCAGCCGCGCGAGCCGTCGATCCGCAGGATCTGGCGCGGCGGCGCGCCGGGGTCCTGAACCGTCGTGTGCCAAATCTCGATCGGGGAGACGCGGACCGCGGCGCGCGGCACGTCACCCAGCTTCGCCCGCTCGGCGGTTCTGGACTTCCACCACAGCGACAGGTCGTAGGGGATCGTCTGGCCGACCGGGTCCCAGGCGAGCAGGCGCTCGGCGATCGGACCGCGAGCCCGGATGGTCTGGCGCTTCACCCGCACGTCGCCCGGCTCGCCCCGCATCTGGCGCAGCCCGGCCTCGATCATCGGCCGCATCTCGGGGACGGAGAAACTGAGGATCATCGCGTCGCCTCCGGCATGCCGTTGTGCTCGACGCCGTCCAGGAGGCGGCCGGCGTGGGCCTTGCCGAGGCGCGCCATCCATTCGCCGTTGATCTCGGGATTGTCCGTCCAGGCTGACCCGTTCCAAACACGCAACGGCAGAGAGACCGGGTGATCCTCGTACCAACCTTTTTCGGGAAGCCACTCGCCCCATTGCTTGAAGAAGAACGGCACGCCCGCCCAGCCGCACTGATCTCTCAGGTCTCGCGCCCACTGAGGATGCATCGGCCGGGCGTTGCGGCCGCTCTCGCCGCCGCAGATGACCCAGTCGAGACGCGGTGACGGCTCTCCGTCCTGATCCCGAGGATCGAAAAAGCTGCGACCTCCAGGCGCATCTATGCTGTGCTCGTTCGTATGGTCGAAAACCCGCGAAAGGTTGATCAGCCCCAACATCGGCTCGCAGCTCACGAACCGCACGGCGGCCGGTGTGGCGAGCAGATCCGGAATGCGCTCGTCGGCGCGCTGCTGATCCTCGGCGGAGACACCGAGCCAAATCCCGGGCGGGGGATTCTCCGCATCGTAGTCGTCGAGCGTCGCCCGCGCGTCGTCGCTCCGACGGGCGAGCGGGTCGACGTACTCACGGACGTGCCAGCCGGCCTCGGCGTTGACCTGATCCCAGAACGCCTCGGACGTGAGCACCTCGCGCATCCGGGCGGCCCGCTTGGTGAGGATCTGGAAAGTGTGCCCACGCACGTGCACGGCCGCCACCGCGATCGCGAACAGGTTGGCGATCTCATCGACCGGCAGGGCCTCGTGGAACCAGTCGCTGGTGCTCGACGCAAAGATCTTCGCGGGCTTGCGCCAGCGCAGCGGCTGGTCGAGCCGAGCCCACTGCACCTCGACCTTGCCGGTCCACCGGCCGCCGGCGAGCAGGCGCTCGGCGAAGCTGTGGCCCCACTGGCCGGGATCCGAGAACCGCCCCGCCAGCGTCTCGGCGTAACAGTTGCGGCAGCCCTCCGAAACGCGCGTGCAGCCGCGGATTGGATTCCAGTCGCTGCGGTCGGTCCACTCGATCTTGCTCTGGCTCATGTCACGCTCCCAGCATCCGGAGGATGGTGCCGACCAGCACCAGCGCGGCGGCGAGACCGAAGGCCGCGGCCGCGATGAAGAACAGCGGGCCCAACGGATCGGGTGGCCTTGCTGCGAACGCCCGGTTGCCGACATGGATGCTGCCGAACAGGCCGGCGATGCACACCAGGAAGGCCGCGACGGTGAGGATCGTCGACACGGTCACCTCCCGTTGGCCGGGGGCTGCGGGTCGAGGCGCTCGGCGACGATCTCGCGCTTGCGGCGGCACACGACCTCGTCGGCGAGCGACAACAGCCTGGCCGGGAGCCCTACGGTGTCGGCGATCGACACCAGCACCAGCGCGTCGACGACCGACAGCGGCGGCGGGGTGAGGCTCTCTGCGTTCGGCACCCCCTCACCCGACGCCTGCTGCGTCGACCTCTCCCCGCTGGGGAGAGGTGAAGGGGCGGCGAAACGATCGAGCCGCTCGATCTCGGCTACGATGAGGGCAGCGGCCTTGATCAGATCGCGTCTCGGGTTGTCGTGATTTGGCTTCCACCATTCTTCGCCCCATTGCCAGCCTTCCGGCACATCATCGGCTGACGGTCCATAGGGAGAAAGATTGAGCGCGGCGTTCAGGGCGTAGTACCCGCCAGCACCCGCCAACTCGCCGCTGTCGTGAGTGTCGTCGTGCTCCGACGTCCAGCCCTCGACTTCAATCTGTCGGCGGCGTTCGGCCGCGATTTCATCGATCACACTCATGGTCGTCCTTTCTGAAGCCGTGGGCGAGGCCATGCACGCGGGCGAGGGCGCCGAGGCGGGTCCGCTCGGCGGCGAGTTGCCGCCGCGTCTCGGCGCCCTCGCGGGCGATCACGGCGGGCGTGTGCCAGGCGTAGAGCGCGAGCAGCGCCGACGCGGGCAGCAGGGCCGCCGTGATGATCAGGGTGGTCGTGGCGAGGTTCACGGCTGCCTCCTGGCGCAGGGCGTGGCGGCGGCGGTGCCGGCGGCGATCCAGCGGCCGAACAGCGCGGCCGTGTCGGCGGCGACGCGGGACTCGATCAGGTGGGCGACGGCGGCGCCGTAGATCGTGATGCAGGCATAGGGGCGGCCGGGGCGGCCGGCGCCGCCGTAGCGGCCGGCCATGCCGGCGGCGATCAGCGCCTCGACGCCGGCATCGCCGATCGTCACCTGGGCGCCGGCCTCGTCGTGCCAGCCGGTCTCGTGCCGCCGCAGCGGGCTCCGCGTCATCAGCACGAGCAGGCGCTCGCAGGATCGCGGCAGGGTGGGGAGGGTGCTCATGATCGGTTTCCCGCGGCAGCGAGCTCGATCCGACGCACGACGTCGTCGAGCGTGAGAGCCAACATTTTCTGCTCGTCGCCGGCCCTGGAGCCGAGCTTGGTCGCCAAGGCGTGGGACACGAGCGCCAGCTTCTTGAGCGCGACGATCTCGATGCCCATGACGCTGATCGTGACGGTTGCGGTTTGTTCGATGCGCATGATCACAGCCTCACGACGACGGTGGGGGACGGGATGGGCTCGCCGGCCGGCCACAGGGCGCGGACCAGCGGGAGCGTGATCGCGACGGGCCGTCCGTCGTCCGGCACCGGATAGGGCGCGAACTGGCCGCGCGCATCGCGGCGCGGCGGGAAGGACATGTAGATGCCGAACGGGGCGCCCTCGATCGGCGCGATCGGACGGGCTGCGGGATCGGCCACGCGGCGGCGGGTGGCTTTCATGATCCGCTCCAGCAGGCGAGCGCGACGGCCAGCGCCGCGACGGTGGACAGGCCGAGCGCGGCGTCGCAGCGATCGACGACGGTCTCGATGGTGGGGAGGCGGCGCCAGGCCGCGCGGGCGAGCGTGGTCATGATCACGACCTCCCGAGAGTGACCGGGATGTCGGTCGGCTGGGACGTCCGGTTCCGTTTGTCGCGGACGCCGTCGAGCACACCGGGCAGCGTCTCCTCGACGACCTCGACGAGCTCGTCCAGCGACATCTTGTGCCCGTGGCCGAGGACGCCGAACGCGTTGATGGCCATCTGCAGCGCGGCTTCGAGCACGTGATGCACGTCGTGCCCGTGCGCGAGGGCGGCGAAACCGGCCATCAGCTCGGCGGCCTCGACCGGATAATCGGCACTTCGGGTGAGTGGCATCGCTCAGCCCTCGCTGATCCGAAACTCGTCGGCCGTGCGACCCTGCGCGATCAGCTGTGCGAGCCACTTCGGCTGCGCGCCGCGGCCGGCCCAGGTCTCGCCGTTCGGGCCGCGGTACTTGGGCGGCACCTTGCGGCCAGCGCGCGGGCTGCGGGCGGCGGAGCCGGCCTTGCCGAGGGCGGCGAGCTGGCGGCGGAGCTCGGCGGCGCGGGCGGCGATCATGCGGTCGATCTCGGCCCGCATCGTGATCAGGTCGGCGTCGTCGAGCTGCGCGAGCAGATTGCGGGCGCCTGTCAGCTCGACGGGGAAATTCCCCGGAGTGTCGGTCGTGTCGGTGCGGGCGAGCATCAGCGGGATTCCTCGAGCGGGGCGGACAGGGCCGCCGGCATGTGGGTGGAGAGGAAGCGGCGGGCGCGGCGCCACAGGGCGCGCGTCGGCGCGTCGAGCGACGCGGCGCGGTCGGGGCCGCCGGGGTGGCGGCGGCGCAGCAGCGTGTCGAGATCGGCCATCAGCAGCGCGGCGTCGGCGATCGCCTCGGCCAGATCGGCCGCCGGCGAGCCGATCCCGCGGGCCGTCATGGCGCAGGCCAGGATGGAATTCGGCGTGAGGTGCTCGGGCTCGTGAACAGGCGTGGGATCAAGGGACATGGGGGTCCTCATGGGGTCCTCCGGACAAAAAAAGGGGAGGGGCTTTCGCCCCTCCCTCAGTCCCGCTCCATCCAGGCATCCAGGGCCGCGACGATCTCGGTGTCGCCGTTGGCCTGCGCCTGCTCGTAGACGGCGAGCAGCTGCTCCCCGTCCATTTTCGCAAACATCCCGGTGAGGTTGGTCTCTGTGGACTCGGTCCGGCTGGACCCGGTCTCGGTGAGGTTAGTCTCGGTGGTGGCCATCTGGTGTCTCCCCTCGGCTGATGGGGAGACAGTACAAAACGTACAGAATGGTGTCAACACATAATGTACAGCACTGGCGTGCTACGATCTCTGCAACCTATCGCGATGGGGCTTAAACGATGAAAACCGTATTGATGGCGCTGCTCTATTTCAGCCTGGGCGTTGCAGCCGCCGTTTCCGCGCTGTGGCGCGTTCCTTCGTTGGCGACGGCAGTTTTCGGCCCCGATTTCAGCAGGATCGCAGCCGGCGCGGCATTGCCGACCGATACGCGAATCGAGGCCCTCAAAGCGCTGGCCCAAGCGTCTGTCGCGGCGGCGATGCGCGATCCGGCTGCAGCGCAGTTCTCGGACATCAAGGTCGTCGACGGCCGAGAAGGAAAGAACGTCTGCGGGTATGTGAACGGCAAGAACGCTTTTGGTGCCTATGTCGGCGCGACCGCCTTCGCCTACGACCGCGGCGCCGACCGGGTGTTGTTCTGGGTGAACGGTGGTGGTGAGGAAGAGACGCTGCAACGCGTCGTCGTCACCCGGATGTGCTCCGACGGCGGCAAGGCCACCGAGGATTACGTCCTCGATCTGTTCGCCAAGCGGAAGAACTAGCGCGGCCGCATCAGCTTCACGGGCGAGGCCCACTCGACGATGACATCGTACAGCGGCGGCTCGAACTGCGATTCGAGAGTATAGACGCCCCGCCGCGAACCGCGCGCCAGGCGCTTGATCAGCACACGCCCGTCCGCCAGGCCGACGATGCAGAGGCGGCCGACGAGGGTGGTGTCGGCGGGTGACCGGACGTCGTCGTAATAGACCACCCACCGGTTGAAAAATCGGCCGAGACTGTCGCCGTCGATCTCGACCGCGACAGTCTCCTCGGTCATCTCTTCCGGTGCATCGATCTCGTCGAATGGACCTTGAGATTCGGCGAACAGGTGCGTGATGGCGCCGGCGCCGACGCGCCCGACGAGCGGCACGCTCATCAGCCGGCCGTGTTCCTCCACTCCGCCGCCTTCGCCGTAGAGCAACCATCCCGACGAGACCTTGAACGTCTTCGCGTACTTCTCGGCCGCCTTGCGGCTGAGGTCGCGCGAGCCGTTCTCGTGGCTCCGGTAGGTGTTCTCGTTCCAGTGATGGCGGCGGGCGGCGTCTGTCGCGGTTGCGAAGCCGGCTCGTTCCCGCGCGCGGCTCAGTCGGTCGCTCGGGCTTTCCATGGCTGAAACGCTACGAAAATGCGCTGTGCATTTCGCCTTGACCGTGTGTAGTGCAAAATGTACAGCGGAACACATGGGTACGCTCGATTCGCTGTTCATCTCGCTCGGAGGTCCGGCCGAAGTCGGCCGGATCATCGGCAAGTCGACCGAGCACGCGGCGTCGATGCGGCGCCGCGGCTCGATCCCGGTCGAGTACTGGCCGGCCCTCGTGGCGGCGGCGGAAGAGAAGCAGATCGTCGATCTCACATACGAGGCGCTCGTCGCGATGCATGTGAGGGCGAAGCAGCGAGAGGCCACCTCATGACCGAACACATCCGCTTCGAATGGCCGGTGTTCGAGGGCGACGCGGCGGGGCGGGTGACCCATATGCGCCTTCGCTCAGACGTCTTCGTCCTCGGAAAAGGTGACGACGTCCAGGGCGGCGACCACGAAGCCGATCGGCTTCACCTCGCGGCCGACGGCGCGCCCCGCCGGAACGGCGTTCTTCACGCCATCGACGATGCGCTGCTTCACCTCGGACGCATGAGCGGCGCCGCCGAGCGCGATCACCTCGTGCATGGCGCCGCGCCACGCCTCGATCAGCAGCGCGACGGCAATCCGCATCTCGTCGGCGTCGAGATCGGCCGGAACGCGGCGGACGTGCTGCGAATCCGGCCGTGGCGGCGTCGGCTTCTTCATCGGCTTCTCCTGGTTTGCAGGCGGCTCGCGGTCCCGGCCTCCCCGGAGGCCGCATCATGATCACGTTCCGCACGCCGTTGGTGGACTGCAACGACCGCGGCGTGCGGCCCGGCGCCGGCCGGCCGTTTCTCCGCCACTCATCCGCCGAGGTGAGGGTGGGCCCGCTAGTGACCCGGGCCTTTCGGCCGGCCGGCGCCAACACGTCGTTCATCCCCTGATCTGGAGCTGTCCCGATGACCACTGTGTCGTGTCCCTTCGCGCCACGGATCCACTATCGCCGGGTGAAGACCGCCGCGACGACGACGATCCGGCTGTGCTCAGGCGCCGTCCTGACCGTGCCGGTCTGGACTCTGATCGCCGAGAAGATCGGTCCGTCCGGCGAACGCGAGCACCGCGTGCAGGACGTCGCGGGCCGCGGTGCGGGCCGGCGGATCGAGCGGCAGGGCGTCGAGCGTCTCCGTCACCTCTTCGAGCAGCTTCTCGGCCGCATCGGCCTGATCGGGAGATGACGCGGTGATCCGGGTGAGCAATGCGGCCAGCACCGCGAGCACGGCAAGGTCGCGGCCGTCCTCTGCCGTGGTCGGGCTGCCGGCTCGGGCCGGCGAGGCCGGCTCGTGTGGTTCCGAGGTCTCCATCGTCGCCTCCTTCGGCGGTGGGGTCACGCCGCCGCCGGGGGTCCAGCCCGGCGGCGGCACTGTGTCGGGGAGCTGATCAGATGAGCGCCCGCCGATCGACGAAACCATCGGCCAAACCGGCTAACCGGTCAAATCCGGGGGGTGAAGCGCGATTCGCAAAAAAGCGAAGCGCGATTCGTGCGACGGCCGCCATCGCGCGGACTGCAAAGCAGATTTGGCCGAGGGGCACGGCGGCCGATCTGGCCTCGGCGGCGGGACTGGAAAGCGATCGCGCGGCGCAGCTGCTCCTGGCCGCCGACGGCACCGCGAGCGCCGAGACCATTCTTCGGCTGATGTTCCATCCCGTGTACGGCCGCGCCTTTCACGCCGCGATCATGAGCTCCGCCGACCCGATGCCGCCGTGGTGGCGCGACCTGACCAAGCAGCAGGAGCTGTCCGACGCGCGCGCCCAGCTGCGCGCCCTCAACAAGCGCATCGGTCGCCTGGAGGACGGAGAGGACGCATGAGCGACGAGCTGCACCTGATGATCGACATCGAGACGCTCGGGACGCGGCCCGGCGCCGCGATCCTGTCGATCGGCGCCGTGGTGTTCGCGCCGTACGACCGCAACGGGCTGCTGATCCGCGACCGGTTCTATCGCGGCATCGAACTCGGCTCCGCATTGCGCCACGGCGCCGTCGATGCGGAGACGCTGCGCTGGTGGCTGGATCAGCCGGTGGCGGTTCTGTCGGGCGCGTTCAGCGGCACTGCCATGACGGCCGATGTGCTGTCCGGGCTCGCCATCTGGTGGGCGGCCAAATGCCCGGTGGGCACCCCGGTGTGGGCCAATGGGCCCGCGTTCGATCTGGTGCTGATCGAGGATCTGTGCCGCCGGGTCACGGGCCGCGGTGCGCCCTGGGGCTTTCGCGAGCATCGCTGCTGCCGGACGCTGAAGGCCATCGCGACCGAGGCGCCGGTGCCGGAGCGCATTGGCGTCGAGCATCACGCGCTCGCCGATGCCGAGCATCAGGCCGTCTGCGTCGCCGCCCGGTTGCGCTGGCTGCGCGAGCGGGAGGTCGGCGAAGCTGCGGCGAGGCACCTTCTGGATCTGGAGCGAGAGAGATCGTCCCGGATATCGCTGGAGTTGGACGAGTTGCGGAGCACTGTACGTGCTCGCCCAACCAGCGACATGGCGGGGGAGGACTGAGCATGTCTTCCCCCGCCGCTTCACCTCGTCGCCCTGGGTCCCGGCTTTCGCCGGGACACGAGTCGTCCTGCATCCGGTCCCGCCACACGGTCGCTCGTCCGGCCGGGACCGGTGCCGGCGCGTTCGTCCAGCCCCTCGTTTCCCCGAGGCGGACGCGCCGGCGATCTCCTCCCCCCGC
>NZ_NPEX01000124.1 GCF_003258865.1 Rhodoplanes roseus | reverse complement strand
GTCGTCCTCGATGTCGAGGACGACCCGGTCGGGGCCGGCCGCCAGCCTGACCCGGGCGCAGCCGCCGTACCGGATCGCGTTGTCGACCAGATTGGTGACGGCCCGGTGCAACTCGTCCGGATGCCCCAGCACCACGACATGGTCCGGCCCGTCATAGGTGACGTCATGGCCGAGATCGGCGAACTGGTCGCAGATGGTCGTCAGGCTCGCCGTCAGGTCGACCCGGACCGGCACCCGGCTGGACTGCCCCTCGCGCATGAACACGAGGAGGGACTCGACCATGGCGCGCATCTGGTCCAGATCCGCCAGCGCCTGGTTCCGGAGCCCCTCGTCCTCGATGAACTCGCTGCGCAGCCGCAGGCGCGTGATCGGGGTCCGCAGATCGTGACCGACGGCCGCGAGCATGCGCGACCGTTCCTCCACCATCGCTTTAACCCGCGCCCGCATGTGATTGAGAGCACGGGCGGCACTTCGGATTTCCTCTGGGCCCCGCTCGGGCAGCAGCGTGATCTCGCCGTCGGGCCTGAACGCTTCGGCCGCGGTCGCGAAGGCGCGCAGCGGGCGCGTGAGGGCCCGGGCCGCCCACCAGCCCAGGACCGTGACCAGGACCGCCAGCAGCAGGAGCGTCGCGACGATCGGCCCGGTCGGAGGTGGACGCGGCGGCGGCTCCAAATTGGCGAGAAGCGTGGCGCCGTCGGGCAGGCGGACCGCCACCCGCTCCGATCGCTCTCCCGGGTCCGCCGGGTCGACCAGCACGACCGACGTGCCCCTGGGAAGAGCCATGGCGAAATCGCGCGGCAGTGCCCGGTGGCCGCTCGCAGCCACGTCGGCGCCCGCCGGCAGCAGAGCCACTTTCAGCCGGGGGAATGCGCGCGCGGCGTCGGCGACGAGCTCTGCCCGACCGGCCGGATCGTTGGCCACGATCAACCGCACCAGTGCGACGACCTGGGCCGGATCGTTCTCCTGCGCGCGGCCCTCGCCCCGATTGAGAAAGAAGAAGGCGGACAGGACCACGTGAATCGCAAGAAGCGATGCGACGACGAGGGCCGCGATCTGGGTGCTGATCCGCAGCTGATAGATCCTCTCGGCGCGGCGCCTCATGATGCGGCGATCACCTCCGGGGTGAAGACGTAGCCGCCCGAGCGGACCGTTCGGATGATCTCCGGGTGATGGGGGTCGGCCTCGATCTTCCGGCGCAGCCGGCTGATCAGGACGTCGATGCTGCGCTCGAAGGCCCCCGCGCTGCGGCCCTGGGTGAGGTCGAGAAGCTGGTCCCGCGACAGCACCCGGCCCGGGTGCTCGCAGAGCGCCTGCAGAAGGTCGAACTCGCCTCCGGTGATGGCCACCGCCCCGCCGTCCGGATTGGTGAGCTTGGCGAGCCCGCAATCGAGCCGCCAGCTCAGGAAGGTGAGGACCCGGGGCCGGCGTCCGGCGGGCCCGCGCAGGCTCGAGGCGCTGCGCCGAAGCACGGCCCGGACACGCGCCAGAAGCTCGCGCGGGTTGAACGGCTTGCCCAGGTAGTCGTCGGCCCCCATCTCGAGCCCGACGATCCGGTCGACCTCCTCGCCTCGCGCACTGAGGATGATCACCGGCACGGTCGAGCCGGACCGCAACCGCCGGCACAGGCTCAGCCCGTCCTCGCCCGGCAACATCAGGTCGAGAACCACGAGATCGATACGGCTCGACCCAATCACGCGGTCCATCTCGCGTCCGTCACCGGCGAGCGATACGCGGCAGTCGTTGGCGCGCAGGTAGCGAGCCACCAGACGGCTGATCTCCTGGTCGTCCTCGACGACCAGGATGTGGGGAGATTCGGTCATTTCCGGTCCTTCTGGCTGGCCGTCACGGACAACGGGCCGGGTTCAGGCCCGAGTTATTGTTTCCGGATGTTTCCGAGCCCCGTCTCGAAATCCCTGGAAACAACGTCGAGGGTCACGTCAACACTTCATTGAACACGTGGAAACTCTGGTTCCATCGCACGGATACACCGGCTCGACTTCGTTTTCCACTGGGGCGTTCCCCGACTGCCATCTCCTTCGTCGGGGTGCTCTATCGAGGCCCTGGGTCCGGACGCCGCAGGTCCGTATGTCGCGGACCGGGTGGCGCGCTGTTCGTGCCCCACCCGGTCTGTTAAAGAGCGCCGCAGAACCTAAACGCCGAGCCGAGTCATGGTGCCCCACACGGTCCGATCCGATCTCGCAGCCGCTCGGGCCCGACGCGTCCGGGCGCGCTGCGACACGCGAGGCCGGACGGCATGAGCCGGACCGCACTCGTGTTCGGCATCTCGGGGCAGGACGGCAGCCTGCTCGCCGAGCAGCTCGTCGGCGAGGGCACGATCGTCCACGGCACCTCGCGCAATGCCGACGCCAATCCGTTCCGGAATCTGGTCAGCCTGGGGGTCCGGGATCGGGTGCGCCTCCACACCTGCTGCCCGGAGGATTCCTGCGCCGTCCGCCGCCTGATCGAGGCGACGATGCCGGACGAGATCTACAATCTTTCGGCGCAGAGCTCGGTCGGCCAGTCCTTCGCGCAGCCGCGCGAGACGATCGACAGCATTCTGGCGTCGACGGTCGGGATTCTCGACGCGATCCGCGAGACGCGCGCGCCGATCCGCTTCTGCAACGCCGGCTCGGGCGACTGCTTCGGCGATACCGGCCTGGCGGGCGCCGACGAGACGACGCCGTACCGGCCGCGCAGCCCCTATGCGGTCGCCAAGGCCGCCGCCCAGTGGGCCGTCACGACCTATCGCGAGAATTTCGGCCTCCTGGCCGTCAACGCCATCCTGTTCAACCACGAGTCGCCGCTGCGGCCGGACCGCTTCGTCACCCAGAAGATCGTCCAGGGCGCGGCCCGGATCGCCTCCGGCGAGAGCCCCGGGCCGCTCCAGCTCGGCAATCTCGACGTGTGCCGCGACTGGGGCTGGGCGCCCGAATATGTCGAGGCGCTGCGGCTGGTCGCCCGGGCCGACGAACCCGAGGACGTGGTGGTCGCGACCGGACGCCCGGCGACGCTGCGCGAGTTCGCGGCGGCGGCGTTCGACGCCTTCGGGCTCGATTGGCAGGCCCATGTGGTCTCGACCGCGGCGCTGATGCGGCCCTCCGACGCCGCCGTCTCGGTCGGGCGCCCTGCCCGCGCCCGCGACAAGCTCGGCTGGTTCGCCCGCACCAAGATGCCCGAGCTGGTCCACCGCCTCGCCGAGGCGGTGCGCCGGCCGGTGCCGACCGGACCCTGAGCCACCCCGGGGGCGCGGAGTGATTGCCGGCAGTGCCCGCCGGGTCTAAAGGCGAGACCGATCGGCGCGGCAACGATCGGCCGAGTCGGCCGCCCTGCCCGCCCGCGGAGTGTCCCGGCATGCCCATGAAGGCCGCCCAGCTCATCGCCCCCTATCGCATCACCAAGGGGCGCAAGTTCAAGCTGTCGAGCATCGCGCCGGACGACACCGACGGCCTCGACATCGAGAAGGAAGAGGCCAAGCTCCACATCGCCGCCGGCGTGACGAAGCTGTCCGAGCTGCAGGAGAAGCTCTACGCCCAGGACCGCTGGTCCGTGCTCCTGATCTTCCAGGCCATGGACGCCGCCGGCAAGGACGGCGCCATCAAGCACGTGATGTCCGGCGTCAACCCGCAGGGCTGCCAGGTCACCTCGTTCAAGCAGCCTTCCGCGCTGGAGCTCGACCACGACTATCTGTGGCGCTGCGCCATCCATCTGCCGGAGCGCGGCCGCATCGGGATCTTCAACCGCTCCTATTACGAGGAGGTGCTGGTCGCCCGCGTCCACGAGGCCGTGCTGGCGCGCCAGAAGCTGCCCGAGCAGCTCGTGACCAAGCGGATCTTCGAGGAGCGTTACGAAGACATCGCCAACCACGAGCGCTATCTGGCCCGCAACGGCACGCTGATCCTCAAGTTCTTCCTGCACGTCTCCAAGAAGGAGCAGAAGAAGCGCTTCCTCGAGCGGCTCGACGAGGCGGAGAAGAACTGGAAGTTCTCCGGCGCCGACCTGGCCGAGCGGGCGCACTGGAAGGAGTACATGCGCGCCTACGAGGACGCGATCCGGGCCACGGCCGCCGATCACGCGCCGTGGTTCGTCGTGCCCTCCGACAACAAGTGGTTCGCCCGGCTGGTCATCGTCGCCGCGATCGTCGAGGCGATGGAGGCCCTGGATCTCGCCTTTCCGACCCTGTCGAAGTCCGAGCGGGCCGCGCTCCTCAAGTCGCGGGCCGAGCTCGTCAAGGAGGATCACCGCGATTGACCGCGTCCCGTCCGGGCGCGACTTTCGAACCGGACGGGCGGCTCGCGACACCAACGGCCGCCGGGACTTGAATTCAACCGGCCGATTGCGGGACAGTGCCATGACGGGCGGGAGAAGAGCCCGTGACGACAGCGCGATCACCCGGGAGGGCCCGATGCGTCGGCTTCTCGTGAGTTTCACCGTTCTCGTGGCCTCGGCCCTCGGGCTGTGCGGCCCGTCGCCGGCGCATGCGCAGAGCCAGAAGGACTGGAACGTCTGCCGCAACGGCGACCTCGACGGGCGCATCACGGCCTGCACCCGCATCATCGAGCGCGGCGGCAGCAAGCTCACGGCCCGCGACCGCTCGTCCGCCTACAACAACCGCGCCTACGCCTACAACGAGAAGGGCCAGCACGCCCTCGCGATCAAGGATCTCGACGAGGCGTTGCGGGCCGATCCGACCAACGGCACCGCCTTCAACAATCGCGGCTACGCCTTCAACGCGACCGGCAATCCCGACCGCGCGATCCGCGACTACGACGAGGCCATCCGCCTCGATGCGAAGAACGTGATCGCCTGGGGCAACCGGGCGAACGCCTATCGCAAGAAGGGCGAGTACGACCGCGCGCTGCGCGACTACGACGAGGCCCTCCGGCTCAAGCCGGGCGCCGCCGACTACTTCAACGCCCGCGGCAACGTGTTCTTCGACCAGCGCAGCTGGGACCGCGCCATCCAGGACTACGACGAGGCGATCCGGCTGGCGCCGAAGAACGCCGTCTACGTCAACAATCGCGGCAACGCCTACCGCAACAAGAACGACCACGACCGCGCGATCCGGGACCTCACCGAGGCGCTGCGGCTGCAGCCGAACTACGTGACGGCGCTGATCAACCGCGCCCACACCTGGTACAACAAATCGGACTGGGACCGCGCCATCGCCGACTACGACGAGGCGATCCGGCTCGATCCCCGCACCGCCAGCTATCACAGCTTCCGCGGCAACGCCTATCGGGGCCGCAACGACCCGGATCGCGCGATGCGCGACTACGACGAGGCCATCAGCCTCGACCCGCGCTACGCGCCCGCCTGGCAGAACCGCGCCCGCATCTATGTCGGCCGCAACGACTGGACCCGCGCCGTCGGCGATCTCGACGAGGCGATCAAGCTCAACCCGCGAGACGCCGCCTCGTACAACTCGCGCGGCTATGCGCTCCGTCAGCGCGGCGATGTCGACCGCGCGATCGCGGACTTCGACGAGGCGATCCGGCTGAACGCCCGCGAGGCCGCCCATTTCGGCAATCGCGGCGAGGCGTGGCGGCTCAAGGGCGATCTCGACCGCGCCTTGGTGGATCTCGGCGAGGCGTTGCGGCTCGACTCGAACCTGACGCCGGCGCTGGCCAGCCGCGGGCTGGTCTTCGAGGCCCGCGGCGACCTCTCGCGTGCCCGCGACGACTTCAAGGCCGTGCTCGCCGCCCCGAACCGGACCTATCTGAGCGGCCCCTGGGCGCTGCAGATGGCGCGCACCCATCTGGCCGCCATCGACGCCGGGGTTCCGCCGCCGGCCGCGACCACCCGGCCGGCCGGGCCGCCGCCCGTCGCCACGCCGGCGGCGCCGTCCGCCTCCGTCGCGATCGCGCCGCCACCGCCGCCCCCCGCCGCCGTCGAGCCACCGGCCGGGCGCGGCACCAGGGTCGCCCTGGTGATCGGCAACGGGGCCTACCGCTACGCCACGGGGCTGCCCAATCCCGGCAACGACGCCCGCGACGTCTCGCGCTCACTGCGCAGCCTCGGCTTCGACGTGGTGGAAGGCGTCGACCTCGACAAGCACGGCATGGAGGCGCGCATCCGCGAGTTCGGCAAGAAGCTCGACCGCGCCGACCTCGCGCTCTTCTTCTATGCCGGCCATGGCCTGCAGGTGGCGGACAAGAACTACCTCGTCCCGGTCGACGCCAAGCTGGAGCGGGCCGGCGACCTCGCGCTCGACACCGTCACGGTCGACGACGTGCTGGCCCAGATGGAGAGCGAGCGCCGGGTCAACCTGGTGTTCCTCGACGCGTGCCGCGACAACCCCTTGGCCCGCTCGCTCGCCTCGGCGCTCGGCACCCGCTCGACCTCGGTCGGCTCCGGCCTCGCCGCGATCCAGAGCGCGGTCGGCACCATGATCGTCTACGCCACCCAGCCCAAGAACGTCGCCCTCGACGGCGAAGGCCGCAACAGCCCGTTCACGGCGGCACTGCTCAAGCACATCGCGACGCCGGGCCTGGAGATCGGCGCCGTGATGAAGCGCGTGAGGGCCGACGTCTACCAGTCGACCCGCCAGCGGCAACTGCCGTGGGATCACTCGTCGCTGATCGGCGACGTGGTGCTGGCCCGGTGAGACAGGCTGAACCTGATTGCTGTGCGCAGGAGCCTGCCGAAACCCCGGTGTTGCAACGCAGCAACGATGAGGCAAATCCGCCACGTCACGGCGGAATCACAATATTGCGCAGGGTTTCCGCCCCTCCTTCCTTGTTCGGCCGAATTTGCGTCTGCTAGTTTCCCGGGCCGGAAGGCGTCCCGGAGCTGGGCGGGCGTCTCCTCCGCCGCCAGACCGACGTCAGGATGACCGGATGACCCGACGGACCGCCCGCTCTGTCCCGTTTCTCGCGCTGCTCGCGGCCGCGTGGCTGCCGATGCAGGCGCTCGCCCAGGCGCTGCCGACGGGCGGAACGGTGACCAGCGGCACCATCGGCATCAGCCAGCCCACCGGGTCGAGCCTGGTCGTCAACCAGACCAGCCAGACCGGCATCATCAACTGGTCGACCTTCTCGATCGGTACCGGGAACTCGGTGACGTTCAACAACGGCAGCGGCGCGACCCTCAACCGCGTCACCGGCAATGTCCCCTCCTCCATCGACGGCCTTTTGACCGCGACCGGCAGCGTCTACCTGGTGAACCCGGCCGGCATCGCGGTCGGACCGAACGGGGTCGTGCAGACCGGCGGCAGCTTCGTCGCCTCGACGCTCGACGTGAAGGACAGCGAGTTCCTCGCCCGCAAGAGCATGACCTTCGACGGCGCCTCGACGGCCGCCGTGGTCAATCTCGGCCGTATCGGCTCGGCCACGGGCGACGTCGTGCTGATCGCCCGCACGGTGCAGAACGACGGCACCATCGAGGCCCCGAAAGGAACCGCCGCGATGGCCTCGGGCCGCGAGGTGGTGCTGAGCGACGGCGCGCTCGGCAACGGCAAGGTCCAGGTCAAGCTGCCGGGCGGCGACGGCAAGGTGGTCAACCGCGGCACCATCAAGGCGGCCGATGTCGAGCTGCGCGCCAACGGCGGCAGCGTCTACGCGCTCGCCGGCAACACCAACGGCGTCATCAAGGCCACCGGCATCTCCAGCAAGGGCGGCCGCATCTTCCTCACTGCCGAGGGCGGCACCGTGACGGCGACCCAGCGCATGGAGGCGCGCCGCACCACCACCCGGACCGCCACGGTCCGTAGCAAGACGACGACCACCACCACGACGTCCGGCGGCGACATCCTGATCGAGGCCGACGCGGTGACGATCGGCAGCACGCTCGACGCCGCGGGCACCACCGGCGCCGGCGGTCGCATCGTGGTGACGGGCGGCACCGTGACGCTCGCCGCGGGCGCCCTGCTCGACGCGAGCGGCACGACGGGCGGCACCGTGCTGGTCGGCGGCGACCGCGCCGGAGGCAACAGCACCTCCACGAACTTCTACGACAAGCCGGTCCGCAACGCCGACCAGGTGACGGTCGACGCCGGTGCCACGATCCGGGCCGACGGCACCGCGGGCAAGGGCGGCAACGTGGTCGTGTGGTCGAACGGCACGACCACGGTCGCCGGCGCGATCTCGGCGATCGGCACGGCCGGCGGCGGCTTCGTCGAAACCTCGGGCAAGACGCTGGCGATCGGCGGCGCCTCGATCGACGCCGGCCAGGGCGGCACTTGGCTCCTGGACCCGGACCACCTGACCATCACCCAGAGCGTCGCCGACACGATCGTGGCGAGCCTGACGGCCGGCACCAATGTCGTCCAGGAGACCACCGCTGGAACCGGCGACGGCAACATCGTCATCGCCAACGGCGTCACGATCACCTGGGGCAGCAGCGCCACCCTGACGCTGAGCGCCTATCACGACATCCGCTTCGAGGCGGGCGCCCTGATCACCAGCACGGGCGCCGGCAGCCTGATCCTGCGGGCCGACAACACCGGCACGGGCAGCGGGACGATCGTCTTCCCGGTCACGCCCGGCCCTGCTGCGGCCGGCCCCGGCACGGTGATCGACTTCAGCAACAGCACCGGCCTCGTTTCGATCTACTACAACACGCCGACCTACGACGCGCCGACCGACTTTTCGTCCCGGGTGGCGACCAACTCGGCCCTCCAGGTGCCGCAGCTCACCAGTTACATGCTGGTGAACAGCGCCGCCGACCTGGCGCGGATCGGCGGGAACCTGGACTCGCTCGCCGGCACCTACGCGCTCGGCCGCAACATCGACGCGAGCGGTTTCGCCGGCATCTCGGGCAAGTTCGAGGGAACGCTCGATGGGTGGGGCGGCCTCACCGGCAGCACCGGCGCCAGGATCACGCACACGATCTCGAACCTCGGCGTCGGCACGACGAGCGCGGGCCTGTTTTACGAGATTGGCGTTCTCGGCCTCGTCCAAAATTTAAAGATCACCAACGCGCAGATCACGGCGGACGACTACTCCGCCGGCATCCTCGCCCAGACCAATAGCGGCACGATCTACAACGTCCATGTCTCCGGAACGATCGGCGTCGACGAGTCCACCTCCTACGCCGGGGTCGGCGGCCTGGTCGGCACGAACTACGGCTATGTCGTCCTGTCGAGCGCCAATGCCGCGATCACGAGCAACGGCTGGAACGCCATCGTCGGCGGCCTCGTCGGGATCAACGAAGGCACGATCACGTCGTCCGAGGCCTACGGCAGCATCACGGCGGGCCCGGACTCCTGGAGCGGCCGCTACGGTGGCCTGGTCGGCGCAAACTATGCCTCGATCTACGACTCCCGGGCCTACGGCGCGGTGACGGGCGCCGAGTACTCCGAGGCAGGTGGCCTCGTCGGCTACAATGCGGTTGCCTATACGACCGGCCCGAACCAGGGCGGCGGCACCATTGTTTCGAGCAACGCCTACGGCAACGTCTCGGCGGGCCCGGATTCCGCCGTCGGCGGGCTGGTCGGCAGGAACAACGGCCTCGTCGCCTACTCGCTCGCGACCGGCACCGTCACGGGTGGTGTGGGCAGCGATGTCGGGGGCGCGGTCGGCGTCAACCGGGGTTCGCTCTTCCGGGTCTCGGCGACCGGCGCCGTGTCCACGACCGGCGAAGGGGGCACGGCGGGCGGCCTCGTCGGCGACAACGACGGCGGCAGCATCATTCAGTCCTATGCCAGCGGGGCCGTCTCCGGTGACGACGGCACGGCGATCGGCGGCCTCGTCGGCGCCAATGTGCCGAACTATTACGACGGCGGCGCCAGCGTCTATCAGTCCTATGCGACCGGCGCGGTGACCGGCACGGGCACCGCCATCGCTGGCGGCCTGATCGGCGTGAACGGCGGGCTGGTCGACCAGACCTACTCCACCGGCAAGGTGACGACCGGAGCCGGCGGCGTCGCGGGTGGCCTGATCGGCGTGAACAGCGTCCTGGTCCAGGGGGACGGGCCGAGCCAGATCGTCACCGGCACGGTCACAAGCTCCTACTGGAACACCCAGACGAGCGGTCAATCGACGAGCGCGGCCGGCACTGGCCTCACGACGGCGCAGCTCACCCAGGGGCTGCCGGCGGGCTTCGATCCCGGCGTGTGGCAGACGGTCCCGGGCCAGTCCTATCCGTACCTGTTCGGCCCGCCGCCCTACATTCCCTCCGACCCGGTCACCTACGACCCGACCCAGCTCGTCAACCTGGTGTCCCTGACGCCCGGCAACACCAACTCGGGACCGCCCAACACCGACCAGTCGAACATCACCCCGCCCCCGCCGGTTCAGGACGGCGGCCAGGGCGGCGGCGGCCAAGGCGGCCGGGGCGGACAGGGTGGACCGGGTGGACCGGGTGGCGGCAATCCGGGCGCCGGCCCGCCGCCCGGCCCGGGTCTCGACCGTTCGCCGAGCGAGCAGCAGTTCAGCGGCGTCCCGCCGCTGGGCGAGACGCGCTTCATCCCGGACGAGATCGTCCTGCAGATCCCGGCGAGCGTCTCCCGCGAGCAGATCGAGGCGATCGCCCGCGAGTTCGGCGTCGAGATCGTCTCGACCGACCCGATTGGCCTGACCGGCCGCACACTCTACCGCTTCAAGCTCACGCCGGGGCAGGACATCCGGGCCCTGATCCGGCGGCTGGAGCAGAACCGCATCGTCTCCTCGGCGCAGCCGAACTACGTCTACGGGCTCGCCCAGACGGCGTCTCCGGCCGCGGCGGCTCCGGCTGCAACGGCCCCGGCCGAGACGGCTCCGCCCGCGGCCGGCCCGGAGCCGGCCGCGTCGGGCTCGAGCGACCTCGCCAGCGACCTCGCCAGCGACCTCGCCGCCCGCACCACTTTGCCGACCGGCGATCCGGCCCAATACGTCATCCAGAAGCTGCAGCTCGGCGCGGTGCACCAGCGCGTCCGCGGCGCCAACGTCACGGTAGCGGTGATCGACTCGGAGATCGACCTGCGCCATCCGGATCTCCAGGGCCTCGCGGTCGAGCGCTTCGATGCGACCGGGGCCGCGAGCCATCCGCACACCCACGGCACCGGCATGGCCGGCGCCATCGCGTCGCGCTATCGGCTGCTCGGGGTCGCGCCGGGCGTCCGCCTGCTGGCGATCCGGGCCTTCTCGGAGGCCGACAAGAACGCCCAGGCGACCACGGCGCAGGTGCTCAAGGGGCTCGACTGGGCGCTGTCGAAGAACCCGCGCATCATCAACATGAGCTTCGCCGGCCCGCGCGACCTGATGACCGAGCGGCTGCTCGCCACGGCGACCCAGAGGGGCATCGTGCTGATCGCTGCGGCCGGCAATGCCGGCCCGAAGTCGCCGCCGCTGTTCCCGGCCGCCGACCCGAACGTCATCGCCGTGTCGGCCACCGACACCGACGACAAGCCGTTCGCCATGGCCAATCGCGGCAAGCACATCGCCATCGCGGCGCCGGGCGTCGACGTCCTGGTGCCGTCGCCGGACGGCAGCTATCAGCTCACCACCGGGACATCGGTGGCGGCCGCCCATGTCAGCGGCGTCGCGGCGCTGCTGATCGAGGCGCGACCGAGCCTCACGCCGGCCGAGGTGCGCAGCATCCTGACCCGGACGGCGAAGCCGCTCGGCCCCGGCAAGGACATCCAGGTCGGCGCCGGGCTGATCGATCCGATCCGGTCGCTGGCCGGGATCACATCGGCCACCGCGTCGCCGGCCTCGCCGATAGCGCCGGCAGCGATCCGACCCGGCGTGGTGCCGGCCGTGCCGTTGAGGTGACGCGGCGGCAGATTTGGACAAGGCTTCAAGGACCGGAAACAAACTCCGGCCGAGACTGAAAAAAGTGTTCTTGGCGTAGGGGCAGGCGTGAATGTGTGAGGGGACAGGAGCGCGACCCGGCGGACCGCCGGTGCACGATCCGTCGCGGGCGTCGGCTCGGCGACGGTCGGTGGCGTGCGCCCTCCGCGGCCTCGCCCCGGCCGTGCTCGCCGCCCTGCTGGCCGGCGCCTCGCCGGCCGCCGCCCAGTATGTCGAGCGCAACCTGCCGCCCGCCCCGCCGCGCGGCGCCCCGGCCATCGACTTCATCACCCCGGACCTCCTCAAGGGCGAGGACGACACGCCGCTCGGCCGGTCGCTCTCCGGCATCGTCCTGCTCGGCGCCAAGGACCAGCCGCTCGCCGCGCCGCGCCGCGCCGGCGTCGACGTGGAGCGGATCCCGGCGATCGCCCCGGACGTGCTGCGCCAGCGCCTGTCGGCATTTCTGGGCCGGCCGATCAGCCGCAAGCTGATCGCCGAGGTGCAGGCGGCGATCTCGGCCGTCTACAAGGACGCGGGGCGGGCCTTCGTGTCGGTCACCATCCCGCCCCAGGAGATCACGGGCGGCGCCCTCCAGGTGCGGGTGATCGAGTACAAGACCGGCCGCGTGACCGTCACGGGCGCCGAGCGCGCCGGCGCCGACCATGTCCGCACCCGCGTCCGGGTGACGCCGGGCACCCCGATCGACAGTCGGCGGCTCGAGACCGACCTCGACTGGCTCAACCGCAACCCGTTCCGCCGCGTCGAGGCGGTGTTCGGCCCCGGCAAGGATCTGGCCGAGGCCGACCTGTCGCTGCGGACCAGCGAGCAGGCGCGGCCGTGGCAGGTCTACACCGGCTACGCCAACACCGGCACGATGCTGACCGGCCGCGACCGCTGGTTCGTCGGCGGCTCCGCGTCGCTGCCCGGCGAGGTGCTGGCCTCCTACCAGGCGACCGGCAGCCGCGACTACTGGATCGAGAATGGCCACCCGATCAACGATCCCGATCTCGCCCAGTACCAGAGCCATGCCGGCCGGGTGATCGTGCCCTTGTGGGCGCGCGCCAGCCTGGAGCTGATCGGCAACTACATCCAGACGAACGAGCAGCCGAACCTCTTCCTGCGCTACCGCACCCGCACCACCGAGTTCTCGGCGCTCCACCGCAGTGCGCTGGAGAACGTCCTGCCGTGGGCGTTCGGCGACCTGCTGCTCGGCGTCGAGACCAAGCGCCAAGCGCGCGAGCTGTTCTTCGTCGATGTGCCGGTCGCCGAGTTCAGCGCCGACCTCTTCCAGATGGTCGGCGGCTGGGCGGGCCGGTTCCGCGACCCCTTCGGGGTCAACGATCTCGACGTCCGGCTCAAGGTCAATCCGGGCAGCATGCTGCCCGACAACACCTCGCAGGCCTGGAACCTGTTCACCAACGGCCGCGTCGCCGACATCCATTACGCCTACGCGACGGTCGCTTATGTCCACACGGCGCCGCTGCCGAAGGGCTTCATCCTCACCAACGAGCTGTTCGGGCTGATCTCGGGCGATCCGCTGCCCGATCCCGAGCGCATCTCGCTCGGCGGCGCCTTCACGGTGCGCGGCTACATGACCGAGGACCGCACCGTCGACCAGGCCGTGATCTCGCGCAACACGCTCTACCTGCCGGGCTACAGCATCGGCGAGGCGCTGAAGCTGCCGTGGCTGCAGGACAAGTTCGTGCCCTATGTGTTCAGCGACATCGGCTGGGGGCGCGAGATCTTCTTCGGCAAGGAGACCACCCTGGCCTCGGTCGGGGCCGGGTTCGACGACCAGATCGGCCCGTTCCGGGCCAACCTCGCGGCCGGCTACGCGCTCCTCGACGGGCCGCAAACGCCGGCCGGCTCGTGGCGCATCCATGCGCGCGTGACCGCCACCTACTGATCCGGATGTCCAATGCCCCGCACCCTGCGTCGCCTCGATCGCCTGCGTCCCGCCTGCCTTCTCGTTCTGGGCACGGCCGTTCTGGCCGGCCCGGCCCTCGCCCAGGCGCCGAGCCGTACCACGGCCACTTACGACGACTGGACGGTCCGCTGCGAGACACCGGCGGGATCGCAGCAGAAGACCTGCGAGGTGTTCCAGGCCCAGCAGCCCCAGGGGCAGACCAGCCCGGTCTCCCAGGTCGCGATCGGCCGCGCCGCCAAGACCGACCCGCTCAAGCTGGTGGTGCAGATCCCGGTCAATGTCTGGCTGGCGACGGCGCCGCGGCTCGTGTGGGACGACAAGCAGCCGCCGGTCGCCCTCGGCTTCAAGCGCTGCGTCCCGGGCGGCTGCTTCGCCGACGCCGACCTCCCCGACGATCTCCTCCGCCGCATGCGCGGCCGCACCGATCCGGGCCGCCTGGAGTACAAGGACGCACTCCAGCGCGACGTCGGTATCCCCCTCTCGTTCAAAGGCTTCGGGGCTGCCCTGGAGGCGCTGGCGAAGCAGTAGCGGGAGGTTCGGGGCTCGTCTTGCGGCGCTCGTATGGGTCGCGGTCCGGCGGCGCGTCGCTCCGCTCCGTTCCATGCCGCACCGCCCGACACAGGTGCCCCCCCTCGCGCCCCTCTTGCTCCGTGGCGGATTCCCTGCCACATGCCGGGGATGACCCAGCCGCTCCGTGACCTGGACCCGGCCCTCGCCGAGCCCGCTGCCGATTCGTCCGCCCTGCCCGCTCCTTCGACCAGCTCCGAATCGCCGCTGGCCGCCGAGGTCGAGCGCCGGCGGACCTTCGCCATCATCTCGCATCCGGACGCCGGCAAGACGACCCTGACCGAGAAGCTGCTGCTGTTCGGCGGCGCCATCAACCTGGCCGGCGAGGTCAAGGCCAAGAAGAACCGGCGCGACACCCGCTCGGACTGGATGTCGATCGAGCGCGAGCGCGGCATCTCGGTCGTCACCTCGGTGATGACGTTCGACTACCGTGATCGCGTCTTCAACCTGCTCGACACGCCGGGCCACGAGGACTTCTCGGAAGACACCTATCGCACGCTGACAGCGGTCGATTCCGCCGTCATGGTCATCGACGCGGCCAAAGGCATCGAGGCGCGTACCCGAAAGCTGTTCGAGGTGTGCCGGCTGCGCGACATCCCGATCGTCACCTTCATCAACAAGATGGACCGCGAGAGCCGCGATCCCTTCGAGATCCTGGACGAGATCGAGAAGACCCTGGCGCTCGACACCACCCCGATGACCTGGCCGATCGGCCGCGGCCGCGACTTCGTCGGCACCTTCGACATCGAGCGCGGCGGCGTGCGCCTGCTCGACGCCAAGGACGACTCCGGGCCGCCGGTTCCGATGGAGATGGCCGAGATCGCGGCGCTCAACGCCTCGCTCGATGCCGACGCGATCGCGCAGGAGATGGAGCTGGTCACCGAGGCGTGCCCGCGCTTCGACCTGGCGACCTTCCTCGAGGGCCACCTCACCCCGGTCTTCTTCGGCAGCGCGTTGAAGAACTTCGGCGTTCGTGACCTCTTGGACGGCCTGCACCGTTTCGCCCCGCCCCCGCGCGCGCAGAACTCCGATGCCGGGCCCATCGACGCCGCCGATCCGCGCATGTCCGCCTTCGTGTTCAAGATCCAGGCGAACATGGACCCGAACCATCGCGACCGCATCGCCTTCGCGCGGCTGTGCTCGGGAAAGCTCACCCGCGGCATGAAGGCCAAGCTGGTGCGAACCGGCAAGCCCGTCACCCTGTCGACGCCGCACTTCTTCTTCGCCCAGGACCGCTCCATCGCCGACGAGGCGTTCGCCGGCGATGTGGTCGGCATCCCCAATCACGGCACGCTGCGCATCGGCGACACGCTGACCGAGGGGCGCGACATCACCTTCGTCGGCGTGCCGAGCTTCGCTCCTGAAATCCTCCGGCGCGTGCGGCTCTCCGACGCCATGAAGGCCAAGAAGCTGAAGCAGGCATTGCAGGAGCTGGCCGAGGAAGGCGTCGTGCAGGTGTTCCGCCCGTCCGACGGCTCCCCGGCGCTGGTCGGCGTCGTCGGCCCGCTGCAGCTCGACGTGCTCAAGGCGCGGCTCGCCGCCGAATACGGGCTGCCGGTCGAGTTCGACATGTCCGAGTTCCAGCTCGCCCGCTGGATCGCCTCGGACGACAAGGCCGCGCTGGAGACCTTCGTGGCGGCGAACCGGTCCGGCATCGCCGAGGACCTCGACGGCGACCTCGTCTATCTCGCCCGCAACGAGTTCTATCTCGGCTACACCCGCGAACGCGCCCCCGGGATCTCGTTCACGGACGTCAAGGAGACCCAGAAGGGCAAGTGAGACCGGCGGCCTGACGTCGGCTCGTCATCGGAGGTGCTCCGGCGACGCCCGAGCCTCGGAGGATGCGGCCCGGGCCATCGCGTACCCTTCGAGGGCCGGTTCCGGGGGCACCTCGGGTGGCGGCGTGAATCAGTATCCATGAGCTTCGGTACGAACCACCGGCGAAGCCTAGCCTGATCGGCCCAGTTGCCTTCCAGCGGTTTCGGGTCCATTTTGCCGCAGCGCAGCATAGCTGCCGAACACCCCCGGATCCCGAATGCTCACGACTCTGAAGCGCTGGTCGGGCCTCGACCGCGCCACTCTCCTTTATGCCGCCGGCCTCGCCGGCTCGGCATGGCTCGCCTTCACGATCGCCGCCAGCCTCCACGTGCAGAATGCCTATTGGGCCGCGATGCCGATCTTCGTGGTGGCCCAGTCGTCCCGCGGCCTGCTGCTCGAGCGCGCCTTTTATCGCCTGGTCGGCACCGCCATCGGCGCCGGGCTGGGCTTCGCGATCGTCCGGACCGGGCACCCGATGGTGCAGCTCGGGTGCCTCGCCGTCGTGGTCGCGATCGGGGCCGGCCTCACCCACCTGCTGCGCGGCGTCCACTCCTACGGGACCTTCATGGTGGGCATGACCTCCGCCGTCGTGGTGCTGCCCTCCGTCCTGTCTCCGCAGCACGCGACCGAGATCGCGACGGCGCGGGTGGAATGCACCTTCATCGGCGTAGCGGTCGTGACGCTGGTAATGGGCCTGATCACCCCCGGCTCCCGGCGCGACGCCTTCTACCAGCGCGCCCGCCGGCTCGCCGCCGAGGCCATCGCCTTCGCGGCCGTCGCGGTCGAGGGCAAGCCCGGAGCGCCGCCGGACAGCGCCGAACACAGCGTCCTGGGCGAGATCGCCGATGTCGATGCGCTCGCCGTGATGGTGTCGGCCGGCTCGGTCGAGGGCTATCGCCGCCTGCGCCACGTCAACTCCCTGGTCGCTGCTGCGATCGAGATCATGGCGGCCGGCCGCGAC
>NZ_NPEX01000123.1 GCF_003258865.1 Rhodoplanes roseus | reverse complement strand
GGCACGCCGCTGACGCGGCTTGCCCACCCTACGGGCTCATCACCCTCACCGAATCCCGATCTGATCAGCTCGCCTCCAGCCCCGGCAGAGCCGTAGGGTGGGCAAAGCGAAGCGTGCCCGCCGTGATCCGATCACCACGTCGGCGTGGGCACGCCGCTGACGAGGCTTTCCCACCCTACGGGCTCATCACCCTCACCGAATCCCGATCTGATCAGCTCGCCTCCAGCCCCGGCAGCAGCACGGGGAGGACGGCGCAGGCGACGGTGCCGCTGCGCACCAGGTCGGCGGCGGCGGCGATGTCGGGCGCCAGATGGCGGTCGTCGTCGAGCGGCGGCACGCGGCTCCGCAGCAGGTCTCGCACGGCGTCGAGCGGCGGGCTCGAGGTCAGCGGCGCGTGGAAGTCGCAGCCCTGCGCGGCGGCCAGGAGCTCGATGGCGATCACGTTCACGGCGTTCTCGACCATGTCGACGAGGCGCCGCGCGCCGTGCGCCGCCATCGAGACGTGGTCCTCCTGATTGGCCGAGGTCGGGATCGAGTCGACGCTCGCCGGCGTGGCGCGCTGCTTGTTCTCGGAGACCAGCGCGGCCGCCGTCACCTGCGGGATCATGAAGCCGGAGTTGAGCCCCGGCTTCGGCGTGAGAAAGGCCGGCATGCCGGACAGCGCCGGATCGACCAGCATGGCGATGCGCCGCTCGGCGATCGAGCCGATCTCGCACACCGCGAGCGCGATCATGTCGGCCGCGAAGGCGACCGGCTCGGCGTGGAAGTTGCCGCCCGACAGCGCCTCGCCGGTGTCGGCGAAGATCAGCGGATTGTCGGAGACGCCGTTCGCTTCGGTTCCGAGCGTCGTCGCGGCCTGGCGCAGCACGTCGAGCGCGGCGCCCATCACCTGCGGCTGACAGCGCAGGCAATAGGGATCCTGCACGCGCGGATCGCCGTGCAGATGCGATCGGCGGATGGCGCTGCCCTCCATCAGGAGGCGCAACGCAGCTGCCGTCTCGATCTGGCCGCGGTGGCCGCGCAGCGCATGGATGCGCGGATCGAACGGCGTGTCGGAGCCGCGCGCCGCGTCGGTCGACAGCGCCCCGGTGACCAGCGCCGAATGGAACAGCCGCTCCGCCTCGAACAGGCCGGCGAGCGCCTGGGCGGTGGAGAACTGGGTGCCGTTGAGGAGCGCCAGCCCCTCCTTGGCGTGCAGCGTCAGCGGCGCGAGGCCGGCTTGCGCGAGCGCGTCGGCGGCCGGCACGCGGGTGCCGTGGAGAAGGATCTCGCCGACCCCGACCATCGCGGCGGTCATGTGGGCGAGCGGGGCGAGGTCGCCGGAGGCGCCGACCGAGCCTTGCGACGGCACCACCGGGATCAGGTCCCGCGCCACCATGGCGGCGAGGAGGTCGACGGTCTCGGGCCGCACGCCGGACGCGCCCTGCGCGAGGCTCGCGAGCTTGAGCACCATCATCAGCCGCGCCACCCGCGTCTCCATCGGCGCGCCGACGCCGGCGGCGTGGCTCAGCACGATGTTGCGCTGGAGCGTCTCCAGGTCGGCGTCGCCGATCCGCACGCTGGCGAGCTTCCCGAAGCCGGTGTTGATGCCGTAGACCGGCTCGCCCTTGGCGAGAATGTGGGCGACCGCGGCGGCGCCGGCCGCGATGGCCGGCCGCGTCGCCGGATCGAGCGCGACACTGGCGCCGCGATAGATCGCCCGCCATTCGGACAGAAGAACCGCGCCGGGTCTGATCAGGATGGTCATCGGGGGATCCTCGGCCATGTGGGCTTGGGCAGTGTGCCATGGCTGCGGCCCATCCCTCTCGTCCCGAGGTGCTCGCGACGCGAGCCTCGAAGGACGAACGGCCCGGGCCGGCGCGCGTCGAGGGCTGCGCGTCGCGCAGCCGCCTCAGGGTGACGGATCGGATGTGATCGCAGCACCTTGCAAATGTATAGACATATTGATCCGACCGGCAAGCCGAACGCCCGTCGGGCCTCCGGTTCTGCTCTGCCCAGAAACGCGCCACTCTGCATTATGTCTATACATTTGACACCTTTACGCCCTTCTGTTCAAATCCGCCGAATTTCCAACGCGGGGAGATCCCATGCGGTTTTTCAAGCTATCCGCGATCGCTTGCATCGCGGCCCTCGGCCTTGCGACGGCGGCCGAGGCGCAGAGCACCAAGGTCGGCATCGGAATTTCGGGCTGGACCGGGTTCGCGCCCCTCACGCTCGCCGCCAAGGCCGGCATCTTCGAGAAGAACGGCCTCGACGTCACGCTCAAGAAGATCCCGCAGAAGGATCGTCATCTCGCCATCGCGGCGAACGACATCCAGTGCGCGGCGACGACGGTCGAGACCTGGATCGTGTGGAATGCCGCCGGCATCGCCACCAAGCAGATCTTCCAGCTCGACAAGTCCTACGGCGCCGACGGCATGGTGGTGCGCAACGACGTCAAGGCGATCGCCGACCTCAAGGGCAAGACCATCGCGGCCTCGGCGCCCGGCACCGCGCCGTACTTCACGCTCGCCTGGTTCCTCAAGAAGAACGGCCTGACCCTGAAGGACGTCAAGGTCGTCAACATGGAGCCGGGCCCGGCCGCCCAGGCCTTCCTGGCCGGCCAGAACGACGCCGCCATGACCTACGAGCCCTATCTCAGCGCGGTGCGCGAGAAGCCCGAGGCCGGCAAGATCATCGCCACCACGCTCGACTATCCGATGATCCTCGACACCTTCGGCTGCACGCCGAAATTCCTGGACGAGAACCCGAAGGCCGCGAAGGCGCTGGCCGACAGCTACTTCCAGGCGCTGGAGATGATCCAGGCCGACAAGGCCAAGGCCTACGAGATCATGGGCGCCGACGTGAAGCAGTCGGGCGAGGACTTCGGCAAGTCGGCCGCCTATCTGCGCTGGCAGGACAAGGCGGCGAGCCAGAAGTTCCTCACCGGCGAGATCTTCTCCTTCTCGGACGAGGCCGCCGCGATCCTGCTCGAGGCCGGCATCATCAAGCAGAAGCCCGACATCAAGGCGATCGTCGACGACCGCTTCGTGAAGTGAACCTCGGCTCGACGTGACGCCCTGCTGGTCGTCCCGAAGCCTTCCTCCGCCCTCACCCCGAGGAGCGCCCGCAGGGGCGCGTCTCGACGGGCGAGGGCGGCCCCGCTTCCGGGGGCCGCATGGTTCGAGACGCGTTGCTGCGCATCGCTCCTCACCACGAGGGACGAGGCGGAGCGAGCCGCGTCGGCCCGCCGACGCGCGGTGAGCGTCGGAGCGGCCGCAAGCGACAGCCCGGGTTTGCGTATCGGACCGTTGACTCCGCGCTCGCCCCGCGTCTTCTACCCGGACCCCCTCGCCGTCCGTCGCCCCGGCCTGATCCGAACGAGACCCGTCGCCCATGAAACCGCTCGAGACCTCGGATGGGTTTCAGTCATTCCGGGGCGCACCGAAGGTGCGAACCCGGAATCCAGCGGTGCACTCGGAGGTCTCGGCTGAAGTCCGGGTCCGGTGCTTCGCACCGTCCCGGAACGACGGTCACAGCAATCCGACGGGCCGCCCATGAAACCGCTCGAGCCGGTCGGCAACACCGCCAAGATCGTCCTCGGCATCCTGTTCTTCGTGATGCTGTTCGCGGGCTGGTCGTTCGCCACCTTCGGCGGCTACGTCTCCAAGACGTTCCTGGCCGATCCCGTCACCATGCTGCACGACGGGGTCGAGCTGTTCGTCCGCTACGACTTCCTGCACGACATCGGCATGACGGTGTGGCGCGTCCTCGGCGGCTTCGTGCTCGCCACCGTCGTGGCCGTGCCGCTCGGCATCGCCATGGGCGCCTACAAGCCGGTCGAGGCGTTCTTCGAGCCCTTCGTCTCGTTCGCCCGCTACCTGCCGGCCTCCGCCTTCATCCCGCTGCTGATCCTGTGGGCCGGCACCGGCGAGGTGCAGAAGCTGCTCGTCATCTTCATCGGCTCGGTGTTCCAGATCGTGCTGATGGTCGCAGTGTCGATCGGCGCGACGCGGCGCGACCTGGTCGAGGCGGCCTACACGCTCGGCGCACGCGACCGCGGCATCGTCGCCCGCGTGATGCTGCCGGCCAACGCCCCCGAGATCGCCGAGATCCTGCGCTTGGTGCTCGGCTGGGCCTGGACCTACGTGATCGTCGCCGAGCTGATCGGCGCCTCGTCCGGCATCGGCCACATGATCGTCGACAGCCAGGCGCTGCTGGCGACCGGCCAGATCATCTTCGGCATCATCGTCATCGGCGTCATCGGGCTGGTCTCCGACTTCCTGTTCAAGGCCGCGAACCACCGCCTGTTTCCGTGGAAGTTCGCATGACCCAGCTCCTCGTCGAGGGCGTCTCGCGCCAGTTCCCGGGACGCCGTGGCGCCGGCCCGACCCGCGCGCTCGAGCCGACCACCATCGCGGTGGAGAAGAACGACTTCATCACGGTGCTGGGCCCGTCCGGCTGCGGGAAGTCGACGCTCTTGCGCATCGTCGCCGGCCTCGACCGCCCGACCACCGGCCGGGTGATGCTGGACGGCCGCGAGGTGAAGGGTCCGGGCGCCGACCGCGGCATGGTGTTCCAGTCCTACACGCTGTTCCCGTGGCTCACCGTCGCCGAGAACATCGCCTTCGGCCTCGCCGAGCGCGGCATGCCGGAGAAGGAGCGGGCCGAGATCGTGGCCGACTACGTCCAGAAGGTGGGCTTGCGCGGCTTCGAGCACCACTGGCCGAAGCAGCTCTCCGGCGGCATGCAGCAGCGCACCGCGATCGCCCGCGCGCTCGCCAACGATCCCGAGATCCTGCTGCTCGACGAGCCGTTCGGGGCGCTCGACACCCAGACCCGCGGGCTGATGCAGGAGATGCTGCTCGCCATCTGGGAGCGCGAGAAGAAGACCGTGATGTTCGTCACCCACGACATCGAGGAGGCGATCTTCCTGGCCTCCCGCGTGATCGTGATGACGGCGCGGCCGGGGCGGATCAAGACCGAGATCGCCGTGGACCTGCCGCATCCGCGCGACTATCACATGAAGACCACGGCGGCCTTCTCCGAGCTGAAGGCCCGCCTCACCGAGGAGATCCGCGCCGAGGCCGTGCTGGCCGCGACGGAGCACTAGGGCGACGTCGAGCGCGCACGCGACACTATCTCCGGCACCCTTAGGCGCCCGGCGAAGCCGGGCCTCGAAGGGCGACGGCCCGGGCGCCTCGGCCGCCGATCCTTCGAGGCTGGACCTGCGGTCGAGCACCTCAGGATCACGGAGCCGAGGCCGACGAGACAGAAGGCTGACGGAGAGGCCGGCGAGCGCGAGCGGTCGCGACCCGGGGGAAAGATCGACCGATGACCATCGTCAACATCGACGACATGCGCGACGCCGCGAAGCGGCGGCTCCCAAAAATCTTCTTCGACTACATCGACGGCGGCAGCTTTTCCGAGTCCACGCTGCGCGCCAACCGGCGCGGCTTCGACGCCTGGACGATCGAGCAGCGGGTGCTCGCCAGCGGGCGGGTGCCGGATCTGTCGACCAGCTATTTCGGCGGCCGCCACGCGCTGCCCTTCATGCTCGGTCCCGTCGGCTTCCTCGGCCTCTATCGGGGCGGCGGCGAAGTTCTGGCGGCACGCGCCGCGGCGGCGGCCGCGATCCCGTTCTGTCTCTCCACCTTCTCGATCGCCTCGATCGAGACGCTCGCCCGTGCGGCCGGCGGCGACCTGCACTTCCAGCTCTACATGCTGGACGACAAGGCGCTGAACGAGGAGCTCCTGGCCGCCGCCACGGCGGCGCGCGTCGCGACGCTGTATCTCACCGTGGACTGCACCGTCACGGCGATTCGCGAGCGCGACGTGCGCAACGCGTTCCGCTCGGCGCGGCGGCCGACGCCGGCCATGCTGGCCAGCATGCTGTCGCGGCCGGGCTGGCTCTTCGATCTGCTGCGCCACGGCATGCCGGCCGTCGAGGCGCTGAAGGCGCATCCGGAGTTCGGGCAGGGCGCGCTGGAGCAGGCCGTCAACCTGTCGCGCCGCATGGACCGCACGGTGAGCTGGGCCGAGGTCGACTGGCTGCGCGGGCGCTGGCCGGGCCGGCTGGTGATCAAGGGCGTGCTGTCGCGCGAGGACGCGGCGCGGGCCCGCGACGCCGGCGCCGACGCGATCGTGATCTCCAACCACGGCGGCCGCCAGCTCGACGGCGTCGCCTCGACCATTTCGGTGCTGCCCGAGGTCGTCGAGCATGTCGGCGGCACCGTCGAGGTGCTGATCGACGGCGGGTTTCGCCGCGGCGCCGACATCGTCAAGGCGCTGGCGCTCGGCGCCTCCGGCGTGCTCCTGGGCCGCGCCTACGCGTTCGCGCTCGCCGCCGGCGGCGAGGCCGGGGTGGCGCGAGCGATCGACATTCTCAGGACCGAGCTCGCCATCACGCTCGCCCTCATGGGCCTCGACTCGATCGACGTGCTGAAGGCCGCCGGCACCAGCGTGGTGCGCCGCGCGCCGCGGTAGGCCGGCGCCGCGGATCGGCCGCCCTCCCGCCGCCCTCCCGGCCGCGATGCGCCCGCGGCGGAGATTGGAACGAGTTTGATTTGCGTCATGGCACGCGGCGCCTTGCGGAGGTTTCATGCTCCGGTCGAAGGCTCTCCTTCCGCACGGACCCCGCTGTCCATCCGCGGCGTGCCCCATTCCCTGCTGTGCTGCCGGAGTCGCTCCCGCCGGACGCGATTGCGTACCCGTGATGTAATCGCGCAGTATCCGGCCTCCAGAATTCAGTCGTCCTAAGTAGTAACACTAGCGCTGTGCGTCGCTCGTAACAAGCCGGCCTGCTCCCCGAAATAGAAACCGTAACGCAACATTCGCCCGGTTCTTCCCGTGCGGGCGATCGGGGCGACGTGGCCGCTGCGGCTTGTCGCCCGTGGAGAACGATCATGCATTCCACCCGTCGATCCGGCGCGATGTCGGTCGGGCTTCGCTCCTGCGCCGCCGCGCTGGCGCTCCTCGCCGCCGGCCCCGTGCTGGCCCAGCAGGCGCCCATGTCGGCTCCGAATCCGGCACCGATGCCGGCGCCGATGCAAGCGCCTGCCGCGATGCCGGCTCCGGCCGCGATGCCGGCTCCGATGCCGATGGCGAGCGGCCCGGTCGATCGCGCCAAGATCCTCACCGCGCCCGGCGTGTTCGGCGTGTTCGCCACCTTCAAGGTGCGGCCCGACTACTACCGGCTGGCCAGCGCGGAGCGCAAAGGCGCGGCCGCCGAGGTGGTCGCCGTCGTCGACAAGCACAAGGACAAGGTGATCGTCGACGCCTATCTGACCCGCGGTCTCGGCGCCAGCGCCGACTACTTCCTGCGCGTCCACGCCTACGATCTGGCCGCCGCGCAGCGCTTCATGACCGACTTCAAGGCGACGCGCTTCGGCACCTTCTCGGACGTCTCCGAGAATCTGATCGGCATCACCAAGGCGCTCAACTACATCACCAAGCAGAAGTCGGAGGCGCTCAACACCGGCCTGTTCGCCGCGACCTACACGGACAAGGCGCCGCGCTACGCCGTGATGGTGCCGGTGAAGAAGAGCGCCGAGTGGTGGAACATCCCCGAGGAGCAGCGTCTCAAGGAGATGGAGAGCCACACCGCGCCGACGCTGCAGTATCTCGTCAACGTCAAGCGCAAGCTCTACCACTCGACCGGCATCGCCGACACCGACTTCATCACCTATTTCGAGGTCGAGGACGTCGGGGCGTTCAACAATCTGATGATCGCCTTGGCCCAGGTTCCCGAGAACAAGTACCACACGCGCTGGGGCAGCCCGACCCTGGTCGGCACCATCCAGAGCGTCGACGACGTCGTGAAGACCCTGTCGACGGCGAACTGATCCCCCGCGAGACCGGCGCCGGCCTTCGCCATCCGTCGAAGAGCCGGCGCTGCCGCCCTCCCGTCCGCATCTCGATCCACCGGGACCGCCATGACCACCAGCCGCCGAGACTTCGTCAAGGGCAGCCTGGCCGCCCTCGCCGCGACGCCGCTGACCTCCTTCGCCCTGACCCGGCCCGCGCTGGCCGCCTTGAACGTGCGGACCGATCGGCCCTGGGAGGAGGAGTTCCGCAACCAGGTCCGCGGCGAGACGATCGTGCGGACCGTGAACCTGCCGAACTGCACCGGCTCGTGCGGCTGGAACGTCGTCGTCAAGGACGGCGTGGTGACCCGGGTCGAGCCGCCGCTCGACTATCCGGACGACGCCTACAATCCGCGCGGCTGCATGAAGGGCCAGACCTATCACCGCCGCGTCTACTCGCCGGGCCGCATCAAGTATCCGATGAAGCGCGTCGGCGCGCGCGGCGCCGGCCAGTGGAAGCGCATCTCGTGGGACGAGGCGTTCGACTTCGTCGCCTCGGAGATCAAGCGCATCTCGGAGAAGTACGGCGCCAATACGGTGTGGGTCTATCCGCCCGTGCCGGCGACCGGCCTGGTCAAGCAGGGCGCCGGCTTCCGCTTCGCCGCGGTCAACGGCTTCGGCCTCGGCACCTTCTACAACTGGTACGGCGACCTGCCGATCGCCCATCCGATGACCTGGAACGTGCAGACCGAGGAGCACGAGTTCAAGGACGTCCTCGACACCAACTACGCGATCATCTGGGGCTCCGACGTGGTGCAGACCCGGATGCCCGACGCCCACTTCTTCGCCGACGCGCGGGCCAAGGGCGTCAAGCTCGTCTACATCTCTCCCTATTTCGACCCGACCGCGAGCTGGGTGGACGAATGGGTGCGGGTCCGGCAGGGCACCGACGGGGCGCTCGCCCTCGGCCTCTGTCACGTCGTCGTCAAGCGCGGCATGGTCGACGAGGCGCATCTGCGCCGCACCACCAGCGGCCCGCTGCTCGTCCGCGACGATACGGCCAAGTACCTGAAGGCCTCCGATGTCGCCACCGACGGTGATCCCAAGGTGTTCATGGTGTGGGATCCGGCGCAGAGACGCGCCGTTCCGGACACCTATTTCAGCGACGCGCCGGCCCTCACCGGTTCGTTCGACGTGATGCTGAAGGACGGCAAGACGGTCCGCTGCACCACCGGCCAATCGCTGTTCCTGAAGACGCTCGACGACTACGACCCGAAGACCGTGTCGGAGATCACCGGCGTGCCGGCCGAGACGATCGAGCGGCTCGCGGTCGAGTACGCCTCGGCCAAGCCGGCCAGCATCTGGGCCGGCACCGGCATCAATCACTGGTATCACGGCGACCTGATCGGCCGCTCGGTCATCGCGCTCGCCATGCTGACCGGCAATATCGGCCGCAACGGCGGCGGCGTCAGCCCGTGGGCCGGCCAGTATCTGATGCGGCTCAACCCGACCGACTACTTCTTCCCGAAGAAGTCGCCCGACAAGCCGGACCGCTACGCCGCCGTGCCGCTCGACACCGCCTACGTGGTCAACGGCCCGACCGAGACCATGGCCAACAAGGAGAAGCTGTGGCGGCAGATCCGCTGCATCTGGGCGGCCGGCGGAAACCTGCTGGGCGAAGCGTCCGACCAGAGCAATCTGATGCGCAAGGTGCTGCCGCAGATCGAGCTGATCGTCTCGCCCGAGATCGAGATGAGCACCACGGCGCAGCTCGCCGACATCATCCTGCCGGTGGTGAGCTGGTACGAGCTGCCCTTCGACATCACGACCACGCCGGCGCATCCCTACATCCAGCTCGTCGAGGGCTCGCTGCCGCCGATGTACGAGGCCAAGACCGACATCGAGATCTATTACGAGGTCTGCAAGCGGCTCGGCACCGGCGACGTCTACAAGTACAATCATCCGAAGCCCGTGATCGAGCTGCTGCTGGAGACCGGCGGTCCGAAGGTGAAGGGCATCACGTTCGAGCGGCTGCAGAAGGAGCGGGTGATCCGCGTCAACCTGCCGTCGAGCCCCTACGCCTCCTTCACCGAGGAGATCGAGGGCAAGAAGAAGTTCACCACCGCCTCGGGCCGGCAGGAGCTCTACAAGGACGAGGACCGCTTCATCCAGTTCGGCGAGCAGCTCCCGGTCCACAAGGAGCCGCATGTCGCGACGCCCTGGGGGCCGTCGAAGGTCTGGAAGGAGGCCAAGAAGGAGCGCAACCCGCTCGCCGAGAAGTACCCGCTCGTCTATCACGCCCGCCACACCCGGTGGAGCGTCCACTCCTCGTGGCGCACCACCGACGAGATCCTCAAGCTCGACGACATCGGCCAGCCGCTGCTCGAGCTCAATCCGGCCGATGCGCTCAAGCGCGGCCTGACCGCCGGCGACTGGGCGACCGCCTACAATCAGCACGGCTACGTCAAGGCGCGGGTGAAGCTGCGCGAGTCGGTGCCGCCCGGCGCCGTGGTGATCTATTTCGGCTGGCAGCGCGAGCAGATCCGCGAAGGCCACTGGAACGCGCTGACCCACAACGCGATCAATCCGATCCACGAGATCTATTTCATCCCGAACGTCTGGGGCCCGGTGTCCGGACACTTCGACCAGCTCTGCGAAGTCAAGAAGGCCTGAGGGAGGCGCGCGCCATGTCGGAAGAGCTCTGGCAGAAGTACTACGGTCAGGCCAACCCGCTCTACGGGAACCGCGTCCAGTACGGGATGCTGCTCGACATCAACAAATGCATCGGCTGCCATTCCTGCAGCATGGCGTGCAAGCAGACCTGGACCAGCGGGCCGGGCCAGGACTCGATGTACTGGAACAGCGTCGCGACCAAGCCGTTCGGCAAGTATCCGCGTCACGAGGGCGACCCGAAAGACAGCGCGCGCTACGACTACCGCTATCCCAACCTCTATCAGGACACCCCGAAGGGCACCTATCCGAAGCTGTGGCAGTTCTATCTGGCGCGGCCCTGCAACCACTGCGCCGAGCCGGCCTGCCTGCCGGCCTGCCCGACCCGCTCGATCTACAAGAACGAGGACGGGCTGGTGCTGATCGACCAGCACAAGTGCGAGGGCTTCCAGTACTGCGTGAAGGCCTGCCCCTACGACAAGATCTACTACAATCCGGTGACCAAGAAGTCGCAGAAATGCGTGTTCTGCTTCCCGCTCCTGGAGAAGGGGCAGGAGCCGCAATGCGTGAAGAGCTGCGTCGGCAAGATCCGGGTGTTCGGCAACCTGATGGACCCGGAGAGCACGATCTCGAAGCTGATCCGCGATCCGTCGCTCGGCGCGAAGCCCTACGATCCCGAGGTCGGCCTCAAGGCGACGCATCGCGTGCTCAACAATGCCGAGCCGCGCCAGTACCGGCCTGATTGGGGCACCAGCCCGTCGGTCTGGTACGTGCCGCCGCGCAACATTCCGCCCGAGGAGGTCGAGAAGTATTTCGGCTATGCCATGGGCGGCCTGCTGGACGAGCCGCACAAGCCGGAAGGCCCGATGAAGATGAAAGACATCTGATCACACCGGTAAGCGAGGCAGCCATGGATGCCGTCACGTCGCGGGCGAGAGGCCCGCTCGGACCGAGCGCCGATCCGGCCGGAGCCGCCGATGCGGCGCTCGACCGGGCGCGGCTCTGTCACTTTCTCGAGCTGGCGCTGGCCCACCCGGCCGAAGCGGGCGTCACCCATCTGTGCGCCGACGACACGGCGGCGGCGCTTCTCGACGCGCTCGACCGGCTGCCCGGGCCCGACGAGGCGAGGGGGGCCGCCGGCGACGCCGCACTGCGCTTCGTCGCGGCACTAAGGGGGCGGGACTACGCCGGCGTCGAGGCCGACTACATCGCGATGTTCGCGGCCAACTATCCGTTGGTTCCGTGCCCGCCCTACGGCTCGCTGTTCGTCGTCGACGAGGCCAAGCGGCTCGACGAGATGCTGGCCGTCAAGGCCTTCTTCCACGACAGCGGCGTCGACCTGTCGGAGGGCTACGACGACCTGCCGGACCATGTCTGCGTCGAGCTCGAGCTGATGCAGATCCTGGCGTTCCGGGAGCACGCCGCGGCCGAGGCGGGCGACGCCGTGGCGGTCGCCGACGCGCGCCGCCTCCAGGGCGCGTTCCTCGACCGCTTCCTGCAGCCCTTCGCCGACAAGATGGCGTCGGTCGCCCTGCGCATGCTGCCGGACAATCCCTACGTCCACCTGCTCGACGTGCTCCGCCGTGTCCTGGTCTGCCACCGCGCCGACCTCGCTGCGCCGGCCCTGTCGTCGCGTTCGCTGGAGAACCAGCCATGAAGACCGCTGTGCTCCTCGCCCTGCTCGCGGGTGCCGGTGCGCTCGTCGCCGCCGATGCGATCGCCCAGTCCCCGACCCAGACGCGCGGCCGCGAGAAGAGCGCCCCGGCCCGCCAGGCCGCGATGCCCGCGCCCGCGCCGGCCCCGGTGGTCGGGCCACGCTTCGCCAATCCGGAGAAGGTCTCCGCCGCGCGCGGCGAGAAGGTCTTCGTCGAGTACTGCGCCGTCTGCCACGGCATCCACGGCAAGGGGGACGGCCCGCGCTACGCCTTCTTCGCCGAGGACCAGTACATCCCCGACCTGACCATCGCGGACTTCGTCCAGGGCCGCGACCAGGAGATTCTGGAGAGCATCCGGGGCGGCCTGCGCCGGCTCGACGAGCCGATGATCGTCATGCCGCAGTTCAAGTACATCCTCTCGGACAACGACATCCGCAGCGCGCTCGCCTTCGTCAAGACGCTGCCGAACGAGCCCAAGACCCGGAAGTGAGCGGACGCACGGGTCCCGAGAGCAGCCGCCCCGGCGTCTGAACCGCCGCAGCCGAAACGGGCGCGGGAGCGTCGCGCGGACCGTCCGGCGCGGCAAGCACGGCGCCATGATCCTTTCGGATTTCGGGGGCCAGCCCAGCGGAAGTGACATGCCTCGGGCGGTCGGCACCGCATCAGATCTGCGCCCGGCCGGCTGGCGTCGAACCCGTGCGTTCCGCCGAGGCGGACGTCGTCGGCCGAGAGTATACCCGGTGATCTCGGACGTTGTATGCAAGGTCACGCCGCACAGGGGACCGCGCTGTACTCCGACGACCTGACCGTGGCCGCATCGTGGCGACCGGATCGTCGTGCGACGGGCTTCGCTCTACTGCGGCGGAGGTCGCGAACTTTGGTGTGCTGCGCCGCACACGCGCCGGTGCCCGCTGCCGCGAGGTCTCACCCGGCGGCTGGTGTGATCGTCGATTGCGCATATGATGAAGTGTTGCTCGGGCGCGAGACGCTCGGGCCTGCGAGCGGCGGACCGACCGGTCTGATTCCGCGTCACGTCCGTCACGCCCGTCGGCCGAACCGGGAGCCCTCCCGGTGCCGACAACAGGGGGACGACCGCATGACATTCAGGATCTCTCACATCGCCATTGCCGCCGCGGCGGGCTTCTCCGCCGTCGCCCTGCTGTCGGCCGGCGTCGAGCCGGCCCGTGCCGAGTTTCCCGACAAGAACCTGACCCTGATCGTGCCTTACGGCGCCGGCGGCGGCACCGACATCGGCGCCCGCCTTCTCGCCAAGGATCTTGATCCGCTGATCAAGCAGCCGGTCATCGTCCAGAACATCACGGGCGGCGGCGGCTGGACCGGCTGGGGCACGCTCGCGGCCGCCAAGCCGGACGGCTACACGCTCGGCCTGCTCAACGCCCCGAGCTTCTACATGGGCTATCTCGATCCCAAGCTCGGCCGCAAGGAACGGCTGGAGAGCTTCACGCCGCTGATCAACCACGTGATCGACTACGTCGTCGTCACGGTCCCGCCGGGCAGCCCCTACAAGTCTCTCAAGGAGCTGGTCGAGGCCGCCAAGGCGAAGCCCGGCAGCATCAGCATCACGGCGCACGGCGTCGGCGGGGACGAGCATCTCGCCATCATGGCGCTCGAGCGCATGACGGGCGCGAAGTTCAAGGTCGTCCACAACAAGGCGACGCCGGAGTCGAAGGCGCAGGTGCTGGGCAACCACGTCCAGGTGCTGGCCTGCAATCTGAGCGAGATCGTCACCGAGGTGAAGGACAATCAGCTCCGCGTGCTCGGCGTGATGTCGCCGACCAAGTCGCGCTTCCTGCCGGAGAGCCCGACCTTCAAGGAGCAGGGCTACGACCTCGAGGCGTCGGTGTCGCGCGGCATCGCCGGTCCGGCCGGCCTGCCCAAGGACGTCGAGGCGAAGCTGGTCGAGTGGCTCGACAAGGTCGTCACCTCCAAGGAGCACCAGGACAAGGCCGACAGCCTGTTCCTCGAGCTGCGATCCATCAAGGGCGACGCCTATCGCAAGTTCCTCAAGGACAACGAGCAGACCGTCAAGGACCTGATGGGCTGGTAGCCCGCGTGCCGCGGCGGGAGGGCGTGCCCTTCCGCCGCGCCCTTTCGGCTCCGTCCCGTCTCTCCCAAATCATCGGATTCCGCCGTGCTCTGGGTCAATCGCATCGTGGGCGTCGCGCTGATCGTGTTCTGCGCCGCGCTCTGGCAAATCTCCGACGACTATCCGGAGATGGCGCGCCTGTTCCCGCGCGTGATGTTCGTGATCATCGTCTTCTTCTCGGTCCTGATGGTCGGCCGCACCTTCCTTCCCGCTGCGGCGGCCGGCGGCTCCGGCGAGGGCGGGGCCAACCCTGCCGTGATGGTCCGGCCGATCCTGGCCTTCGTCGCGACCTCGCTGGCCCTCGCCGCCTCGTCTTACATCGGGTTCTTTCTCGCGATGGCCGTGCTCGCCGCCGTGCTGGTCCCGATCCTCGGAATCCGGTCGCTGCGCTGGTACGCGTTCGCCACCGTGGTGCTGCTGGTCGCCGTCTACGCGATCTTCGTCGTCGTCCTCAACGTGCCGCTGACCCTGCGGCCTCCGGTTCTGTGAGAGCACCATGGACACCCTCCTGGCCGTCGTCGCCGACGCCTTCACGCCCTTTCACCTCTCCATGATGCTGGCCGGCGTGGTGATCGGCCTGATCATCGGCGCCATGCCGGGACTGAGCTCCAATCTCGGCATCGCCCTGATGCTGCCGATGACCTTCGGCATGGATCCGATCTCGGCCCTGATCCTGCTGACCAGCCTCTACACGTCGGCGATCTACGGGGGGTCGTTCTCGGCGATCCTGCTGCACACGCCCGGCACCTCGGCCTCGGCCGCGACCGCCATCGACGGCTTCGCGCTCACCCGCAAGGGCGAGTTCAACAAGGCGATCCGCATCTCCACCTTCGCCTCGGTGGTCGGCGGCCTCTCGAGCGCGATTGCGCTGCTCGCTATCGCGCCGCCGCTGTCGCTGTTGTCGCTCAAGTTCGGGCCGGCCGAGTATTTCTGGCTGGCCGTGTTCGGCATCTCGGTGATCGGCACGCTGGCCAGCGGCAACATGATCAAGGGGCTGGTCTCGGGCGCGGTCGGCGTCGCCATCAGCACGGTGGGGCTCGATCTCGATTCGGGCTATCCGCGCTTCACCTTCGGCTTCTACGACCTGCAGGGCGGCATCGGCTTCGTGCCGGCCGTGATCGGCCTGTTCTCGCTGTCGCAGGCGCTGCTGATGTGCGAGAAGCCGCACAACACCATCCAGGAGGTCGATCCGACCAGCGGCGGCAAGTGGCGGCTGCTGCCGACCTGGGCCGAGCTCAAGTTCACCCAGGCGACGATCTGGCGCTCGTCGATCATCGGCATCATCATCGGCATCCTGCCCGGCGCCGGCGGCGACATCGGCTCGTGGACCGCCTACAACGAGGCCAAGCGGTTCTCCAAGAACGATCCGGACTTCGGCAAGGGCTCGATCCGCGGCATCGCCGCATCGGAGAGCGCCAACAACGCGACCACGGGCGGCGCCATCATCCCGCTGCTCACGCTCGGCATCCCGGGCAGCCCGTCGGCCGCGATCCTGCTCGGCGCCCTGGTGCTGCACGGCATGCAGCCGGGCCGCACCCTGTTCACCGAGCATGCCCACTTCACCTACACGGTGTGCGTCGGCTTCCTGATCGCCAACCTGGTGATGGGCTTCGTCGGCATGGCGATGTGCCGCTACATGGGCGTCGTCGCCCGGCTGCCCAACACCATCCTGATCATCGCCGTGACGGTGCTGTCGATCGTCGGGTCCTACTCGCTCGGCAACAACATCTACGACGTCTACACCATGATGGCGTTCGGCATCATCGGCTACCTGATGCGCAAGACCGGCTTCTCGGCCGCCCCGATGGTCCTGGGCATGATCCTCGGCCCGCTCGCCGAGCAGGGCTTTCGCCAGGCCGTGCAGCTCGCCGACGGGCCGGTGCTGCTGCACATGGTGGCGAACCCGATCTCCTGGGTGCTGGTGTCGCTGATCGTGCTGTCGGTCGGCAGCGCCGCCTGGCTGGAGCTCAGCCGCTCCAAGCTGACCGACGTGATGGCGGAGAAGTAGGCGGCCGGCGGCTCGGAGCCGCAGCGTGGAGCCTCCGGCCGGTCGTCCCGGGGGGGGCCGGTCAGCAGAGCTGCGCGCGGCCGTGGAGCGTCGCGGCGGTCACCGCCGCCGCGAGCCGGTGGTGCTCGGCGCCTTCGCCCACGGGGATCGCCAGCTCGTTGTCGCGGTCGTCGGTCACGATGATCATCGCCTTCGCGGTGAGCCACCAGCGGTCGGCGCTGACCAGCTCCCAGGCGATGCGGTACGCCTCCCGTACGGCGTCGGCGTACGAGGCGAACTCGTGTGCGAGCTCGTTGTCCAGCAGCCGTTCCTGAACCTGCATCTGGAACGAATAGCGGCGCAGCCCGGTCTCTTCGCGTGCCATCGAACCCCCGTTGGTGAGCGCTCGACAGCGATTATCATTGTTTTCGGTCCGTGCGCTTTCGGACGAGTCCTAGTCGGCATTGTTGCGGATGCGGGGGCCGGTGCCGTCGGGCGGCTCCGGTTCCTCGAACGCGTGCTTTCGCCCCTGCGCCCGGTAGGCCAGCGCGAGCCGTTCGGAGCGGGGGGCGAACAGGTCCTCGCCGGCGTGCCCGGCCAGGGCGAGCAGGGCGTCCTCGATCTGCGACTGCGTCAGCGTGCCGTCGTCGACCACGTGCCGCACCCCGACACCGCGCGCCGCCAGCGCGCGGCCGACCAGCAGGCAGCGGTGGCAGGTGAGCGGATCGCGCTCCGCGCACATCAGGGCGATCCGGTATTTTCCGGCGCCTCCGACGACGCGGTCGAGACCGGCGCGGAACTCCGGCGCCTGCGCCATCCGCTCGTAGTCGGCGACGCCCTCGCAGTAGAAGCTCCGGTCGCGCGGCCGGCCGCCCAGGGCGTCGCCCC
>NZ_NPEX01000122.1 GCF_003258865.1 Rhodoplanes roseus | reverse complement strand
CCGCGCCCCCTACGCACCGGCGGACGAGGGCCTGGCGCCCGGGCTACTGGCCGCGGCCGCCTTCGATGCGGCAGCGGGTCTGCTCCGGCACGCTCGCCTGCTGGACGAAGGCGGACGCCACGTCCTTGAACATGCTCTGCAGGTCGAGCTCCTGCTGGTAATGGCCGCCGAGCGCGGCGCGGGCCTGCTGGCCGGCGATCGCCAGCACCGGCATGTGGTCGAGCTTGGCGTCGTAGAGACCGGTGATCAGGTGCGTCGCGCCCGGACCGGAGGTCGCGAGGCAGACGCCGATCCGGCCGGTGAACTTGGCGTAGGCCGAGGCCATGAAGGCGGCCATCTCCTCGTGCCGGACCTGGACGAACTCGAAGCGGTCGCCGGCCCGGTCGAGGGCGCCGAGCAGGCCGTTGATGCCGTCTCCCGGATACCCGAAGATCGTCTTGACGCCCCAGGCTTCCAGACGGTCCCACAGGACGTCACCGACCGTCGCGCTCATCACGTGTCCTCTTCGGGTTTCGAGTGTGGGCCGTCACCGGCGGGCGACGGTGTGCGGCCGGGCGCCGAAAGAGCGGGCCTGCTCGACGGCCCGGTGCGGCGCGTGCTGCGGGTGCGGGACTCGTCGCGGCCGCGCCCGCTCACGGCCGACGACGTGCCCGAGCGCGAACGCTCCGGCGAGGGCTCCGAGCAGGCCGAGAAGCGCCCCGCCGCGCAACCATGCGGGATCGAAGGACACGCAGCGGCTCTGCGCCCGCGCGGTGAAGCGGCCGCGGGCGCCGGGATCGCCGGGGGGCGGCTCGAGGAGATTGTCGGGCTGATCCTTCGGACGCGCCTCGGACGTGATCTGGCCGCTGTACCCCTGGGTGGCGAGCAGGCGATCCGCATAGCCCGGCACCAGCATGCCGCCGATGATCGCCTTCACGGCCGAGACCCCGAGCCAGACCTCGCGCGTCGGCCGCCCGGCGGCGCGCACGATCTCGCGCGCGATCGCGTCCGGCTGAAAGATCGGCGGCACCGGCTGGACCTTGGTCGGCAGCCGGTTGCGGGCCCAGTCGAACTGGGGCGTGTTGACGGCCGGGAGCTGCACCATGGTGAGCCGGATGCGGCTCTTGTCGTGGAGAAGCTCGCTGCGCAGCGCATCCGTGAAGCCGCGGATCGCGAACTTCGCCCCGCAATAGGCGGACTGCAACGGGATCGCCCGGTAGCTGAGCGCCGATCCGACCTGGACGATGGTGCCGCGATCACGCGGGCGCATCCGCGCGAGCGCCGCCAGCGTGCCGTGGACATAGCCGAGATACGTCACCTCGGTGACGCGGCGGAACTCGTCGGCCGAGATGTCGTGCACGGGCGCGAAGATGGTGACCATGGCGACGTTGACCCACACGTCGATGGGCCCGAGCTCGCGCTCGATCCGGTCGGCCGCCGCTTCGACCGCCGCGGCGTCGGCGACGTCGAGAGGCAGGACCAGCGTGTTGGCGCCCTGCGCCCGGACCTCGCGCGCCGCCGCCTCCAGACGGTCCCGCCCGCGGGCGACGAGCGCCACGTCGTACCCGGCCCGCGCGAATGCGACCGCGGTGGCTCGGCCCACGCCGGCCCCGGCTCCGGTGATCACGACGATCCGAGCCATGTGCGAATTGCTCCTGTTGAAAGCGGAGAGGTGGCCGGCGGGGGATGCGGGTGCGATCCGGCACGACCGGGGGCTTGCCTCTTCTTCTTGCTTCGCGTCCGGACGACCACCGCTCCTTCTCTCCCGGACAACCATCGCGGCGCGGCATCGTTCGTCACGGAGGCGAGGTTTTCTGAAGGACGACCGGCTTTTGTACGGTGGAGAACACTCCGCACGCCGTCGGCGGGAGGAGCTGGCCACGAGATCAGGCGGTCACGGCCGGACGAGGGGAGGAGCGTCCCGGTTCCGAGTGTCGCGTCATGGAGCGCGAGGGCCCGGATCAGGAACTCCGGTCACAGGCCCGGCGTTCGCCCAGCGGGGTCGCCTCTGACCGGGGCACGTGGCGTAGCCCGAGACCCGCCCCGCGACGAGGACGCCATGGCGCAGCAGCACGAGCGGAGAGCCGCGACGAGGGACCGTTCGGGTCCGGCCGGCCGTTGACGCTTCGTCAGGGCGGTGGCCAGCGGTCTCTTTCGGACGAAGGAGACCGCCTCACCGGTCACCGGGAGGGAGGAGCGCTCATGGCGGAGGCGCAAGACGATTCCTCGGGGCATCCGACCGCGGCGATGACCCGCCGCGAGACCGAGGACGTGGAGGAGCGCTCCAGCCCGCGCTCGCCGGTGATCTACGAGGTGGTGAGGCGGCACGGCGAGGAGGAGATGGTCCGGCCGGCCGTCTCGCTGTGGTGGTCGGGTTTCGCGGCGGGCCTGTCGATCAGCTTCTCGCTGCTGTCCCAGGCCCTCCTCACCGAGCATCTGCCGGATGCGCCGTGGCGGCCGCTCGTCACGAGCTTCGGCTACAGCGTCGGATTCCTGATCGTCGTGCTGGCCCGGCAGCAGCTCTTCACCGAGAACACCATCACGATCGTCCTGCCCGTGATGGCCGGACGGCGCTGGCGGGGCGTCGGCCGTCTGGCCCGCGTGTGGGCGATCGTGCTCGCCGCCAATCTCACCGGGACCCTGTTCGCGGCGGTCTTCTGCACGGTGACGCCGGTGGTCGACCAGGATCTGCGCAACGCCATGCTGGAGATCAGCCGGCACATGATGGAGAACGACTGGCCGCAGATGTTCTTCAAGGGCATCGCGTCCGGGTTTCTGATCGCCACCATGGTCTGGCTGATTCCGAGCGCCGGCGGCAGCCAGTTCCACGTGATCACCCTGATGACGTGGCTGATCGCCGTCGGCGAATACACCCATATCGTCGCGGGGAGCATGGAAGCCTTCCTGCTGGTCATGAACGGAGAGCTCGAGCTCTGGCGGATGGTCGTCGACTTCACGGTGCCGGTGCTGCTCGGCAACGTCTTCGGGGGAACGGCGCTGTTCGCGCTCATCGCCTATGCCCAGGTGATGAAGGAGCTCGAGCCGTGACGGGAGCCGTGTCTCCGAGCAGCACCGGCTTGCGCCGGCGGGAGTGGACCATCGATGCTGTCGACCATCGAGATCGCCGCCCTTCTTGTGGTGCTCACCGCCGCACTCGGCTGGATCAACCATGTCGCGATCGGCCTGCCGCACACCATCGGGCTGCTGCTCATGGGCCTCGCGGCGTCCTTGATCCTGGTCGGCGTCGAGGTCGCGGTTCCGGACATCCACGTCTACGAGGATCTCGGCGGCCTGTTACGGCGCATCGACTTCAAGGAGACGGTCCTCAACGGCTTCCTGGCATTCCTCTTGTTCGCCGGAGCGTTGCACGTCGACGTCTCGCTGCTGCGCCGGCGCGCCTGGGCGGTGGGCTCGATCGCGACGGTCGGCGTGCTGATCTCGACGGCCGTGGTGGGGTTCGGCCTGTGGCTCGTCGCGGGTCTCCTCGGGCTGGCGATTCCGTTGGCCTGGGCCCTGGTGTTCGGGGCACTGATCAGCCCGACCGACCCGGTCGCGGTGCTCTCGACGCTCAAGTCCGTGAAGGTGCCGGAGACGCTCGAGCTCGACATGTCCGGCGAGTCGCTGTTCAACGACGGCGTCGGCGTCGTCGTGTTCACGGTGGTGGTGGCGGTCGCGGCCGGAACCGGTGAGACCGGGGCGGCCGAGCCGCTCCATATCGCCCGGCTGTTCTTCGTCGAGGCGCTGGGCGGCGCCGTGCTGGGCCTGTGCACCGGCTGGGTCGCCTATCGGGCGATGCGACGGATCGACAACTATCCCCTGGAGACGCTGATCTCGATCGCGCTGGCGATCGGCACCTATGTGGCGGCGGCGCGGCTGCACACCAGCGGGCCGATCGCCGTCGTCGTCTCCGGCATCCTGATCGGCAATCGCGGCCCGAACGACGCGATGAGCGAGCTGACCGAGCGCTACGTGTTCGGCTTCTGGCAACTCGTCGACGAAATTCTGAACTCGATCCTGTTTCTGCTGATCGGCTTGGAGGTCCTGGTGCTGGGCTTCACCCGCGATCTCGTGCCGCTGGCGCTCGCCGCGATCCCGCTGGCGCTGCTCGCTCGCTTCGTCGCGGTCGGCGGTCCCGTCCTGGCGCTGCGGCATCGGCAGCATTTCGTCGCGGGCACGGTGCCGGTGCTGACCTGGGGCGGGCTGCGCGGCGGCATCTCGATCGCGCTCGCCTTGTCGCTGCCCGACGTCCCGGAGAAGCCGGCCCTGCTCGCCGCCACCTATGCCGTGGTGGTGTTCACCATCGTGGTGCAGGGGCTGACGCTGCGCGCCGTGGTGCGCAGGGCCGTCGCACCCGGCGGTGCGGAGTGAGACGCGCGCGCTCTCGTCGGTCAGCGTCGGAGCATGCGGCGGCACGGTCGTGCTCGTCGCCGGCGCGGTCCTCCCGGCCTCGGCCGCTGCACGCCCGGGGTCAGACGATCGCCCGCCGGCGTCCGGCTCGGGCTGCGTCGGCGGCCCCCGGGGCGAGGCCGCATGCGACCAGGCCGAGCGCCGCCGCCATGTAGACGAGCCCCATCGGGACCCACATGATCAGGCCGGCGAGCTGCTGGTCGGCCAGCGGCGACAGGCCGAAGGCGAGCGCCCCGGGCGCCATCAGCGGGAACCACAGGCCGGACGAGAAGGTGAGCAGCGCGCCAAGCATCCCTGTGTGCATCAGGGTGGTGAGCAGCACTGGCGTGGCCGCCAGGGCGGTGCCGGCATCGCCCCGCGCAGCGACCAGGATGCTGCGCCAGAACACCAGCGAGACCCCCACAAGGGTGGCGAGCATCACGAGATGCAGCGCGCCGTCGCGCAACGCCGCCTCGTAGAGGCGCGGCACGTGCCAGAACCAGATGGCGGCCCCGTAGGCCAGCCCGGCGCCGGCGGGCCGCGCGAGCCACGCCCAGGTCGCGCCGCGGCGGGTCGGCGCGGGCGCGCCGCGCGACCACACGCCCTCCGCCCCGAGCAGCAGGAGGGGCGGGGCCAGCGCCACCAGGATCACGTGCTGCACCATGTGGGCCCAGGCGAGGTTTGCGGCGAGCCGGCACAGCGGCGACACCACGGCCACGGCGAGCAGGAGCCATCCTGCGGCGAACAGCCCGGCCCGCCAGGCCGGCGGCGCAGCGCCCTCCCGTCGCCGCGCCACGACGGCCGACAGGTAGAGCGCCGGCAGGATCAGCACCGGCAGCAGCGTCGCCGGCGCGAGGCTCCAGGCGGACGAGACCGTGGCCGGCGTCACGGCGGTCACGCCGGCAAGGCAGAGCGCGAGCAGGGGCTCGGCCGGCCCGGCGAACGATCCGGGCTGGGCGGCGAGGGCGGCGCCGGCCGATCCGGCCGCCGTCATCGTGAGGATCACCCGGGAGGGCCGCATCACGTCACCTCGTGCACACGCGCCGATCGTCGGCGCCGGAAGTCCGGTCCACAGGATGGCGACGAAGCCGACCGTGGCGGCGCTGCCGGAGACATAACGCCGGAAGCCGCGCGACGGTGCCGCCGGCTCGCTCGATGCCGGCCGCTGCCGCTGCCGCTGCCGCAGCCGATCACCGCGACGAACAGCACGACGAGACCGCCGTTCATTTTGTGCGGATGCGCTCTTCCGGCTCGCGCAGCATGGGCCGGCGCCAGTGCGGCTCCTTCGGCAGCGGGACGCGCCACACCTCACGGTGCGGGTGAAGCTGCGCTGCAGCACAGGCGTGCAGGCCGGATCGAGCGGAGCCAGCGGACAATATCGTGAAAACAGAGAAATGGTCGGAGCGGAGAGATTTGAACTCTCGACCCCCAGTCCCCCAGACTGGTGCGCTAACCGGGCTGCGCTACGCTCCGAGCGGCGGGACTATAGTGATGCGGGATCGGGGGCGCAACCGGTTCGGGGGACGGTTTCGGCTCCGGCGGGGCGGCTCTGCGCCGCGGAGGCCTGCGCGGCGGGGGACCTGCGGCGGCGGAGCATCCCCTTGCGCGAAAACGGGAATTATCGTCGGGACGCGGGCCGTGGGCCTCACGCCCGGGAAAGCCGCTCGGGCTGGCCCTGGGAGAGGCGGGCCGCGATGGCGAGGCCCCAGACCAGGCCCATGAGCAGGAAATAGTGGCGCCAGTGGAGGACGTCGATGATGTAGCTCTCGCCGGCGACGCCGACGAAGGTGGCGTAGACGGCGATCGTCCGGCTCTGCACCGGCGAGATCGTGAACACCGCCTTCAGGCCGACCGCCAGCGTGGTCAGCACCAGGCCGACGAAGGCGACGCCGCCGAGCCAGCCGCCCGACGCGAAGGCGGCCAGGAACGAGTTGTGCGGGTCCTCGGGGAAGTATTTCGCGAACTGCAGCGGGCCGATGCCGAACGGATTGTCGAGCATCAGCATGGCGCCGAGGATGTGGCGGCCGAAGCGGCCGGTGTGGCCGGCGTCGTAGTCCTGCACCAGCGCGGCGCGCTGGGCGAACAGGTCGGCGACCTGCGGGATCGACAGGAGCGCCGCCACCAGCAGCGCCACCGCGATGCAGCCGAGCGCCGCGAACACGACGATGCGCAGCCGGTCGCCGGTCGACGCGCGGGTCAGGTAGGAGAGGCCGAGAAACAGCACGGCCGAGAAGGCGAAATGCCCCCACGCGCCGCGCGAGAAGCTGAGCAGGAAGCCGCCGGCCAGGATCAGCAGCATCACGGTCGCCACCATCTGCTGGCGCAGCCGCCCGAAGGTGAGCCGGCCGAGCACGATCAGGCCCGGCAGCACCAGGAACGGGCCGAACACGTTGGGGTCCTTGAAGGTCGCCTTGGCGCGGCCGTAGAGCAGGAACGAGTCGGCGCTCGGGATCGCGTGGAAATAGGCCAGGATGCCGATCAGGCTGACCACCACGGCGGCCAGGACGTAGCCGCCCATCAGGGCGTCGAAGCGGCGCACCGAATCGTCGGCGAGCGCCACGGCGAAGAACAGCGTTGTGAGGCCGAGGAAGTAGGAGACGAAGGTCCACACCGCGATGCCGGGCTCGGAAATCACCTGGGTGGCGCCGATGGCGATGCCGATGTTGAACAGCACCATCAGGAACACGAGCGGCAGATGCGCCGGGCGCAGCGTCAGCCCGCTGACCGCGAAGGCCGCCATGGCGAGCGCACCGACCAGCTCGTAGGGGGCCGGCTCGATCATCACGAAGCCGCCCGAGAAGCCGAGCAGCCACAGCAGGCGAAGCTGCAGCCGCTCGATGAAGACGGGCGTACGCACCGCCGGCCGCGTCACGCCGGAGCGCCGGGCGGAAAAGTCCGGCGGCGCCGGCAGCGACGGGTCGGCCGCGCTCAATAGGCGTTCTCGGTCTTCAGCAGCGCGAAGGGCGTGCGCAACAGGATGTAGAGGTCGAACAGCAGCGACCAGTTCTCGATGTAGTAGAGGTCGTGCTCGACGCGCTGCTGCAGCTTCTCGGGCGTGTCGAGCTCGCCGCGCCAGCCGTTGATCTGGGCCCAGCCGGTGATGCCGGGCTTCACCCGGTGGCGGGCGAAATAGCCGTCGACGACGTCGTCCCACAGCTTGGTCGACAGCGGCGCGTGGATGGCGTGCGGCCGCGGGCCGACCAGCGAGAGGTCGCCGCGCAGCACGTTGAGGAGCTGCGGCAGCTCGTCGATCGAGGTCTTGCGGATGAACCGGCCGACCCCGGTGACGCGGTTGTCGCCCTTGGTGACCACCCGCTTGGCGTCGGGATCGGAGTGCTCGTGATACAGCGAGCGGAACTTGAAGACCTCGATCACCTCGTTGTTGAAGCCGAGGCGGCGCTGCTTGAAGAACACCGGCCCGCGGCTGTCGAGCTTGATGGCCAGCGCGGTGACGATCATCACGGGCGAGATCGCCAGCAGGATCAGGAAGGCGGCGACGCGGTCGAACACCGACTTGATCACCAGGTTCCAGTCGGCGATCGGCTTGTCGAAGATGTCGAGGACCGGGATGTTGCCGATATAGGAGTAGGCGCGCGGCCGGAAGCGGAGCTGGTTCATGTGGGCGGCGAGCCGCACGTCGACCGGCAGCACCCACAGCTTGCGCGCCATCTGCAGCACCCGCTCTTCCGCCGTGAGCGGCAGCGAGACGAGGATCAGGTCGACGCGGGTCCGTCGGGTGAACTCGACGAGGTCGTCGACGGTGCCGAGCTTCGGCACGCCGGCCACCACCGAGGGCGAGCGGTCGTCGCTGCGGTCGTCGAACACGCCGCAGATGCGCAGGTCGGAATGCGCCTCGGCCGAGATGGCCCGCACCAGCGCCTCGCCCTCGCGGCCGCCGCCGACGACGACGACGCGGCGGATCAGCCGGCCCTGGTCGGCCCAGTGCCGCACCAGCCAGCCGAGGCCGAGCCGCCAGGCGAACAGCACGCCGAGGCCGGTGACGTACCAGCCGGCCGTCCAGGCGCGCGAGAAGCTGTACTCGTACTTGGCGAAGAACGAGAGCGCGAGCGCCAGCAGGAACACCAGCGTCCAGGCCAGCCCCATCCGGCCGAGCTGATAGACGTGCGAGCGGAACGCCGCCACGCTGTAGACGTCGACCACCTGGAAGGCGATCACGGCGGCCGCCGCGACGGAGAGCTCGACGACGAAGTAGATCGGCTGGAAGCCCTCGGTCGGATACAGCCACACGGCATGGACGAGGGCGCCGGTGAGGACGATCAGCACGAACTCGATGATGCGGGCGACGCCGGTCAGCACCACGGGCGACACGGCCCTGGCGATCGGCTCCTCGGCGATCTTGCGGGCCAGCGGCCCGAGCTCGCGCGGGACCGCCGAATGGCTCCCGGGCCGGCCGGGCAGGGGATCGTTCATCGGTGGAACGGCGATCGCCATGGTGCTCTCCGGGGGGCTGCGGAGTCGGCCGCCCCTGCGCGCTGGGCAGCGCGGCGGGACGACCCTGACTCAGGCTTACTCAAAAACGGACATGAACGCGTAAACGTCGACGCTCCGACGCCGGCATTCACGCGGTCTGGTAAATGACGGCTAGACCGCGGGCGAGCCGATCAGGGCACGCCGATCAGCGGCGCTCCGGCCACGGCGAAGCCGCGTCCGAGGAGCATCCGCGCCAGCGGCTCGCTGGCGGAGGCGCCGCTCGCCGCCGGTCCGCGCGCCCGGGTCTTGCTCGCGAGCCACTTGCTAGCAAGAATCTCCCGATAAAGCTCGTCGACATGACGCTGCATCGCGTCAATGTGAAAACGCGGCCGCAGCCAGTCGAGCCGCGCGGCGGCGTCGATCTGGGCCCGCACCGGGTCGGCCAGCAGGGCCTCGAGCGTGACGGCGAGCGCGTCGGGGTCGCCGGGCGGCACCAGCTCGCCGGCGCGCGGCCCGAAGATCTCCGGGATGCCGCCGACCCGGGTGGCGGCGATGGGCAGGCCGGCCGCGATCGCCTCCAGCACGATGTAGGGCATGGACTCGGCCCGCGACGGCACCACCACGGTGCGGCCGAACGCGAAGGCGTGCCGGGTCGGGGCGGGGTCGTGGAACGTCACCCGGTCGGCGATGCCGAGCGACACGGCGAGCGCCTGGTAGCGGGCGCGGCCCTCGTCCTCGGCCTGGCCGAACAGATGCGCGGTGGCGCGGCGCCCGAAGCGGGTCTCCAGCCGGGCGATCGCCTCGAGGAAGACGTCGATTCCCTTGAGGTCGCGATACATGCCGAGGAACAGCAGGTCGCGGGCGTCCTCGCGCGGGATCACCGGCTCGAACTCCGCCTCGCGCAGGCCGTTGTGGATCACCACGGCGCGGCAGCGCGGGATGCCGATCTTCTGCCGGTAGGTCTCCGCCTCGTAGGCGCTGACATGGACGAGCGCGTCGGTGACCCGCTCCAGCGCCCGCTCGATGGCGAAATAGAAGCGCCCCTCGAGCGAATGGGCGGCGTAATGCAGGCTGCCGCCGTGCGGGGCGTAGAGGCAGGCGATCGGCCGCTCGCGGCCCAGCCAGGCGCCGATCAGCCGGCCGTAGACCCCGCCCTTGGCGCCGTGACAGTGGATCACGTCGGGGGCGAGGATCTGGACGTGGCGGGTCAACCGCATCAGCGCGCCGATGTCGGCCGGCGAGACGTCGCGCCGCATCGGCAGCCGGGTGGCGCCGAGCTCCAGCAGGCCCGAGACGGCGGCGATGGCCTCGGCCTCGAATCGACCGCCGGTGCGCGAATCGCAGACGATCCCGACCGTGTGGCCGGCCGCGCTCTGGGCGGTGGCGAGATCGCAGACGTGCCGGAAGATACCCCCGATCGGCGCACGCACGACGTGCACGATTCTCAAGCGAACCGGCACGTCCATCAACGACATCCTCCGCGGCTTCGGGCATGGATCGAAGGGCGGCCGACAGGTAGCGGACCCGCCGGCGGAACGGAACCCGCGGCGAATTCAGGACAGTCGAAACCCTCTGTCAAGGTTAAGCCTCGGTTGCGCCGCAGTGTGAGGGGAGGTGACGATTAACCCGCCGGCAACCATAATAGAGTGTAATCGCTCCGCTTGCGTAGTCTTTGCGGGTGTGGAGTGGCGACGATGGCGTTCGGATCGGACGGTGGTGCCATCGACCAGCGTGTCGGGGAACTCGACATGCGGTCGATCGGTCGCGCCTTGTGGCGGCGCAAATGGATGATCGTCGCGCCGACCGTGCTGGTCGCGCTGCTGGCGGCCGTCGCCGTGAACCTGATGACGCCCCGCTACAAGTCGGAGGCGCGTCTCCTCTATGAAGGCCGCGAGAACGTCTTCCTGCGGCCCGAGGCCGACCGCAACAGCATGGACCGCAGCGCCGCCGACCAGGAGGCGATGACCAGCCAGGTGCAGCTCGTGCTGTCGCGCGAGCTGGCCAGCCAGGTGATCGCCGAGCTGAAGCTCGCCGAGCGGCCGGAGTTCGACCCGCTGATCGAGGGCCTGTCGCCGCTCAAGCGCGTCACGGTGGCGCTCGGCATCTCGCGCGATCCGTACCGGATGTCGGCCGAGGAGCGGGTGCTCGACGCGTATTACGAGCGCCTCACCGCCTATGCGGTGGACAAGTCGCGGGTGATCACGCTGGAGTTCCAGTCCTACGATCCGGTGCTGGCGGCGCGCGTCGCCAACGCCATCGCGCAGGGCTATCTCAAGCTGCAGCAGGGCAACAAGCAGGAGGAGATGCAGGCGGCGAGCCGCTGGCTCTCCGGCGAGATCGAGCGGCTGCGCCGCGAGGTCGCGGAGGCGGAGGCCCGCTCCGAGGAGTTCCGCTCGCGCTCGAACCTGTTCGTCGGCACCAACAACACGACCCTGTCGAACCAGCAGCTCGGCGAGTTCAACACCCAGCTCGGCGCGGCCCGCGCCCGCAAGGCGGATCTGGAGACGCGGGCGCGCCTGCTGCGCGACATGCTGCGCCGGGGCGACGCCATCGAGGCCTCCGAGATCGCCAATTCCGAGTTCATCCGCAGGCTCTCCGAGCAGCGCGTGGCGCTGCGCGCCCAGCTCGCCGAGCAGTACTCGACGCTGCTCGACAACCACCCGCGCATCAAGGAGCTGAAGGCGCAGATCTCCGATTACGACCGGCAGATCCGCTCCGAGGCCGAGAAGCTCATCCGCACGCTGGAGAACGACGCCAAGGAGGCGGCCGAGCGGGTCACCAAGCTGAGCAGCGAGCTCGACAATCTGAAGCGCCAGGCGGCGACCAGCAACGAGGACGACGTGCGGCTGCGCGCCTTCGAGCGCGACGCCAAGTCGAAGCGCGACCTGCTGGAGAACTATCTCGGCAAGTACCGCGAGGCGTCGGCCCGCGAGAGCATCGGCTCGGCCCCGGCCGACGCCCGCATCATCTCGCGCGCCATCGTGTCCAACACGCCGTTCTTCCCCAAGAAGATGCCGATCATCCTGGTCGCGACGCTGGCCACCTTCTTCGTGTGCGCCGGCATCGTCACGGCCGGCGAGCTGATGCGCGCCGCCGCCCCGGTGCCGGCCGGCCTGCCGCAGCCCGAGCCCCTCTATCGCGAGCCGGCCATGCATCGCGAGCCGACCGTTCGTCGCGACGCGACCGTGATGGCGCCGCCGCCGGTGCGCCGCGAGGCGCTGGAGGAGCCGGCGCGTCCCGGCCGCCGCCTCTTCGGACGGACCCTGTGGGCCGAGCGGACCCCCCCCGCCATCCCGTCGCTGCCGCCCCAGACGGCGCATCAGGACGAGACGTCCGACGCGCGCCCAGCCGAGCCCATCGATCTGGACGAGGCCCCGCCGCACGGCACCGTCGAGGCGCCGGCGACCGCCGCCGCCCAGTCGGTCGAGCCGGAGGCTTTTGCGAGCGGCGAGCCGCTCCGGGACGAGCCCCTCCCGGACGAGCCGCTCCGGGACGAGCCGCTCCAGGACGGAAGTGTGGCGGACGTGGTCGCCCACGACACGGAGCAGGACGGCACGACCCTGTCGTCGATCGACGAATTGGCGCGCCGGCTTCGCGAGGGCGCGATCGGCCGCCAGGTGGCGGTGTTCGGCACGGCGCCGGACGGCCGCACCACCCAGGCCGCCGCCGCGGTGGCCCGGCTGCTCGCCCGCGACGAGCTCGTCGTGCTGGTGCGGCTCGGCGCCGAGCCGGCCGGCGCCACCGGACCGGCGATCGGCGGCGACGGCCCCGGCGTCACCGACATGATCCGGGGCGAGGCGACGTTCGGCGAGATCATCGCGCGCGACAAGCTGTCCCGCGCCCATGTGGTGCCGCGCGGCCGCGGCGACGCCGACACCGGCGCGCTGCTCGCCTCGCTGCGCTTCGTCACCATGATCGACGCGCTGGCCCGCACCTACGACCACGTGATCATCGATGTCGGTGCGTTCGACGCGGTGGCGGCCGACCAGATGGCCGAGCTGGCCTCCGGCGGCGTGCTGGTGGTGCCGGAGACCTCCGACCCGATCGCCGGCGTCGCCCGCGACAGTCTCGCCGCGGCCGGCTACGGCGACGACCTGATCGTCCTGGCGGGCGCCCCGCTGGTCGCCCCGACGCCCCAGCCCGAGGCGGCGTGAGGGGGAGGCGCGTCAGGGTAACGCCAGCCTCTCCGTTGTCGTGCTCCGCGCAGGCGAGGGCTTTTCAGAAATCCGTCATTCCGGGGCGCGCCTAAGGCGCGAACCCGGAATCCAGCGCCGAACTCGGCATTCGCGGCTGGATTCCGGGTCCGGCGCGAACGCGCCGTCCCGGAATGACCAATGACGCAAAGCCCTCGCCTGCGCGGACCACGGCAACCGCTGGCTTTGTGCCGGCGCGGCGGAGTTCGACAGTGCCTTCACCCGCCCCCCGCCGTACCGCGGCGCAGGCGCTGGACCAGCGACATCACCAGAGGGCTCTCCTTGGCGCGGCGCTTGGCGGCGGCCATGGTGGCGAGCGCCACGGCGACGGCGCGGCCGCGCAGCGACACACCGACGACGCTGTCGAACAGGTTCTCCGGCTCGCGGCAGAAGAACGCCTTGTAGGACGCCGCGCCCGGCCCGAGATCGAAGCTTTCGAGCCCGCGCTCGGCGCAGTCGCGCAGGATGTGCGTGATCAGGATCAGCCCCGGGCTCCAGCGGCCGTTCTCGCTGGTCGTGTAGGAGTTGAACATGCACGAGAAGCGGTGCGGGTCGGCGACGCCGCCCATCACGGCGATCACCTCGCCGCCGCCTTCGAGGGCGTGCAGCTCGACGCGCGGCCAGCCTTCGGTGAGGCCGGTGCGGCAGCTCTCGTGCAGGAAGGCGGCGATGCCGGGCTCGGCGAACACGTCCGGGATGCCCTGGACGGCGAAATGCGCGGCCTTCTGGGCCAGGAACGCGTCGAGCACCCGGCCGGCGTCCTCGGCCGTGGCGATGCGGTGATAGCGGTAGCCGTCGAGCTTCTCGAGCTTGCGCTCCTTGGTGCGCAGGCGGCCGCGCATGTCGCGCGTCATCACCGCCCTGAGCACTTCCTCGACCGTGCCGGCCGGGAACGTGACGGCCGGAACGTCGTCCACCGAGGGCTGGCTCGGCAGCGTCGCGAACGGATTGTCGAGGCCGCGCCAGCGCCGTGGCTGGCGCGTGAAGGCGAAGGCGTCGATGCCGTGGCGGCGGCCGGTGCGCACCAGCGCGTCGCGCACCGCGTCGCCCGTCATGGCGGCGGCCGCGTCGGGGCGCCACACGCCCATGTTGAGGCCCGAATGGGTGCCTCCGGGGAAGCGGGCGACCGTGACGGCGCCGCGCGTCACCACGAAGGGCCACAGGAAGGCGGGAGCGCCGCCGCGGTCGCGACCGATCACCACCAGCGGACGCTGGCCGGCCGGGTCGCCGACATGGCGCTGCCACGCGTCGATCCACTCGAAGCGCTGGAACGGGGTCGCGACGGCATTCTGGGCGGCGAGCGCGCGCCAGGCCGGGGCGGCCTCGGCGAGCGTCTCGGCGACCACGAGATCGGCGAACGGCGGCTCGGTGGCCACCGCTGCCCGGGCCGGGGCGGCCGGCGCGGGGTCGTCGGGGGCGGACAGGTCGACGACGCTCATGGGCCCGTCCCGTTCTGTGGGCATGTTGCTGGCGAACGCGCTGGAAACATTGCGGCCGACCTTGGCAAAGAAAAATCAACAAAGCGTTGGTATAGCCGGAAGCGGTAGGGGGCCTCGCCGCCGCGTGCGGCGGATTAACCCCGCCGCCGGACGGGGCTTGGCCTCGCACGGGAAACTTGCGCATCATGCCCGCGCAGATGCGCAGTCGACGCCTCGACGGAACGCAGGACGTGGACCAGTTGAAGCGAGCCATCATACGGTCGGGCCTCGAGGCCCTTTATTTCTCCGGGGCGCACCGGCTGATGCGCCCTTTTCTCGGCGGTGTCGGCGCCATCCTGATGCTGCACCACGTGCGGCCGGCGCGGCCCGACGCGTTCCAGCCCAACCGGCTGCTGGAGATCACGCCCGACTTCCTGGAGCGCGTGGTCGCGCGGCTGCAGCGCATGCAGGTCGATTTCGTCAGCCTCGACGAGGTGCACCGCCGCCTCGCGGAGCGTGACTTCGGCCGCCGCTTCGTCGCCTTCACGTTCGACGACGGCTATCGCGACAACAAGGAGTGGGCCTATCCGATCCTCAAGCGGCACGGCATCCCGTTCGCCATCTACGTGCCGACGAGCTTTCCGGACCGGCTCGGCGAGCTGTGGTGGGCGGCGCTGGAGGCGGTGATCGCCGGCAACAGCGCCATCGTGCTGGAGATGCGCGGCCGCGACTGTCGCGTCGAGTGCGCCACCAGCGCCGAGAAATCCGAGGCGTTCGCGCTGCTCTATGCCTGGCTCCGCGCCATGCCGAGCGACGCCATGATGATGGACGCGGTGCGCGAGCTCGCCGCCCGCTACCGCGTCGACATCGCCGCGATCTGCGATTCCCTGTGCATGAGCTGGGACGAGATCCGCGACATCGCCGCCGACCCGCTGGTCACCATCGGGGCCCACACCGTGAACCACGTGATGCTCGCCAAGGCGTGCGACACGGTGGCGCGCTCCGAGCTGAAGATGGGCTGCGCCGTGCTGGAGACCGCGCTGGGCGCGCCGCCGCGCCATCTCGCCTATCCGTACGGCGACCACACGGCGGCCGGCCCGCGCGAGTTCGCCATCGCGGCCGAGCTCGGCTTCAGGACGGCGGTGACGACCCGTCCGGGCGTGCTCTTCCCGGAGCATGCCGAGACCCTGACGGCGCTGCCGCGCATCTCGATCAACGGCGAGTTCCAGCGCAGCCGCTATATCGACGTGCTGGTGTCGGGCGCCGGTACGGCCCTGTGGAACGGACTGCGCAAGGTCCGGGCCGCGTGAGCGGTCAGCTCTGCCGCGACATGAAGCTGACGATGGGGAGCGCGAAGGGCAGCCAGCCGGCGCCCGCGATGGCGTAATAGGCCATCCGCACCGCCCAGCTGTCGGAGCCGAGGAAGAAGTAGCCGGCCCCGACGGCGAAGAAGCCCCACACCAGGAACAGCGTGAACAGTCCGAGGACGCCGATCATGCGGCGATGGCGGCGTTTCATGGCGTGACCGAGCCGTCGGTTCGAGGGGGCCGCGAGCGGGGCCGAAACGGCCGCCGGACCAGGGCCGGTTGACGATTTGCCGCCCCGGACCCAGGTCTATATGGTCCGACCCGAGCCCGCGCAAGCGGGCCTGACCCCCGGGATCCGCCAGTGTCGTATCGCAGCTTCGTCGCGCTCCGTCTGTGGCTCGTCGCCGTGGCGGCGCTCGTGTTCCTCACCGTGATCGTCGGCGGCGCCACCCGGCTCACCGAATCCGGCCTGTCGATCGTCGAGTGGAAGCCGATCACCGGCTCGCTGCCGCCGCTCTCGGACGGCGCCTGGCAGGCCGAGTTCGACAAGTACAAGGCCATCCCGCAATACGAGATCCTCAACCGCGGCATGGGCCTGCACGACTTCAAGGTGATCTACTGGTGGGAGTGGGGCCACCGCAACGTGGCGCGGCTCACCGGCTTCGTGTTCCTGCTGCCGTTCCTCTGGTTCCTGTGGCGCGGCGCGCTGACGCGGCCGCTCAAGCTCGGTCTCGCCGCGATCTTCGGCCTCGGCGCCGTGCAGGCCGGGGTGGGCTGGTGGATGGTGTCCTCCGGGCTCGCCGACCGCATCTTCGTCTCGCACTACCGGCTCGCCTTCCATCTCACGCTCGCCTGCCTGATCTTCTCCACGCTGGTGTGGACGGCGGCCCGGATCGGGGCGACGTCCGGCGGCACCGCCGTGCCGCTGCGGCTGCGCATCGGCGCGGTCGCGCTCGCCGGCCTGGTGCTGGTGCAGATCTATTTCGGCGCGCTGGTCGCCGGGATGCGAGCCGGCCTCGTCCACAACACCTGGCCGCTGATCGACGGACGGCTGATCCCGAGCACCGGGGATCTGTTCTTCGCCGATCCGCTGTGGATGAACTTCTTCGAGAACACGCTGACCATCCAGTTCACCCACCGGATGATCGGCTACACGCTGGCGCTGGTCGCGGTGCTGCATCTCGCCGACGCGGTCGTGTCGGCCGGCACCCGGCGGGGCGTGCGGGCCGGTGCGCTGGCGTTGGCCGTCGCGATCGTCGCCCAGATCGCCGTCGGCGTCGCGACGCTGCTGGCCCGCGTGCCGATCGACCTCGCGCTGCTGCACCAGGGCACGGCCCTCGTCGTCCTGGCGCTCGCCACCCTGCACGCCGAGCGCCTGACCCGCCCGGGCGCGGTCGCCGCGGCGCCGGCGCCC
>NZ_NPEX01000121.1 GCF_003258865.1 Rhodoplanes roseus | reverse complement strand
CTCGCTGCGCGAGGCGCTCCGCCCCGGAACACGGAGGCTCATCCGCGCCCGAAAGCGGCCGCTACGTCGCCGGCTCGACCGTGACGACCTGGAAGGTGTGCATCTCGCCCTCCTCGTCGCGGATCGAGACGTACTCGCCGGGGACGAAGGCGTGGGCGCCGAAGCGGTAGCCGGCCTCGTCGTCGTCATCGGCGCTCTCGTCGTAATCGAACACCCAGCGGGCGTGCTCGGGTCCGCCCGGCTTGTGCACAAGGCGACCGACCTCCTGCTCGTCGCCCCAGAAGCGGCGGACGCGGCAGTGCTCGCGGTTCTTGCGCCATCGCTCGACGTCGATGTGGCCGTCCGGCCCGAGCGGCGCGACGAACTCGTAGCCGTGCTGCGGTGATCCGAGCGGATGGTCCTTCGAGCGGGCGAGATTCAGCCGGATGCGTTTGAAGTCGTGCGGCAACTGGGTCATGGCGGACCTCCTGACGTGCTCCCGGTCGGCGACAGCGCGCCTCGCGCGTATTATGAGTCTGCACCGCGCCGAAGGCACGGCTTTGATCTGGATCGGTATGGACGCCCCGAAAGACGACGATCCGCAGACCCCAAATCCGCAGGCCCCAGATCTGCAGGCCCGAGATCCGCAAGCCGAGGTGCTGGCCTTCCTGGCCGATCCGGCGACGCATGGCGGGGCGCCGGTGGTGCGGATCGACACCCATGCGGCCGCGGTGTTCCTCGCCGGCGACCACGCGCTGAAAATAAAACGCGCCGTCAGGTTCCCGTTCCTCGACTTTTCCACCCTGGACCGGCGACGGGCCGCCTGCGAGGCGGAGATCCGCTGCAACCAGCCCTTCGCGCCGCAGCTCTACGAGGGTGTCGTCGCGATCACGCGTGGTCCGGACCAAACGCTGACGCTGGGCGGGGCGGGGACGCCGGTCGAATGGGCCGTCAGAATGCGGCGCTTCGACGAGACACGCACGCTCGACCGGCTCGCCGACGCCGGCGCGATCGAGGCTCGGCTGGCCGATGCGCTCGGGCGGGTCGTGGCGCAGGCGCATGCCCGCGCGCCGGTCGTCGACGCCGCTCCCTGGATCGCCGCGCTCGGCGATTATATCGCGCAGGACGCCGACGCGTTCGCCGCGCGCCCCGATCTGTTCGAACCGGAGCAGGCAGCGCTGCTGACGGCCCAGGCCCGGGAGACGCTCTCCCGGCGACGCCCGCTGCTGGTGGCGCGCGGACGAGCCGGGCTGGTGCGGCGCGGGCATGGCGACCTGCATCTCGGCAACATCGCGCTGATCGAAGGGCGGCCGGTGCCGTTCGACGCGCTCGAGTTCGACGAGACGGTGGCGTCCGGCGACGTCCTGTACGACCTCGCCTTCCTGCTGATGGATTTTTGGGAGCGCGACCTGCGCGCCGCGGCGAATGTCGTGCTCGACCGCTGGCTCGCCGAGACGGGCCGGCCCGAGGATCTCGACGGGCTCGCCGCGCTGCCGCTGTTCCTGTCGCTGCGCGCCGCCATCCGGGCCAAGGTGACGGCGGCCAAGCCGGTGCGGGCCGGCGACGAGGCGGTGCGCGACGCGGCGGCGCAAAAATACTTTCGGCTCGCCTGCGCGCTGATCGTGCCGCCGTCGCCCGTGCTGGTCGCGATCGGCGGGCTGTCCGGCACGGGAAAATCGGCGGCCGCCCGGGCGCTGGCGCCCGATCTGCGGCCGGCACCCGGTGCCGTGGTGCTGCGCTCCGACGTGCTGCGCAAGACCCTCGCCGGTGTCGACGAGCACGCCCGGCTGCCCGCTTCGGCCTATACCGAGGAGGCGACCGCCCGCGTCTATGCCGAGCTCGTGGCGCACGCCGCCCGCGCGCTCGCGGCCGGCCACAGCGTCGTCGCCGACGCGGTGTTCGCGCGTCCGCGGGAACGTGCCGCGATCGCCGATGCGGCGCGAAGCGCCGGCGTTCCGTTCGCGGGCGTGTTCCTCGCCGCCGATCTCGCCACCCGTATGGCGCGCGTGGGCGGTCGGACCGGGGACGCGTCGGATGCCGATGCGGCGGTCGCGCAACATCAGGAAGGATACGATCTCGGTCCGCTCGACTGGAGCCCGATCGATGCCTCCGGCACGCCGGCCGAGACGATGGCTCGCCTGCGTGCTGCGCTGGTCTCATCCGGATTGCCGACACACAGCGGTCCGCCGGCTCTGCTATAGTTCTCCCCCGACAGCACCAGACGAACGTTGGAATGATCATCGATACCCGCCGCGTCGGCATCGCCCTCGCGGGATACTGCGCCTTCCTCAACCTCTACGCGCCCCAGGCCCTGCTGCCGGCGCTCGCGCACGACTTCGGCGTCACGGCGGCCGAGATCAGCGCCGTGATGACGGCCGGCACGATCTCGATCGCGCTCACGGCGCCGTTCACGGGTGTCGTCACCGACATGCTCGGGCGCAAGCGCGTCATCGTGATCGCGATGCTGCTGGTGGCGGTCCCCACCGTGATGGTGGCGCTCGCCGGCAGCGTGCATCAGATCGTGATCTGGCGGTTCCTGCAGGGATTGGCGCTGCCGCCCGTCTTCGCCACCGCGCTGGCCTATGTGGGGGACGAGTTTCCGCCCGCCGAGGTTCCGGGCGTCGCCGGCATCTACATGATGGGATCGAGTCTCGGCGGCTTCTCGGGGCGGCTCGTCCCGGGGCTGCTCACCGATCTGGTCGGGTGGCGCCTGGCGATCGGCTCGCTCGCGCTGATCACGGTGCTGTGCGCGATCGGCTTCGGCCTGACGCTCGACAAGGAGCGGCACTTCGTGCGCTCCGAAGGGCTGGTCGCCTCGCTGCGCCAGATGCTGCGCCATCTGGTCGACCGGCGGCTGATCCCGCTCTACGCGGTCGGCTTCGGCGTGCTGTTCAACTTCATGGCGGTGTTCACCTATGTGAACTTCCATCTCGCCGGGGCGCCGTATTTCTTCACCCCGTCGATGCTCGGACTGATCTTCCTCACCTATCTGGTCGGCTCGGCCACGGTGCCGTCGATCGGGCGTGCCGTCGCGGCGTTCGGGCGCCGCCGCTTCGTGCTCGGCGTGCTGATCATGTGGGGCGTCGGCGCGGCGCTGCTGCTGACGCCCGCGGTGTGGAGCATCCTGCTGGGCCTGACGATCTGCGCGACCTGTGGGATGATGTGTCAGGGCGTCTCGACCGCCGCCGTCACGGCGACGGCCAAGGAGGGACGCTCCTCGGCGGTCGGGCTGTACATGACGGTGTTCTATGTCGGCGGCAGCGCCGGCGCGTCGCTGCCCGGCCTCGCCTGGGTGATCGGCGGCTGGCCCGCCACCGTCGCGATGGTGCTCGGCACCATCACGGCGATGGCGACGATCGTCGCGGTGTTCTGGCGCAACGCCAAGGCGTGACGCAGCGCGGCGACTCCTGCCGCGTTACGCGCGGCTGCTGATCAGGGGCGGCTTGTCGAGGCCCATCGGCGAATAGGTGAACACCTCGACGCCGGTCTCGGTGACGCCCACCGTGTGCTCGAACTGGGCCGACAGCGAGCGGTCGCGCGTCACCGCGGTCCAGCCGTCGGACAGCACCTTCACGTGCGGGCGGCCGAGATTGATCATCGGCTCCACCGTGAACAGCATGCCGGGGCGCAGCACGATGCCTTCGCCGCGCCGGCCGACATGCACGATGTTCGGCTCGTCGTGGAACAGGCGGCCCAGGCCGTGGCCGCAGAAGTCGCGCACCACGCTCATGTTCTGCGGCTCGACGAAGGCCTCGATGGCGGCGCCGATGTCGCCCGTGGTGGCGCCCGGCTTGATCACGGCGATGCCGCGATTCATCGACTCGAAGGTCACGTCGATCAGCCGCTCGGCCCGGCGCGGGATCTCGCCGACCCCGTACATGCGGCTCGAATCGCCGTGCCAGCCGTCGAGGATCAGCGTCACGTCGATATTGACGATGTCGCCCTCGCGCAGCGGCTTGTCGTTGGGGATGCCGTGGCAGACGACGTGGTTGATCGACGTGCAGGTCGACTTGGTGTAGCCGCGATACATCAGGGTCGCCGGATAGGCCCCGTGATCCATCCCGAACTCGAACACGAGCTGGTTGATCCGGTCGGTCGGTACCCCGGGCTTCACCTCGGGGACCAGCATGTCGAGACAGCGCGCGACGAGCTGGCCCGCCTTGCGCATGCCGGCGAACGCCTCCGGCCCATGCAGCTTGATCTGTCCGTTCTTGCGCAGCGGCGCGGCCGCCGCATCGATATACGTCATGAAAGGTCGGGCCTCGTCGATGCTGTCCCGAATGTAGGCCTTTGGCGCCTCGAATCAATCATCGCGTCGGCGGGGCCGCCGTGTCGGGCCGCCCGGCCCGCACGATCAGCCGCGCCATGCGCTCGATCGACGCCGCATCCTCGCCGATCCGTCCGGTGAGGAGATGCACCCAGTGGAACCCGATATAGAGCTGCAGCAGGTCGTCGGCGTCGGCGGGCGCGATCTCGCCGCGGTCCGCCGCCCGGGTGAACACGCAGGCGAGGTCGGCGAGCCGCAAGGGCAGGAACTTGTCGCGCAGGGCAGCCATCGCCTGCTCGCTCGCCTGCGCCTCGGCCAGCAGGGCCCGGAACGCCACGCCGGACGGCGTCTCGCGCCAGAACCGCCACAGCTCGGTCGTGTAGGCGGCCAGATCGGTGGCGAGCGCGCCGGTGTCCGGCACCACGATGGCGGCCGCCTTGTCGGCCGAGTACACGGCGATGAACAGGTCCGCCTTGGACGGCCACCAGCGATAGATGGTCGGCTTGCCGGCGCCGGCGCGCCGCGCCACCTCGTCGATCGAGAAGCCGGCATAGCCTTTCTCGGCCAAGAGGCTGCGCGCCGCGTCCAGGATGGCCGCCTCGGCGGCCGGACTGCGGCGGGCGCCGATCGAGGCGCGGCGGGACTGCGTCTCGCTCGGAGGCGTGGCGCTCTTCGGCGTGGCGCTCTTGGGCGTGGCGCTTTTGGGCGTGCCGCCCGGCGGTACGGGCTCGCTCATCTCGGCATCCCTTCTGGGGCAGGGGAAGGCGATCCTGGTTGCCCCGGTGCGATGGTCGGCCGACCAACCCCCCGAAAATTCCGACCTCGCCTCTTGACGTAACGAAACGGTCCGTATAGATCAAGCGCCAACAAACGAAACGGTTCGTTTCGTAACGATTTGGAGCCGACCATGCCGTCCCGTTCCTCGATCAACCTTCCGCTGGCCCACCTTCGCTTCGTCGCCATCGCGATGGTGGGCGCCTATGTGGTCATCAACACGCTGCTCGCCCTGGTGTCGCCGCTCACGGCGGGGTGGCCGTTTCCGGCGCTCACGGCCGTGGTCGTGCCGCCCATGGTGATCGCCATGATCCACCTCGTCATCCCGATCGCCCGCCGCGTAGGGACCCGGCCGTGAGCCTGGCGTCCGGGACGGCCGCGAGGGGGCGCGCCGGCGCGACCGGCACGGCGTCCGCGACCTCGATGCCGTCCACCGCGACCCGGCAGCGATGCGCCAGAACCTCGACGCCGGCCGCCCGGGCCCGGTCGAGGCCGGTCCCGTAGGCCGGATCGATGTCGCGGGCGATGTCGAAGGTCTCGGCCGAGCCGATCTGGATCAGGAACAGCATCACGGCCCGCTCGCCCTCCGCCACCCGGGCCGCCAGCTCGTCGAGATGGCGGGCGCCGCGGGCCGTCACGGCGTCGGGAAACTCGGCGAGGCCCGGCCGCCGCATCAGGGTGACGCTCTTGATCTCGACCCAGCAGGGCGGGCCCGACGGATCGTCGAGCAGCAGGTCGCAGCGCGACGCGGCCCCGTATCTCACCTCGCGGCGCAGGCCGGCGTAACCGGCGAGCGGCGGGATGGCACCCGCCGCAATGGCCGCCGCGACCAGGCCGTTGGGATGCGCCGTGTTGACGCCGACGAGCTCCGGCCCGGCCCCGACGTCGACCTCCACCAGCTCCCACGAGTGCGCGAGCTTGCGGCCCGGCTTGTCGGAGCGCGACAGCCACACGCGCGATCCCGGCACGGCGAGGCCCAGCATGCTGCCCGGATTGGCGACGTGAACCGTGATCACGGTGCCGTCCGGCATCACGACGTCGGCGAGGAAGCGCTTGTAGCGGCGCAGCAGCGTCGCTGGGATCAACGGGGCGGGGAACAGCATGAAGGCTCAGGCCGGGAGGCGGCCGCCGAGGTCGTCCTCGACATGGATGCGGACGATCTCGTCGAACGAGGATTCAGCGACGAAGCCGAGGGCGCGGGCGCGCGCCGCGTCGAAGCGATGCGGCCAGCCGGCGACGATGCGCTCCACCAGCGGATCGGGCGCGCGCCGGATCCGCGCCACCGCGGCATCGCCGGCGACGCGGCGCAGGGCCTCGATCTGCTCGCCGACCGTGCAGCACACGCCCGGCATCGTGATGTTGATGCGAGGCCCCAGGACGTCGCGCGACAGCCCGGCGGCGTGAATCAGGAAGCCCACGGTGGCGCGCGGCGAGGCATGGGTGTGCAGCACGTCCTCGGACACCGGCAGCACCGTGTCGCGCCCGGCCAGCGGCTCGCGGATGATGGCCGAGAAGAAGCCCGAGGCCGCCTTGTTGGGCGGCCCCGGGCGGACGCACACGGCCGGCAGCCGCAGGCCGACGCCGTCCAGGAAGCCGCGGCGGCTGTAGTCGGCCAGCATCAGCTCGCACATCGCCTTCTGGGTGCCGTAGGAGGTCAGCGGCGTGAGGTGGAAGTCGTCCGGGATCACGTCCGGAAACGGTGCGCCGAACACCGCGCAGGACGACGTGAAGACGACCTTGGGCCGATAGCCACCGCCCACCTCGCGCACCGCCTCGAGCAGCATCCGCGTGCCGTCGAGATTGGCGTGGTAGCCCTTCTCGAGGTCCATCTCGGCCTCGGCCGAGACGACGCCGGCGCCGTGGAACACCACCTCGGGCCGGGCCGAGATCAGCCGCTCCGCGACGCCGGCCGCAGCCAGATCGGCGGTGACGCGGCTCACCGCGCCGGCGAAGCCGGCCGGAACCGGCGGCGCGACGATGTCGGAGAGCGTCAGGACCGTGATGGCGGCGCCGGCCAGCGCCCCCTCTTGCCCGAGCCGCTCGGCGAGCTTGCGGCCGATCATGCCGGCCGCTCCCGTCACCATCACGTGCATGCGTCTCCCCGGCTGTTCTGTCGCGCCGCCGCGATCCTAGCAGCCCGCGGCTCGCGTGCACGCACCGCACCGGCCGATCGGGCACCCCCCTGGCGTCCTAGACGGAAATGACTAAACGCGTGAATTCCAGCACAACCTTGTGGAAACAGGCGGGGGTAACTCGATACGTGCGATGGCGGTCCAGCGTCGGTTCTGAAATGATTCGCGGGTCGGAAGCGCCCGACGGAGACCCGCATGTCGATCCTGGACCGGACTCTGGCAAGCGGCGCCTCGCCGGCCGACGACGCTGCGGCCGATCCGCGTGTGCTGGCCGAGCTGGCGCCGACCGGCCGCCTGCGCGTTGCCGTCGTGGTCGGGCCGACACCGTCCGCCATCTATGCGGTTCGCGACAGGGCGGGCGATTCGCTGCGGGGCGTGACCGTGACGCTCGCCCAGATGCTGGCCGAGAGGGCAGGCGTGCCGCTCTGGTTCGTCCCCTTGCGCAGCACCGGCGAGATCCAGGCGTCGGCCGCCGGCGGCGTGTGGGACGTGAGCTTCCTGCCGGTGGACGACGAGCGCCGCGCGCTGGTCGACTTCGGCAGCGCCTATCATGTCCTGCGGAGCACCTATCTGGTTCCGGCAGGCTCGCGCATCCGCGTGCTGGCGGATGCGGACGCGCCCGGAACGCGGATCACCGGGGTGCGCGACACCGCCACGCTGCGTGCGTCCATGCGGGCGTCCCCCCGCGCCACCCATCTGGCCGTCGAATCGCCGGAGGATCTCGTCGCCATGATGCACGGCGGCAATGCCGACGCGATCGCCATGGGACGTGAATCGCTCGGCGGCATCGCGGGCGAGATCGAAGGATCGCGCATTCTCGACGGCGCCTTCCTGACCACCTCGACGGCCGTGGCCGTCCCCCAGGGGCGACCGCGGGCGCGCGCCTTCGCCGCGGCCGTCGTCGAGGAGGCAAAAGCGTCCGGCCTCGTGCGCGAGGCCTTCGATCGGCTCGGACTGACCACGGCCGTCGTGGCCCCGGCCGGCACCTGGCCGTAGCGGCACAGCACTCTACAGCGCGAGCAGCCCCGCCGATCCGCCTTCGGTGCCGAAGCCGAGGCGGGTGCCGGCAGCGTTCCAGGCGAGCGCCGAGACGGCGCCGCCGCCGGGATGCCGGACCACGATCTCGGCGGAATCCTCGAGCCGGACCAGCAGGACGAGGCCGTTGTCGAAGCCGACCGCCGTGACGGCCTGGGCCGGATGGCATGCCACCGCGACGATCAGGTTCGCGGTCGGGGCGAGCAGGCGCGGCTGCTGGCCCATCGGTCCGTCCTTGCCATGGAACGGCCACAGCACCAGCGTGTCGGCGCCCGCGGTCGCGAGCTCGCGTCCGTCCGCCGTCCACGATACCGACTTCACCTTGGTGGCGTAGCCGGACATCCGCATGTGCTTGCCGTCGGCGATGCGCCAGCCGTGCAGCGCCGGCTCCTGCATCGAGGTGACGAGGAAGCGGCCGTCGGGGCTGAAGGTCACGCCGACATGCGAGCCTTTCCATTCGAGCGTCTCGGGCGCCGTCTGGGCGTTGGGGAACCACAGCGAGGCGCCGCCGTAATGGGCGATGGCGAGCCGCAGGCCTTTCGGCGCGAAGGCGAGCCCGCCGACCGTCGAGCCGACCTCGGTGGTGCGGGTCTCGCCCTTGGCGGTGCGGACGAAGGCCTGCTTGCCGGCCGACCAGGCGACGACGCCGTCGCGGCCGACCGCGACATTGTCGATCCATCGGCGCTTGGCGTCAGCGGCGATCTCGGTCGTGGTCCCGTCGGGCGCCGTGGCCATCACCCGGCCGTCGTCGCCGCCGGTGATCAGGCGGCTGCCGTCGCCGGCCGCGCCGAGGATTCCACCGCCGTGAACCGGGACATGGCGCTCGGTGCCGTCGTCGCCGGCCAGCAGCACGGTCTCCTCGCCCAGCGCGAAGGCGGCGGTCTCGCGTCCCTTCGGGCCGACGAAGCCGACCGCGACCACGGGTCCGCCAGCGTCGATGCTGCGGGTCCGCTCGACGAGCGAATTGGTCGGGGCCGAGGTGTCGCTCATGACGCGAAGCAGCGCTCGACGCCGTCGCGGATGAGCTTCTCGGGCAGCTCGCGGCCGATGAAGACGAGGCGGCTGTCGCGCGTCTCGTCGTCGCGCCACGGACGCTGATGGTCGCCGTCCAGGATCATGTGGACGCCCTGGAAGACGAACCGGTCGGGGTCGTCCTTGAACGACAGGATGCCCTTGCAGCGCAGGATCTTCGGGCCTTCCTCGGCGACCAGCTTCTGGATCCAGGGGAAGAACTTGTCGGGATCGAGCGGCCGGTCGGTCTTGATCGACACCGACTGGATGTGCTCGTCGTGATAGTGCTTCAGCCCGTGGCCGTGGCCATGATCGTCGTGATGGTGGCCGTGATCGTGATCATGACCGCAATCGCAACCGTCGTGATGATCGTGATCATGACCGTGACCGTGATCGTGGTGCTCGTCCTTCTCCAGGAAGGCCGGCTCGATCTCCAGGATGCGGTCCAGGTCGAAGGCGTTTCGCCCGAGGACCTCGGCGATCGGGATGCTGCAGCGCTCGGTGCGGTGCAGCCGGGCATAGGGGTTGATCGCGCGCACATGCGCCTCGACGTCCAAAAGCTCGTCGGGGCCGACCAGGTCGGTCTTGTTGAGCAGGATCACGTCGGCGAAGGCGATCTGGTTCTTCGCCTCGGGCGCGTCCTTCAGGCGGTCGCGCAGCCACTTGGCGTCGGCCACCGTGACCACCGCGTCGAGCTTGGCCGCCTTGCCGACATCGGCGTCGACGAAGAATGTCTGGGCCACCGGCGCCGGGTCGGCGAGCCCGGTGGTCTCCACCACGATCGCGTCGAACTTGCCGCGGCGCCGCATCAAGCCTTCGATGATCCGGATGAGGTCGCCCCGCACCGTGCAGCACAGGCATCCGTTGTTCATCTCGAACACCTCCTCGTCGGCCGAGACGACGAGGTCGTTGTCGATGCCGATCTCGCCGAACTCGTTGACGATGACGGCGAAGCGGAAGCCGTGCGGCTCCGACAGGATGCGGTTGAGGAGGGTGGTCTTGCCCGCACCGAGATAACCGGTGAGGACCGTGACGGGGATCTTGTCGGTCATGGAGGGCTCCGTTCGGCCTCTATATAGGGGACCGGGTGGCCGAGGGGAAACCCCGGGAGGCGAGCTTCGGCCTTAATCCCTCGGCGGGTCCGGCGTATAAGGCGCCATGTCCGGTTCCGGCCCCCTCCAGTCTCCCGAAAACCTCCCGTCGGCCGGCAGGCCCGCCTCCGCGGCCCGCCTGACTGCGCTGGCCGACCGGATCGACCGGATCACGGCCGCCGTGTTCCGGGTCGCCGCCTGGGGCGCCCTGGCTGTCGTCCTGGTCCAGCTCGCCGTGGTGCTGGGCCGCTACGCGCTGGGAATCGGCTCGCTGTGGCTGCAGGAGACTGCCGTCTACGCCCATGCGGGGTTGTTCCTGCTGGCCTCGGCCTGGACGCTGGCGCGCGGTGGCCATGTCCGGGTCGACATCCTCTACGCCCGCGCGACGCCGCGCCGGCGGGCGCTCGTCGATGCCCTCGGCACTGTGCTGTTCCTGTTTCCCTTCGCGGTCGTGCTGCTGTGGCTGTCGCTGCCCTATGTGACGCGCTCCTGGGTGCTGCTCGAGCGCTCGCGCGAGGCGAGCGGGCTGCCGCTGGTGTTCCTGCTCAAGAGCCTGATCCCGGCCTTCGCGGGGCTGATGCTGCTGCAGGGCGTCGCCCAGCTCCTGCGTGCCGTCCAGGTGCTGGCCGGCGCCGAACCGACGACGGCGCGCGGGTAGGCCATGGACGTTCAGAGTCTCGTCGCGATCCTGATGGTGGTCTCCACCGTCGCGCTGCTGATGGCCGGCTATCCGGTCGCCCTGACGCTCGCCGGCGTCGCGCTCGCCTTCGTCGCCCTCGGCGACCTGTTCGGCGTGATGACGCCGAGCCTGCTCGGCGCGCTGCCGCAGCGCATCTTCGGGGTGATGACCAACGAGGTACTGCTGGCGATCCCGCTGTTCGTCTTCATGGGCGTCATGCTGGAGCGCTCGCGCGTCGCCGAGGATCTGCTGGAGGCGCTGGGCCGGTTGCTCGGGCGGCTGCACGGCGGGCTCGCCGTCGCGGTCGTCATCGTCGGCGTGCTGCTCGCCGCGGCGAAGGGCATCGTCGGCGCCACCACGGTGACGATGGGGCTGATCGTGCTGCCGACCATGCTGCGGCACGGCTACGACAAGCGGCTCGCCGCCGGCACCGTCGCGGCGACCGCGACGCTCGCCCAGATTTTTCCGCCGGCCACCGTGCTGGTGCTGCTCGGCGACCAGATGAGCAACGCCTATCAGGCGGCCCAGCTCGCCCAGGGCAATTTCGCGCCGCAGTCGGTGACGGTGAGCGACCTGTTCGCCGGCGCCATCCTGCCGGCCTTCGGCCTGGTGGTGCTCTACATCGTGTTCCTGGTCGGGATCGCGGTCGTCGCCCCGACGTCGTCTCCCGCGATCCCGCCCGATCCGTCGGCGCCGCACGGGCTGGCGCTGGTGCGGCGCGCTCTCGCCGTGCTGGTCGCGCCGATCCTGCTGATCGTCGCCGTGCTGGGCTCGATCCTGGGGGGCCTCGCGACGCCGACCGAGGCGGCCGCGGTCGGGGCCTTCGGGGCGATGCTGCTCGCCGCGCGGCCCGATCCGCGCGCCTGGGGGGCGTGGCTCGCGCTGGTCGCCGCGGCGGTCGCGCTGCTTCGGCTCCTGTCGTCGCACGGCTACGATCCACGCGCCCTCGTCACGGGCGAGGTCGGCGCCTTGCTGCCGGCCGCCCTGCTGGTGGCCGCGGGCGCGCTGCTGCTGCAGCCGGTGCTCCGGGTGCATCGGCAGGGCTTCCTGGTGCCGGTGCTCTCGCGCACCGCCGAGGTCACCAGCATGATCTTCCTGATCCTGATCGGCGCGACGCTGTTCAGCCTGGTCTTTCGCGGGCTCGGCGGCGACGATCTGGTGCATCGCGCGCTGTCCGACCTGCCGGGCGGCACGGCCGGCGCCGTGCTCACCGTCATGCTGGCGATCTTCCTGCTCGGCTTCGTGATGGACGCCTTCGAGATCATCTTCGTGGTGGTGCCGATCGTCGGGCCGGCGCTGCTCCGGCTTCCCGGCGTCGATCCGGTCTGGCTCGCCGTGATGATCGCCCTGAACCTGCAGACCTCCTACATCCACCCGCCGCTCGGCCCGACGCTGTTCTTTTTGCGCGGCGTCGCGCCAAAAGAGATCAGCACGGCCGACATCTATGTCGGCGCGATCCCATTCGTGCTGATCCAGCTCCTCGCGCTGCTGTGCCTGTGGTTCGTTCCCGCCGTGGCGACCTGGCTGCCGGGCGTGCTGTACGGGGGATGATGCCTCACGCGCCGGCGGCTGCCGGTACGACGGGAGGACTGGGGGACGCCACCGTGGACGGCTCCGCCGCGGCAGCCTGCTCGGGCTCGGCCTGGCGGGCGGCCGCGCTGGCGGCGTCGACGCAGGCGTTCACGGCGTCGGTGAGCGAATCGACGTAGAGGTCGGCACCCATGGTGGTGCGCACGCTCTCGCCTTCCGGAGCGTCGGCCTGCGGCGGCCACAGGCCGACCAGCACCGGAACGCCCGGCAACTGCCGGCGCAGGCGGCGGATCAGGTAGCGGGTGCGGGCGAGGTTGCCGGTGGTCTCGACCAGCGAGATGCAGACGAAAGCGATTCCGTCCCGATTCAGCCCCGCCACATGCACGCGCGACAGCCGGTCGCTCGTCAGCTCGCGGGCGCCCAGCCCGTGCTTGCCGAGGAGCTGCATCAGCATCGCGGTCGCGGCCTCGTCGAGCGGGCTCGCGCCGGCGATGCACAGCACGGGTGAGGGGCAGCGCCAAGCGCCGGTGCGGGCCTCGACCGGCGGGGCCATGCGGCCGGGCGGGGCGTCGTCGTCGCTCTCCGGCGGGGGCTCCACCGGGCTCGCGCCCTCGATCACCGGCGCCGGCTCGCGATCGTCGTACTCGTCCAGCTCCTCGACGAGATCGCGCACCGAATCGGCGATGCGGCGGATGCGCGAAGGGCCGAGCACGCCGCGCAGCGAATCCTCCGCCGCCAGCGCTAGCCCGCGCAACGCCACCTCGTCGTAATAGCCGGACAGCGAGCGGGTCTTCAGCAGGGTCTCGGCCTGGTCCTGCACCTCGTCGGGATCAGCGGCCAGCATTCGCTGGTAGAACGTCTCGGTCGCCGTCAGCGCTGGTCTGTCGCCGAGCAGCACATCGAGAAACTCGAGCCGCTCGACGTGCCGCCCGAGCACCACCAGGCACAGGGTCAGCGGCGTCGCCAGCACCAGGCCGATCGGGCCCCACAGCCACGTCCAGAACACGGTGGCGATCAGCACCGACACGGGCGACAGCCCGGTGGAGTGCCCGTAGACCACCGGCTCGACCACCTGGCCCATCACCGGCTCGGTGATGACGAAGAGCGCCGCGGTGTACAGGAACATCGTCCAACCGGGATCGACGGCGGCGGCGACGATCAGCGGCAGCGCGGCCGCGATCCAGGCGCCGACATAGGGCACGAACCGGCACAGTCCGGCCAGGATGCCCCACAGCACCGGGCTCGGCAGCCCGATGAAGTAGAGTCCCACCGTCACCAGCACGCCGAACGCGGTGTTGAGGGCGAGCTGGGTGAGGAAGAACTTGCTCAGCCGCCGGCCCGCATCGTTGAGTGCGACCGTGGTTCGGTGCAGGTCGCGCGACCCGAACAGTCGGATGAAGCGGTCGCGCAGATCCTCCTTCTGCAGAAGGATGAAGGTGACGAAGACCAGCACGATGCCGAGCGTCGCGAGCGGACTCAGCACCGGCGAGACGTAGCGCTGCACCAGCGACATGGTGGAAGGCGGACCGGCTCCCTCGCCGTTCTGGCCGCCGTTCGGCGCGGGCTTCGGGCCGCCTTGGCCTTGCGGCTCGCCCTGTGACGGCGCGGCCTGCGGGGCCCCGGGCTGTGACGGCTGCGCGTCGCTCGGCTGCATCTGCTCGACATGCTCCATGAGCCGCGAGATGCGCCCGAGCGTCTGGTCCCGGACCGTTTCGACCTTCTCCCGGATGGTCGATTCGTAACGGGGAAAATCCTGGGCGAAGGTGGCGATCTGGCTGCCGATCATGGCGCCGATCGACGACATCACGGCGAGCGCGAACACCACCGACACCAGCACGGCCGGCACCCGGCCGAGCCGCAGCCAGCGCAGCGCCCGTACCAGCGGCGCCAGCACGAAGGTGAGCAGCATGGCCAGCGTGATCGGCACCAGCACGTCGCGGGCGAGGTAGAGCGCCGCCACCACCACGACGCCGACCGCCAGCGTGAGAAGCTCCGACGAGGTGGGACTGTCCGCGGCCTGGATCTGCGCGGCGGCGCCGCGCTCGGTGTCCGACATCTCGTGGTTCTCCAACGCGCCCGGCGCGCACGATCGGCCCGTGGCCGGGCCGCACGGCCGGACCGGCCGCGCAAGACAACGCGCAAGGCGCGAAACGGTGCCGGCCTGCCTCGGTTCGCCGGCCCTGCGGTGCGCTGGCGTCGGCTGGGAACTTTCGCCCGGCACTCCGGTTGAGAGTGGCTGGCGCGCGCGGCATCGCGCTACTCCGCCGCTGCGCCTCGTCCCGTACCCCGTGATCGAGCGTCGACGTCGTCGCTGCCGCTGCACTGCCGGCGGGGCGTCGGCTCTCGCGCCGGCCGGTCTCGGGAATCCTCGATCGTCCCGTGGAGACCGAAAGCAGATGACCCAGCACGTCACCCCGCCGACCATGCCGGCGACTCCCGTGAGGCCGCGTTCCGTCACGGGCGGCGCCTTGCGGATCCGCGAGGGCTCGCCGCATCCGCTCGGTGCCACCTGGACGGGGCTGGGCGTCAATTTCGCGCTGTTCTCGGCCCATGCCACGAAGGTCGAGCTGTGCCTGTTCGACGACCACGGCGAGAAGGAGATCGAGCGCATCGAGCTGCCCGAGTTCACCGACGAGGTGTGGCACGGCTTCCTGCCCGACGCGCGCCCGGGCACGATCTACGGCTACCGGGTGCACGGCCCCTACGAGCCGCAGCACGGCCACCGCTTCAACCCCAACAAGCTGGTGCTCGATCCTTATGCCAAGGCCGTCATCGGCCAGCTCAAATGGGGCCCCGAGCTGTTCGGCTACCAGCTCGAGACGCAGGACGACACGACCTTCGACGAGCGCGACAGCGCGCCCAACATGCTCAAATGCCGCGTCGTCGACCCGGCCTTCACCTGGGGCGACGTGCGCTCGCCCAAGACGCCGTTCGATCGCACGATCGTCTACGAGATGCACGTGAAGGGCTTCACCAAGCTGCATCCGGACGTGCCGGAGCCGCTGCGCGGCACCTTCCGCGGGCTCGGCCATCCGAGCGTGATCGAGCACCTCACCCGGCTCGGCGTCACGGCCGTGGAGCTCCTGCCGATCCACGCCTTCGTCGACGACAGCTATCTGCTCGAGAAGAACCTGGTGAACTACTGGGGCTACAACTCGATCAGCTTCTTCGCTCCGGAGCGGCGCTACGCGGCGGTGCCGGACTTCGCCTTCTCCGAGTTCAAGGAGATGGTGGCGCGGCTGAACGATTCCGGCATCGAGGTGATCCTCGACGTCGTCTACAATCACACGGCCGAGGGCAACGAGCGCGGCCCGACCCTGTCGTTCAAGGGCATCGACAACGCCGCCTATTATCGGCTGCTGCCCGACCAGCCGCGCTACTACATCAACGACACCGGCACCGGCAACACGCTGAACCTGTCGCATCAGCGCGTGCTCCAGATGGTCACGGACAGCCTGCGCTACTGGGTCGAGGAGATGCATGTCGACGGCTTCCGCTTCGACCTCGGCACCATCCTGGCCCGCGAGCCCTACGGGTTCGACGAGGGCGGCGGCTTCCTGGACTCGTGCCGGCAGGACCCGGTGCTCTCCTCGGTGAAGCTGATCACCGAGCCGTGGGACTGCGGCCCGGGCGGCTATCAGGTCGGCCGCTTCCCGCCCGGCTGGGCGGAGTGGAACGACCGCTATCGCGACACGATGCGCAAGTTCTGGAAGGGCGACGAGAGCCAGCTCGCCGAGTTCGCGACGCGGCTCACCGGGTCCGGCGACCTGTTCAATCGACGCGGCCGCAAGCCGTGGGCGAGCGTCAACTTCATCACGGCGCACGACGGCTTCACGCTCAACGACGTGGTCAGCTACAACGACAAGCACAACGAGGCGAACGGCGAGGACAATCGCGACGGCCACAACGCCAACTACACCTGGAACCACGGCGCCGAGGGGCCGACCGACGACCCCGGCATCAAGGCGCTGCGCGAGCGGCAGAAGCGCAATCTGCTCGCGACGCTGCTGCTCAGCCAGGGCACGCCCATGCTCACGGCCGGCGACGAGTTCGGCCGCACCCAGCACGGCAACAACAACGCCTATTGCCAGGACAACGAGATCAGCTGGGTCGACTGGAATCTCGGCCCGGAGGGCGAGGCGCTCTACGACTTCGCCGCGCGCGTCATCGCGATCCGCCGCGCCTATGCGGTGCTGCGCCGGAATCGCTTCGTCTCCGGCGAGTGGAACGAGGAGCTCGGCGTCCGCGACGCGACATGGCTGACGCCGGCCGGAACCGAGATGGGCTCGGAGCAGTGGGGCGATCCCTTCGCCAAATGCATGGGCGTCGTCTTCGACGGCCGCGCCCAGGCGAGCGGCATCCGCCGGCGCGGCAGCGATGCCACCATGCTGCTGATCGTCAACGCCGCCGACATCCCGGTGAAGTTCAAGCTGCCGGAGGTGACGGCCGGACGCTCATGGTTGCGGCTGATCGACACCAATCTCGAAACGGTCGAGACCGACGACGACGACCTCGAGAGCTTCCGGCTCGGTGACGAGTACGAGGTCACGGCCCGTTCGATGCTTCTGTTCCGGCTGCTGCCGGCGCGCCGGCGCTGACCAGGGCGGGCGTTCGCCGTTCGCGATCCGAAACAGGCCAGAAACGAGAGCGCCGTCACCCGCGG
>NZ_NPEX01000120.1:13437-17177 GCF_003258865.1 Rhodoplanes roseus | reverse complement strand
GGGGCGACGGCGGTGCGCACCGTCTCGCGACGGGCCGGCGCTTCGGCGCGGACGGCCTCGCGGGCCGGCTCCGAACGGCTCGGCGCCGTGCGGGCGACCACCCGCTCGACCGCCTGGCGCGGCTGCACCGGGCTGACCACGGGCGACGGGCGGCCGCTGCGGGCCGTCACCGGGCTCGCGACCCCGCTGCGCGGCGTCACGCTGCTGGTGACCGGCGTCGGTGCGGTGCGGCGCGGCTCGACCCGGCTGGCGACCCCGCTCGGCGTCACCGGACGCATGAACAGGGACTGCACCGGCACACCCTGCACGGGCAGCGGCTCGGGGATCTTCGGGGCGACCGTGATCGGACGGGCGAAGCGATCGGCGGCCAGGCGGCCGCGCACCGGGCTGACGACGCCGCTCACCACCGGGGTGATCGGGGCTACGACGACGGTCGGGGCGGCCACGGCCGTGGCGACGGCCGGATGGTCGTCGTTGGCGGCCGGCGCGATCTCGACGTCGTGCTTGGTGAGCGACTCGATGTAGCCGCCCGCCATGCGGTAGCCGACGAAGCCGATCGCGGCGAACACCAGCACGCTGGCGATCAGCAGCCGCTGCGAGCCGTCGACCAGCGCGGCATCCGGGGTCGCCGCCATGGCGGCCGTGCTTCCGACCGCAATGGTCGCGAGGAGGACGGCGCCGAGCGCACGCGTCCAGAACATCCGATCGTATCCGCGGGGTGCCGAGTCAGTGGGCATGGTCCGTCTCCAGCTTGAAAATAATTACAACCGTACGAGCACTCGCCCGGCAGCGGGAAGGCCCCGGGCCGGACGCGGAAATCCTGACGAATCACATCAGGAAGCATGATTAACACATTCCGATACCGTGCTTAAATTCTGATGGTTAATGAATCATTAAAATGCGCCTGAAGGTGGTAACGCGGGTGCACTGCGGCACCCGCGTGCAACCCGGCTCACGATCCGGATAAGCCAAGCGAGTCAGGAGGAAAGGGCCGGCGGAACCGACCCTTGTCCACAGCCTGGGCGTGCAGCGCCCCCGGCGACCGCGACGCTCAGCCGCGGATCAGCCGCGGCAGCAGCATCTGGTGGCGGGGGCAGAGCGAGCCGGGATTCTGGTAGGCGGCGCCGGCGAACGCGGTGAGGTAGCTGCGCAGGCTGCCGAGGTCGACGATCTCGTCGACCAGCCCGTGCTTGGCGCACCAGGCCGGGCGCGACGTGTCGTAATAGCGCTTCGCCATCTCGTTCATCTTGTCGGCGATCGGCTGCAGCGGCTTGCCGGCGTCCTTGTCCTTGACGGCGCGCCGCGCGTAGCTGGCCACCGCCGCGGTCTCGCCGTGCATGACGTAGATCTCGGTCGCCGCGGTGCCGAGCGTGAAGGCGTTCTGCCGGTTGGCGGTCGGGCCGCCCATGATGTAGTGGGCGGCGGCGGAGCCCTTGCGCAGCACCACCAGCATCATCGGCAGGTCGGTCGCCTGGATGGAGTAGACCAGCGACTGGCCGAGGCCGAGGAGCTCGGCCCGCTCGGCGACGTCGCCGACGTCGATGCCGGTCGTGTCCTGCAGCCACACGATCGGCACGCGGTCGCGCCCGCAATGGGTGACGAACTCGCTCATCTTGATCAGGCCCTGGCGGTACAGCTTGCCGCCGATGCCCGGATAGTCGGCATATTCGGGATAGCCGCGCGGAAGAACGCCCTGGCGGTTGGCGATCACGCCGACCAGCAAGCCGTCGATCTTGACCAGGCCGGTGAACACCTCGGGCCCGTAGCCGGGCCGGAACTCCATGGTCTCGCTGCCGTCGACCAGGCGCGCCAGGACGTCCTCGACCGAGTAGGTCTCGCCCTGGTCGAAGGGCAGCAGATGATAGAGGTCGGTCGCCGGGAAGCGCGGTTCGGCCGGCTCGGCCACGCGGAAGAACGCCGGATCGTAGGCCGGCAGCATCTTCATGTAGTCCTTGATGCCTTCGAGGACGCCGATCTCCTCCTCGTAGACGCGGGTGAAGAAGCCGGTGTGCTCGAAATGCGTCGCGACGCTGCCGGGCGGACGCTCGCGCATGGTGCGCGTCTTGGCGATCAGCTCCTCCAGCACGGCGGCGTCGAAGCCGCCCTTGGGCGCCATGCCGGACACGATGCCGACGCCGCCGACCGCGATGTTGGCGTCCTTGTGGGCGATCAGGATGGTCGGCGAGATCGCCTGATAGCCGCCGCCGGCCGGATTGGTGCCGTAGACGCCGGCCAGGATCGGGATGCCGAGCTGCTCGAGCTCGGCGTGGCGGTAGAACGGCGTGCCGCTGCCGCGCCGGCCGCCGTAGAACTTCTCCTGCTCCGGCATCTTCACGCCGCTGCAGTTCACCAGCCACACCAGCGGCACGCGCAGCCGCTTGGCCAGATCCGTGACCTTGAGGATGTTCTCGGACTGGCCGGGGATCCAGGCGCCCGCCATCACCTTGTTGTCGAAGCCGATCACCACGGCCCAGCGGCCGGCGATCTTGGCGAGCCCGTCGACCACGTTGGTGGTGCCTTCGACGTTCTCCTCCGGATCGTAGAGGCTGTGCAGCGGATGCCAGGTGCCGGGATCGATCAGATAGCCGAGGCGCTGCCAGATCGTGAGACCGCCGCGCTTGTTGATCTCGGCGGTCGGCAGGCCGACCTCGCGGCGGGCGTCACGCAGAGCGGCGAGCTCGGCCTCGACGGATTCGAGACCCTGCCGGCTCTCCCGCGTGCGGGCCAGGCGGCTCTCCTTCAGAGCCTTTCCGAACTCCGGCATCCGCTCGAAATAGGGTCGCATGCTGCACTCCTGAGAAGACCGCCGCCGAACGGCGGGACGAGGCGGGACGTGTTCGAGCAATCGGCCGGCGCCCGGCCACCGTCAAGAGACGGCGGCGGGCGCGGCCGTTCTATTCGGCGGCTTCGCGATGCGGGCTCGCCGGCTGGTTGAACTCCGGCTTGCGCTTCTCCAGGAAGGCCTGCATGCCCTCGCGCTGGCCGTCCGTTCCGAACAGCGCGTGAAACGCGCGGCGCTCGAAGCGCAGGCCTTCGGCGAGCGGCAGCTCGTGGGCGCGCTGCACGAGTTCCTTCGCGGTCATCACGGCCGGCAGCGACATCGACGCGATGGTCTCGGCCGCCTTCATCGCGACATCCATCAGCTCGGCGAGCGGCACGACGCGCGAGACGAGACCGCAACGCTCCGCCTCGACCGCGTCCATCATGCGGCCGGTCAGCACGAGGTCCATCGCCTTGGCCTTGCCGAGCGCGCGGGTGAGCCGCTGGGTGCCGCCGAGCCCGGGCACGATGCCGAGCGTGATCTCGGGCTGGCCGAACTTCGCATTGTCGGCCGCGATGATCAGGTCGCACTGCATGGCCAATTCACAACCGCCGCCGAGCGCGAAGCCCGCCACCGCCGCGATGGTCGGCTTGCGCGAGCGCGCCGGGCTGTCCCAGTTGGCCATGTAGTTGGCGTTGAAGTTGTCGATGAAGGAGCGCGGCTGCATCTCCTTGATGTCGGCACCGGCCGCGAAGGCGCGCTCCGAGCCGGTGATGACGACGCAGCCGATCTCCTCGGTGCGATCGAAATCCGCGAACGCCGCCCTGAGCTCTTCCGCCAGCGTCGAATTCAGCGCGTTCAGCGCCTTCGGCCGATTCAGCCGGATGACGCCGACGCGTCCCGCTGTCTCGATGATCAAGGTCTCGTAGGTCATGACGTCCGATATCCTGGTCGCGCCGGGCGGCCGCTGCGGCCGCCC
>NZ_NPEX01000120.1:0-13427 GCF_003258865.1 Rhodoplanes roseus | reverse complement strand
CCGGCCGATGGTGCTTCGATCAGAGTTTCGCGGTCGCGCTCACGTATCGCGACGTGATCTTGTCGACGGAGGCGACCCCGGCGAGCTGCATGGTCATCACCAGCTCGGCGCGAAGCCGCTGGAACACGGCCTCGACGCCTTGGGCGCCGCCGAGTGCGAGCCCGTAGAGCAGCGGCCGGCCGATGCCGACCACCGACGCACCGAGCCCGATGGCCCGGAACACGTCCTGACCGCGCCGGATGCCGCTGTCGACGATGATCGGCGCCTTGCCGCCGACCGCATCGGCGATGCGCGGCAACACCGAGATGGTCGCCGGGGAGTGGTCGAGCTGGCGACCGCCGTGATTGGACACCCAGACGCCGGCGCAGCCGTGCGTCACGCACGCAGCCGCGAGATCCGGGGTGAGAACCCCCTTCACGATGACGGGCAGGCCGCTCTCCTTCTGGCAGAAGGCGACATCGTCGAAGGTGAGATCCTTCTTCTGCAGATCCGGATTCTGTCCGGCGAGCGCCGGCGACTTCGGCATGTTGCCGAAGCCGAGATGCGGCGGCGGCTTGAGGCCGAGCTTGGCGGCGCGCTCGCGATTGCCGAACGAGGTCGCGTCGACGGTCAGCACGATCGCCGTGTAGCCGGCGGCCTTGGCGCGCTGAAGCTGCTCGCGGGCGTAGCCCGGATCTTCAGGAAAATAGATCTGGAACCAGCGGGCGCCGCCGCCGACCGCCGCCGCGATGTCCTCCATCGACAGATTGGAGACCGAGGGGGTGACGTAGAGAGTGCCGGCCGCGGACGTGCCCTTGGCGGTTCCGGCTTCCTTGCCGGAATGGGCGAAGCCGTGCATGCCCATCGGCGAGGCGAGCACCGGCATCGACAGCTTCGCGCCCAGGATGGTCGTGGTCGGATCCGGCGCCTTCACGCCGGACAGGAAATTCGGCTCGATGACGAGCCGATCGAACGCCGCCTCGTTCTCGCGCAGCGTCCACTCGTCGCCGCTGCCCCCGGCGATGAAGTGGAAGCCGAACGGCGGCAGGACCTTCTCGGCCTGACGCTCGATGTCACGCAGGCTGATGACGTTGATCTTCTGTTCGGACGACGGTGCGACATAGGCGGCCGCGCCGGCATCGGCCTGCGCCGAAGGCCGGGCCGAGGTGTCGACCTGGGCGACCGTGGTGGTCGCGCCGGCGGCGACGGCGGTCGCCGCGAGTGTTCCGGTGAGCAGGAGGTCGCGTCGGTGTATCGTCAAGGAGCATTCCTCGTCAGCATGTCCGAGGCAGTCCGTCGGGGCCGAGGTCGCGGGGGTCGAGTCGGACCCGATCCGTCACGATGTCGGACGGCATCGTGTCGGCCGGTCTTCACGACGGAGCGGCCGCGGTCGCTCCCTGCTCTCGTTCGGGGGTCTTGCGCTGTCACGACGGTGATCCCGGGCGGGGCCGTCGGGCACGGTGCTGGCGGGCGTCGGTCACGAGCCGCGCGCCAGTGAGGCGATGCGATGCGGACGAGGCCCGCATCAGCACGAGATAGAGCGACGGTCCGTCGGCCGCCGGCGGTTGCGCCTGGCGCGCCGTCCGCGCGTCGCGGTGGAACGGCCGCTTCATCGCGTTTTCACTCCGGCGGCACGGCGTGCAGGTGCCCGTCGGCGCCGAGATACCGGTCGCCGTCGTAGAAGCGCTCGGCACCGGCGTCCTGCAGCACGGCCAGCATGCGGGGCAGCGGCCGGCCGTCGCGGGCGAGCCACGCGATCACCCGCTTCGGCCCGATGCGGTCCAACAGCTCGAACGGGCCCTTGGCCCAGGCGAAGCCCCAGCGCATGGCGCGGTCGACATTGACGATGTCGTCGGAGATGTCGGGGACCAGACCGGCCGCATAGAGCAGGGTGCCGCCCAGCACGTCGCGCACCAGCGCGCCGTCCGGCGTGTCGGCGAAGAACACCGTCTCCAGCGCGGTCGAGTCGCCCTCGAGCTTGATCTTCGTCGACGGCCCCCAGCTCCCGGCCTCGGGATCGAAGACCTCCTTGCGCTTGGAGCCGTCGGTGGCCTTCTGCATGCGATAGAAGCCGCCGCCGCTCTTGCGGCCGAGCTGGCCGCGCGCCAGCATCGCGGCCTCGGCCGCCGGCAGCGACGCGTAGGCGCGCCCCGCGTCGCCCGCCGGCAGCGTCTCGGCCAGGTTCTTGGCGATCGAGTCGATCACGTCGAGGCCGATCAGATCGACCAGCCCGTAGAGCGCCGTGCCCGGGAAGCCGACCGGGGCACCGAGCAGCGCGTCGATACGGTCGATGCTGGTGCCGGCGGCCCGGTGGGCGGCGCCGTGATGCAAGGCCGACAGGATGAAATAGAGGCCGATACGGTTGCCGATGAAGTTCGGCGTGTCCTTGGCCGTGACGATGCCCTTGCCGAGCGCGTCGTGCAGGAAGCCGGCGAGGCTGTCGCGCGCATCGGTGCGGGTGTCGGGGCCGGTGACGATCTCGAGCAGGCGCATCACCCGCACCGGATTGAAGAAGTGCGTCACCAGCATGTCGCGCTTGAGCCGCTCCGGCTGGCCGTCGACGATGGCGGAGAGCGGAATGCCCGACGTGTTGGTGGACACGATCGAGCCGTCGCGGCGCACCGGCTCGATGGCGGCCAGCACGGCGCGCTTGGCGTCCAGCGTCTCGATCACGGCCTCGCAGATCCAGTCGACCGCGGCGAGACGGGAGACGTCCTTCGCCATCGTGCCGACCGCGACCTTCTCGCGGAACAGCGTCGCCTCGGTGTCGTTCGCGGCGAGCGCCTCGACGCGCGCCTTGGCCTTTTCGGCGAAGGCGTCGGTCGCCTCCAGGAGCAGCACGTCGCAGCCGGCCGCCGCGCAGGCCGCGGCGATGCCGCTGCCCATGGTGCCGCCGCCGATCACGGCGACGGATCGGATGCCCGCCGCGGAAGTCTCAGTGGTCATGGTCGTCGTCCGGGTTCGCCGGCCGCGCATCGCGGCCGGGAGTGTCTGAGGAAAAGGAGCCGGGCGGCGCCCGGCTCCGCGACGCGTGGTGCGCCGCTTCCGCGTCTCAGTCCAGCACCTTCTTGGCCTTGTCCGGGGCCAGCAGCATGCCGACGAAGGCCATCGCGGCGATCGCCTCGAAGTAGAGGATCACGGGCGTGGTGCTGCCGCCGGCCTGGCCCATCAGCCAGGTCGCCACCAGCGGTGCCATGCCGCCGCCGAAGATGATGCCGAACTGCTTGCCGAGCGACGAGCCGGAGACCCGGATCTCGGTCGGGAACAGCTCCGCCGTGAAGGCCGCCTCGGGGGCGAACATCAGGCCGTGGATCAGGCCGATCGAGACCACCAGGCCGAGGATCAGCAGGAGCGGGTCCTTCATGGCGAGGATCTGGAAGAAGATCGGGAACCAGATCATGGCCAGCACGATGCCGAGGATCATGAACGGCTTGCGGCCGAACCGGTCGCTGTAGAAGGCGATCAGCGGCACCATCAGCATCTCGGCGATGTTGGCGAACATCGGACCCGAGGTGACCTGGGCCGGCGACATGCCGAGCGTCCTCACCGCGTAGCCGATGACGAACACGGTCGAGAGATACTGGAACGAGGAGTGGACCATGTTGGCGAGGCAGCCCAGCACGATCGCCTTCTTGTGCGACCGCAGCGCCGTGAGGATCGGCGCCTTCTGGGTTCCGACCTCGTCGTGCTTCTTCTTGAGGAGCAGCGACTCGTCGACCGAATGCCGGATGTAGGTGCCGATCACCACCAGCACGAAGCTGAACAGGAACGGGATGCGCCACACCCAGTCGATGAACAGATCCTTGCCGTAGGCGCCGCTCAGGATGGCGATCAGGCCGGAGGCGACGATGATGCCGATCGGGCCCGAGGCGTTCACCCAGGAGGCGAAGAAGCCGCGCCGCTTCTGCGGTGCGTTCTCCAGCGTCAGCGACACGGCGTTCATGTATTCGCCGCCGAAGGCGAAGCCCTGCATGAAGCGCAGGAAGACGAGCGCCACCGGTGCGAACAGGCCGGCCGAATCGTAGCGCGGCAGGCAGCCGATCAGGAACGAGGCGACGCCCATGATGACGAAGGTCATCATCAGCATCGCCTTGCGGCCGATCTTGTCGCCGTAGTGGCCGAACACCATGCCGCCGAGCGGCCGGGCCACGAAGCCGACCGCGAAGGTGGCGTAGACGGCCATCATGCTGGCGACCGAGTCCATCTTCGGGAAGAAGAAGTGATCGAACACGAGCGGCGCCGTGAAGGCATAGATGAAGAAGTCGTAGTGCTCGATCGCCGAGCCCAGCGACGACGCGACCACCAGCCGACGAAAGGCCGGGGTCGTCTTGGCGTCCGGTTCGGGCACGGCTCCGCCGCCCGCGGTCGCGGTTGTCTGTGACATCGCATCTACTCCGGTGGGGGTTCGGTTTTATCGGTCTTGCTTCGGGTGAAACCTCCTGGTCCTGCACCCGTTCGTCGTTCTCACCGCCGCGGGGTCTTCTTCCGGTCCAGGAAGGCCCGCATGCGCTGGGTCTTGTCCTCCGTGTCGAACATCAGCTGGAAGCCGGCGCGCTCGCTGCGCAGCCCGGCCGCGAGCGGCACGTTCATGCTCTCCAGCACCAGCTCCTTGGTCTTGCGCACCGCGAGCGGGGCGGCCCCGGCGATCAGCCCGGCGAGCCGCAGCGCCTCGTCCATCACGGCGGTGTCGTCGACCAGCCGGCTGACCAGGCCCATGGCCCGCGCCTCCTCGGCATCGACGATCTCGCCGGTGAGCATCAGCCGCATGGCGTTGAACTTGCCGACCGCGCGGGTCAGCCGCTGCGTCGCGCCACCGCCCGGCGTGATGCCGATCATCACCTCGGGCTGGCCGAACTTGGCCGAGCGGCCGGCGACGATGATGTCGGCATGCATAGCGAGCTCGCAGCCGCCGCCGAGCGCGAAGCCGACGACGGCGGCGATCACCGGCACGGGACAGTCCGCGATCGCGTCCCACAGCTTGCCCATGTCGCGCCCGATGATCTCGACCGGGGTGGCATCGACGTATTCGGAGAGATCGGCGCCGGCGCAGAACGCCTTGTCGTCGCCGGTCAGCACGATGCAGCGCAGCCCGGGCCGCGCCGCCAGATCCAGGAAGGCCGCCGCGAGGGCACGGCGCAGCGCGAGATTGAGGGCGTTGCGCACCTCGGGGCGGTTGATGCGCACGATCGCGACGGCGTCGGACGGCGTCTCGACCAGCAACAGGGGGGCGTCGGAACCGGTGGTCATGCGCTCTCTCGTTCGTCCTCAGCGTCCCTTGAAGGTGGGGCGCCGCTTCTCCAGCAGCGCCGAGACGGCCTCGGCATGGTCCTCGGTGCCGTGGGCCAGCGCCTGGTAGGCGGCCGCCATCTCCAGCACCGTGTCGAGCCGCGCGATCTGGGATTCGCGCAGCAGTCGCTTGCTCCAGCGCAGCGCGTGCGGCGGGTTGGCGGCGATGCGGGCGGCCAGCTCCAGGGCGACCGTCATCAGCTGGTCGTGCGGCACGACGCGCGACACGAGGCCGAGCTCGCGCGCCTCGTCGGCGTCGATCGGGTCGCCCGTGAAGGCCATCTCGGCGGCGCGCGCGTAACCGATGGCGCGCGGCAGCAGCCAGGAGCCGCCGTCGCCCGGGACGATGCCGACCTTGACGAAGCTCTCGGCGAACACGGCGCGGTCGGAGGCGATGCGGATGTCGCACATGCAGGCGAGGTCGCAGCCCGCCCCGATGGCGGGGCCGTTGACGGCCGCGATGGCCGGCACGTCGAGCTTCCAGAACGCCATCGGGATGCGCTGGATGCCGGTGCGGTACTGCTCGGCGATCTGCTCCGGCGCGCCGCCGAACATGCCCTTGCGGCCGTGCATGTCGTGCACGTTGCCGCCCGACGAGAAGGCCTTGCCGTCGCCCGTGACGACGACGCAGCGGACGTCGAGATCGTCGTTGGCGGTGCGGACCGCGTCCTCGATCGCCCGGTAGAACCGCTCGCCCGACAGCGCGTTGCGGGTCCCCGGATCCTTGATCTTCAGGAGCATCACGTGGTTGCTCCTCGACACTTCGAGCGTCGCAGTCATGGTCGCGCCTTTCGGAGTTGCGGTGATCTGATCCATCTTATCCGCTCCGCGTGTGCGCGTCCTCGTTGCATCGGAGGCGGCGGGCCGCCGCGTGGGAGGTGGCGGCGGCCCGGCCCCGATGCGGCGCCGGCTCAGGCGCCGACCATCGCCAGACCGCCGTTCGCCAGCAGGAACTGGCCGGTCATGTGCTTGGAGTCGTCGCCCGCCAGGAACATGACGGGCCCGACCATGTCCTCGGGGGTGGCGATGCGGGCCAGCGGGGTCTGCCGCAGCACCTCCTCGCGACGACCGTGCTGCCAGTCGTAGCGGTTCTTCAGCGCCTCGGTCTCCATGAAGGCGGCGCCCAGCGTGTTGACCCGCACCAGCGGGGCGAGCGCCCGGGCATAGGACTTGGTGAGCCCGATGACGCCGTACTTGGCGGCGGCGTATTGCGGGGCGCGGGGCGAGCCGGCGATCACCACCTGCGAGCCGATGTTGACGATCGTGCCGCCGACGCCCGAGTCGAGCATGCGCGCGCCGATCTCGTGGATCATGAACATGGTGCCCATGATGTCCACCTTGAGCGTGTGCTCGATCACCTTCTCGTCGAACTCGCGCCAGGACTTCTGGTCCAGCGCCATGTCGCCGACATTGTTGACCAGCACGTCGCAGCCGCCGAACTCGCCGAAGCAGGTCTCGGCGATCTTCAGCACGTCGGCGTGCGAGGCGATGTCGCCCTTCACCGTGATGGCCTTGCGGCCGCGCTTGCGGATCTCCGCCGCAACCTCCTCGGCGCCCTTGGCGGAGGAGTTGTAGTGGACGACGACGTCGGCGCCCTCGTCGGCGAAGCCCAGCGCCAGCGAGGCGCCGAAGCCGCGGCCCGAGCCCGTCACGAGCACCTTCTTGTCCTGGAAACGACCCATCTCAGTCATCCTTTGTCAGGCGTGAAGTCCCGGCCCCGGCCGCCCGCGGCGGCCGGGTCGCAATCGCGGCGCGAGGCGCCGGCCGCTCAGCCGAGGCGCTTCACCAGTTCGACGAATTCCGCGTCGGTCACGAGACCGCGCTTCTGCAGGGCGAGCTTCTTGACCTCGGCGAGCAGCAGCGGGACGGCGTTGTCGCCGGCCTTCAGACCGAGCTCCTCGCATTTCAGCGTGATCGAGGCGGCGCCGCTCTTCTTGCCGAGCACGATGCCGCGCGGCGTGTCGAGCAGCGAGGCGGCGTAGGGCTCGATCGCGTGCGGCAGGTGGAACTGGGCCGCCACCGCACCGGTCTCGCGAACGAACAGGTTCTCGCCGACCACCGGCTTCCACGGCTCCAGCCCGTAACGGGCGATCTGCCGCAGCCGCTCGGACGCCTTGCGGACGCGGTCGAGCTTGATGCCGGTGTCGATGCCGTAGAGCAGCTCCAGCGCCAGCGCGATCTCGGGGATGTTGGCGTTGCCGCCGCGCTCGCCGATCCCGTCGACCGTGCCGTGGATCCACGACGCGCCGGCGTCGATCGCCGCCACCGCGCTCGCCGTGGCGAGCCCGAAGTCGTTGTGGCCGTGGTAGTGGATCGGCACGCCCGCACCGACCCAGCCGCGCGCCTTGCCGATCAGGAACGACACCGCTTCGGGAGTGGCGATGCCGAGCGTGTCGACGACCGCGATCTCCTTGGCACCGACGTCGAGCGCGGTCTTGTAGACGTGCTCGAAGAAGCCGAGATCGGCACGCGTCGAGTCGACGCCGAAGAAGCAGACATTGATGCCGTTCTCGGTGGCGAACGACACCGCCTTCTTGATCCGGTCCAGCACCTTCTCGCGGGTGACCTCGAGCGCGGCGAGCTTGGGATCGGAGATCGGCGCCTCGATGACGCAGTGCTTCAGGCCGAGCTCGATCACGGCGGCGACGTCGTCGACCAGCGCGCGGGAGAAGCCCCAGACCTCGGCCTTCAGGCCGGCCTGGGAGATCGCCCGGATCGCCTCCTTGTCCTCGTCCGAGACGCGCGGGAAGCCGGCCTCGATGCGGCCGACGCCCAGGCCGTCGACCATCCTGGCGATCTCGAGCTTCTGCTCGGGATCGAAGGCGGCGCCGACGGCCTGCTCGCCGTCACGCAGCGTGGTGTCGTAGAAGCCGGCGCTCCGCTTGACGCGCCCTTCGAGGGCGACGTCGTTGAGCGTGCCCGACCAGACCTTGGTGCGATCGATCATGACGTCTCCTCAGAAGCCCTGCCACGCCGGCGCGTCGACGCCGTAGGCGTCCTTCCACGAGATCACCTTGTTGCGCAGCACGCCGATCTTCTCGATCTCGGCCTCCATCACGTCGCCCGGCTTAAGATACCAGGCCTCCGGATCGGCGCTGAACGCCGCCACGCCCGACACCGTGCCGGTGGTGAGGATGTCGCCGGCGTTGTAGCCGAGCGGCGAGAACTTGGAGAGCAGCTGCGGGATCGTCACCGACATGTGGCTCGAATTCGAGATCTGGCGTTTCTCGCCGTTCACCCGCAGCTCGAGGTTCAGATTGTACGGATCCGGAATCTCGTCCGGCGTCACGATCCACGGACCGAACGGGCAGAACGTGTCGATCGACTTGGAGAAGCAGAAGTTGGCCGACTCCATCTCGCGGCGCTGGATGTCGCGCGCCGTGATGTCGTTGAAGATCACATAGCCGCCGATGTAGTCGGACGCTTCCTTCTCGGTGAAGAACTTGCCCGGCTTGGCCAGCACGACGCAGAGCTCGAGCTCGTAGTCGAGGCACTTGGTCAGGTGCTCCGGGTAGACCACCGGATCCTCGGGACCGATCACGGCGTCGACGTTCTGGAAGAACACGATCCACGGCTTGATCGCCGCGACCCAGTTGGAGCGGTCGCCCTCGTGGGCGTGCTCGGCGTAGTTGCCGGCGGTGTGGAAGATCTTCTTCGGCTGGATCGGCGCGCACAGCTTGACGTCGGCGAGCTTGAAGCGGCGCGAGGTGAGGCGCTTCTCGGCCTGCTCCTTCACCGGGGTGCCGAGCGCGAAAAGCGTGCGCATGTCCGGCACGTCGATCACGACGATCTCGTTGCCGTCGACGGCGCCGACCAGTTGCTCGGTCCCGACCGTGAATGTGGCTAGCTTCATGCTTCGTCTCCTGTGCAGGCGTTTCCGGTGTGTCCCCCGACCCGCCGACCGTGGGGGTCGCGGTGGCCGCTGGGGGCGGCCTTCGTCGGTGGCTCGCCGACTGATTGGAAAGTCGCTCGATGCATCCGACCTCCGGGGGTGTGAGGTCGTCGTCGGGGCGCAGATTAGGTGCGCGGTGCGACGAAGGTCCAATACGGAGTTTTGGGAAGGCTATCGGGCGCCATTATGTGTCTCTGAGCCGCAATCCTCGGGGCAGCGGCGCACCCGGCCCGCGACGCCGCGAGAGCCGCCGCATATTGCGGCAGCGCCGATCCGGCCCCAGCGAGATGCCGGGACGCGATCCGCCTGTGCCGCAGCGCATTGGCGGCCGGATGCGAAAACTCTGGGCAGTTTTTCCGCGCCCCCTCGCGCGCCCCCCGACCCCTGCCGGTTCGCTGCGGCGTCCGTCACCGGCGCGGCAGGTGTCCATGCGCCGGCGGCGCGGCTGACCCGCGATCGGCCGGCGGAGCGCGTCTGCGGGCGTGAGGCACGGGGCGGCAGCAACCCGCGAGGGTCGGGCGAACCGCAGGCCGCCGGCCCTTCGCCCGGCCGGCGAAGGGTGTTAGGCTCCGGCCGCCATCGAGCGGGCCGGCGATCCGGCGACCGCGGACAGGACGACATCCCGCATGAAGATCGAACCGCGCCGGCTGCTAGAACTGTTGGCCGTGGCGCGGCACGGGTCGATCAGCGGCGCCGCCGAAGCCGTCAACATGTCCCAGCCGGCGCTCTCCCAGAGCATCGCGCTGCTGGAGCGCGAGGTCGGCGTCAAGGTGCTGGAGCGCGGCCGCCAGGGAGCGCGGCTGAACGACTTCGGCGACGCGCTGGTGTTCTATGCGCAGGCGCTCGAATCGCTGCTCGGCCGGGCCGGCGAGGAGATCCGCATGCGGGCTCTCGGGCTGGAGGGCACCCTGTCGATCGGCATCACCCCGGTGACGGCCGTCGATCTGGTACCGCGCTGCATCGAGGTGATGCTGCGCGACACGCCCCACATCGCGATCTCGGTGGTCGACGGGCTCGACCAGGAGATCACCGAGATGCTGCGCACCCGCCAGCTCGACCTGCTGGTGCGGCGGCTCGGCATCGCGCCGCAATACACCGATATCGAGGAGGAGGCGCTGTTCGGGGTGGACTGGTCGCTGATCACGGCGCCCGATCACCCGCTGGCGGCGCGCAGCTCGGTGCGGCTGAGCGAGCTCGCCGACGTTCAATGGGTGCTGCCGGCCGGCGGCAGCGCCTTCCGCCAGCAGATGGAGCTGGTGTTCGCCTCGGTCGGCCAGACCTGGCCGGCGCGCGGCATCAGCACCAACTCGATCCTGGCGATCAAGTCGATCGTGATGAACTCGGCCTGCGTCTCGGTGATCTCGCCCCGGCTGGTCGAGGTCGAGGCGTCGGCCGGACGCCTGAAGGTCGTGCCGCTCGCCGACATCGGGCCACCCCGTCCGGTCGGGCTGGTGTGGCGGCGCGGCGAGAAGCTGTCGCCCGTGGCGGCGCGCTTCGCCAAGATCATTCGGACGGTGGCTCAGGCGGACGAGGACGCGGCGGCGTCCGCGGTGCGCTGAGCGGCGCCGGCACGAGACGCGGCAGCAGTGCGCCGGCGAGCGTCACCAGGGTCAGGGCCAGCAGAGCGCTGCCGTAGACGTCCGCCGTCGGCACCAGGCCGCGCGACCGGACGGCGAGCCCGGCGGCGATCGCCGGCAGGCTCATGGCGAGATAGCTCTGCACGAAATAGGTCGACATCAGGCCGGCCCGCTCGGCCGGCGCGGCGGTCGGCAGCAGGTTGCGCAGCACGCCCAGGAACGCCCCGCCCCAGCCGAAGCCCGCCACCGCGGTGCCGACGAGCAGGATCCACAGCCGGTGGGCATGCACGCCGGACAGGACGACCGCCAGGCCGACCGCCAGCACGCTCGCGCCGACCGTCAGGATCACGCCGGCCGACCGGCCGCGCAGCACCAGGATTCCGGCGGCGCCGGCGACCGTCAGCACGGCGACGGCGATGCCGCCCGTGAGGGCCGCGGTCGCCCCGGTGGCGTCGCGCAGCAGCGACGGCATCAGCGACAGGTAGAAGCCGCCGAGGGCCCAGGTGGCGACGTTGACGGGCGTCACGGCGCGCAGCACGGCGCGCGCCTGCGGCGGCGCGGACAGCCGCGGGCGCAGCCGCCGGGACAGGTCCGCGAGCTCGATGCGGGCCGGCGAGGCGTGCGTCTCGGGCATCCGCAGCACCAGCACGGCCTCGATCGCCAGGGCGGCCATCAGCAGCATGTAGACGAGCCGCATCGGCCACGGCGCGTAGTCGACCAGCGCACCGGCCCCGAGCGCGCCGACCCCCATGCCGAGCGGCAGGACGAGACTGTTGACCAGGGCCCCGTGCGTCGGCTCGACGTCGAGCAGCGCGGCGCCGAGCGCACCGGTCGCCGCCCCGGTGGCGAAGCCCTGGACGATGCGGGCGGCGAACAGCACCGCGGTGTCGTCGGCGACCATGAACAGCGACACGGCGACGGCCTGGATCAGCAGCGCGGCCAGGATCACGGGGCGGCGGCCGATGCGGTCCGACATCGTGCCGACCGTGAGCAAGGCGAGCAGCAGGGCGAAGGCATAGACGGCATAGACCAGGGTCAGGACCGCCGGCGAAAAGCCCCACGCCTCCTGATAGACCCGATACAGCGGCGTCGGCGCACTGGCGCCGGCCACGAAGGTCAACAGCGTCGCCGCGACCAGGACGGCGATCGGACGGGTCGACCGCGGTTCAAGGGAGGCGTCGGCGTCGGGGGCGGCGTCGGAGGAGCGGGACCGCTCCGGGGGCAGAGTGGACATGGAGGGCTCCGGGGCTAATGCAAAATCGTTGCGTTAGCCCCATATGGAGTGCGGACGCCTAGCGGCAACCCACTAACGCGAATATTTTGCGTTAGTGGCGCGGGCGATCCGGCCGGGTCGGCCAGGGCGATGCGAGCACGGGAGATTTCGGCGTGAAGGAGAGTCTGCGGCCGGGCGGGCGGAGTGCCAGGGTGCAGGCGGCCGTCCACGCGGCGGTCCGCGACCTGCTGCGGGATCGCGCCCGCTCCGAGCTGACCATCCCGGCGATCGCGACGCGGGCCGGCGTGACGCCATCGACGCTCTACCGCCGCTGGGGAAGCCTGCAGGATCTTCTCGCCGACGTCGCGGTCGAGCGAATGCGGCCGGAGGGCGACCCGGACGACACCGGCTCGGTGCGGGGCGACCTGGAAGAGTGGCTGGAGCAGTATATCGAGGAAATGACCTCGGTGCCGGGGCGCGCCATGACGCGCGACGTGCTCGGCTGCACCGGGGCGGCGCCGCGGCAATGCGCGGCGTTCCTGCGCCGTCAGATCGAGGTGATCGCGGCCCGCGGGGCGGCGCGCGGCGAGCCCGCCCTCGACGTCGACGCCGTGGTCGACCTGGTCGTGGCGCCGGTGATGTACCGGCTGCTGTTCGACACGGCGCCGGTCGATCCGGCCTGGTGGCGCGGCCTGCTGGCCCGCGTGGTCCCGCCGGCCGGCTGAGCCGCGCGGCGGCACGGCCGCTGCCACGAACGGCGCAGCGTCACAGCAGGCAGAGCGTGCCGGTGCCCTGCAGGCCGATGGCGCGGGCGGCGCCGCGGCTGATGTCGATGTGCAGGCCGGGCGTGTAGGGGCCGCGATCGTTGACCACCACCTCGACGGAACGGCCGGTGCGCGGATTGTGCACGGTGAGCCTGGTGCCGAACGGCAGCGTGCGGTGGGCCGCCGTGAAGCCGTCCGGATCGAAGCGCTGGCCGCTCGCCGTCTTGGTGCCCTGCCAGTAGAAGGCGGAGCGCACCAGCTTGCCCTCGCCGCAGGCCGAGGCGGTCGCCGCGACGGGCGGCCGGGCCCGCGGCAGCGGCACGGCGGGCGGTGTCAGCGACGCCAGGCGCTCCATCGGCGACGCGGCCGGACGCGGGCGCGGCACCGGCACGGTGCCGGGCGGTGTCGCCACGACCGGTGTCGCCACGGCCCGTGTCCCAACGACCAGGCGATCGCCCTTGGTGACGCCGGCCGAAACGCTCTCGATGTCGGGATTGTCGTTCGCGCCGGCGGGAAGAGGCGCAAAGCCTCCCCAAAAACCGGCCCAGGCGATCGCGCACACCAGAGGTGCACGCCGGATCTGCGCGCGCATGCTCGTGCCCCCGACCGGCCCGTTCGGGCCGATCTCCCCACGGAACGCCGGCCGAAGACGCCGGGTTCCGGTTCGACGCCGCCGGCCGTTTCGGCCGGCCTCGTGCGGCCGGTTCGCGGCCGCT
>NZ_NPEX01000011.1 GCF_003258865.1 Rhodoplanes roseus | reverse complement strand
GCCGGGCGAGGCCGGCCGCGCCCGAAACCTCACTTCTCGATGAAGTCGGCGCAGCGCTGGACGGTGGTGTCTCCGGGGCCCCACGGCATGACCGGGACGGTCGAGGTCGAGTTCTTCGGAGAACCTTCGATGATCCGGTCTGAATAGACCATGTAGACCAGAACATTCCGTTTGGTGTCGCAGCCGCGTACGATCTGCATTTTCTTGAAGAACAGTGAGCGGCGCTGGCGGAAGACGTCGACGCCCTGCTCGAACTTCGACTTGAACCGGATCGGACCGATCTGGCGGCAGGCCAGCGAGATGTCGGAGACCTCCTCGGCGAGACCCAGCCAGCCCTTGAACCCGCCCTTCTCCGGCACGGTGAAGTGGCACGCGACGCCCTCCACCTCCGGGTCGTCGAGCCCGTAGGTCGCGAGTTTATCGTTCGGGGACAACCACTTGAACACGGTCGACCGGCGGAAAATGAGGTCCGGCTCGTCGGCCGCGACGGCCGGCGACACGGCGGCGAGACCGAGTCCCAGCACCAGCCCGGCCAGCACGGCACGGGCCGAGCACGGTCGGTCCGCGCGGGCAAAAAGTCGCGTCATGTGAAAGCTCCATTCGAATACGGCGGGCGGTCCGCCCAGCATCCTGGCCGGCGCGCGCGGTCGCGGTGTTGAGATAATGCGTCCAGCGAACGCCGGAAGCCCCCGCGCGCAAATAGGTTTTCTCGCGGGACCGCGACTCGGCGGGAGGCCGCGCCCGCTCAATACGGGAAGAAGCCGCCCGGCCTCGGACCCCAGCCCGGACCGTAGCCCTGCCGCGGATAGGCCTCGGCTCGGCGGTAATCGCCGCCCCACGGCGCCTGCCCCGTCTCGGTCCGCGTCTTCTTGCGCACCTTCTTGGTCCGCTTGGGTTTTTCGGCGGCCGGCTTGTCCTCGTCGGCGGCCACGATGGCCTCCTTGGGCGGCTCGGCCGGCTTCGGCTCCACCGCCTTGGACTCGCTGGCTTTTCCGGCGGCCGGGGTGGCGGCCGGATCGACCCGCGGCCGCCCGTCGGGCACGCTCCGCCCGTCCGTCGCACTCGCCGGCCCCGCCGTCCCGATCGCCGTCAACGCCGTCGGCGAGGCGACCGACCGCGTCCGTTTCACCGGCTCCGTGGCCTTGATCGGTGCAGAAACCGCAGCCGGCGGAGGCTCTTGGGCCCGGGCCGGCGCAACGCCGACCGTGCCGGTCGGCTCACTGGCCGAGTAGTCCTGCCAGCTCCGGCCGATCGGCTCCTGCAGGGCAGTCGGCCGCATCAGCTCGGAAACCACGGCATAGCTCGCGACGACACACACCAATCCGGCCGAAACGATGCCGAGCAGCCGGGTGGCCGAGAACCGACGACGGGTCGGGCGCGCCCGTTCGGGCCACAGGGAAAAGTCTGAATGAGAGCGGGGGGTCATGATCGATCCAGGTCGGCTACGCCGGTCGCGTACACAGGTGCCGTTCGATAACGCGCGAACCGTCGACTGGTTCCATCGAGACTCGCGCAAAACGAGACGGAAACGGTAAGTTCCCGTCGACGCGGCGCCGGTTCAACGACCCCCTGAAGTCTCAAACAGCGATGGCCTTGCCCTTCTCGGGCACGACCACGCGGGTCGCCTGTCCTCGCATCGCCTCGATGAACGCGTCGGCGCTCTGCGCGATGATCGGGAACGAGCCGTAGTGGCACGGGATCACGGCATCCAGCCGGAAGAAGCGCTTCACCGCGAAGGCGGCGGTGCGGGCCCCCATCGTGAAGCGATCGCCGATCGGCACCATGGCGATGGTCGGCTCGTGCAGCTCGGCGATCAGCCCCATGTCGGTGAACGCGTCGGTGTCGCCCATGTGATAGACGGTCGGCTCGCCCGCGGCCTTGACGATCACGCCGCAGGGATTGCCGAGATAGATGGGCGTGCCGTCGACGATGTCGCCCGAGGAATGGTCCGCCCGGACCATGGTGGCGGTGAAGCCGCCCAGATCCGTAGTGCCCCCGGTGTTCATCGGATTGAGCTTCTTCAATCCCTTCGAGACCAGCCACATGCCGAGATCATAGTTGGTCGTGACGGTGGCGCCGGTCTCTTCGGCGATCGCCAGCGTGTCGCCGACGTGATCGCCGTGCCCGTGGGTGAGCAGGATATGGCTGACGCCGGCGATCGCCGCGGCGCGGTCACTGACGAAAGCCGGGTTGCCGGTGAAGAACGGATCGATCAACACGGCCTTCCCCTGGAAATCGAGGCGGAAGGCGGAATGGCCGAACCAGGTGATCTCCATGACGACTCTCCTCACGGGCAACTGCGCGGCACGCTGCGTACCGCGGACAGCATGGGTAGGGAAGATAAGCCGCAGGGCGGAAGCACGGTCAATCCGCCCGGCTCGAGCGAAACTCCGCATCGCGGGACTCGCCCCACTGCCGAGGGCATGTTAGGCGGACGCATGCCTGCGCCCGTGGTTCCCCTCGCCGACATCGGTCCGCTCCTGCCGGAGCGCGGCGGCCTGATCGGCCTCGATCTGGGTGAGAAGACCATCGGCGTGGCGGTCAGCGATCCCGACCGGCGGCTGGCGACCGGCGTCGAGACGATCGCGCGAAAACGCTTCACCGAGGACGCCGCCCGCGTGCTGGCACTCGCCGCCGAGCGCCGCGTCGCCGGGCTGGTGCTGGGGCTGCCGATCAACATGAACGGCACCGAGGGGCCGCGCGCCCAATCGACCCGCGCCTTCGCCCGCAATCTTTCTCGCCTCACCGATCTGCCGATCGGCCTGTGGGACGAGCGGCTGTCGACGTCGGCGGTCGAACGCGAGCTGATCGCCGCGGATGCGAGCCGGCGGCAGCGCAAGGCCGTGATCGACCAGCACGCCGCCATCTTCATCCTGCAGGGCGCCCTCGATCGGCTCCTGCGCGGACCGACGTGATCCGCATAAAAAAGGGCGAGTCCGAAGACCCGCCCCTCTCCACATCGAGCGATCGCGTCGAGCGACCGGCGATCAGTACAGCGGATACGGCAGGACCGTGCCCTGCGTGCCCGGCTGGCCCGAGATCGCCGCGACGCCGTAGTCGGCCCGGCGCGTGCCGCACGGCCCGTAATAGCCGTAGCCGCGGTTGAGGTCGGTCGAGATCCAGCACCCGCCACCGGAGGCCGAGGCGACAGGGCCGGCCGAGGCGTAACCCTCGTAGCCCGGCTGCCAACCGGGGTTGTAGCCGCCCGTGAGCGGGCTCAGTGCGGCACCGGCGATGCCGGTGGCAAGGCCGACGCCGGCCCCGATCGCGCCCGCCGCGAGGCCGACACCCGCCCGGGCCGCCCCGCCCGCCACGCCGACACCCGCCGCGACCGGATCACCGTAATAGCCCGGCGAATAGGTCTGCGCGGCGACGCGATCCTGATGACGCATCTGCGACCGGCGCGACTGCGCGTCGCTCGGGGTCACGGTCGCGAGGGCGAGCGCACCGGCCAGACCGGCCGCCACGGCATAGTGAACCATCGTCTTCATCGTGTTCTGCTCCTGCTTGCTGACGAGCCCGTTTCCGACGACGCGATCACGCCGTGCGAGGCGCGTGGTCGCCGCCCCGATCGTTCGGGTCGTGACGGTGCGGTGACGGGCTCTCGGGTCGTCAACCGCCCGCGCCGCCATCGGTTCCGCTGCAGTGCAGCACGTCCAGGAAGAGGATTTCTTGTTATCAGCGAATAACTTGTATCAGGGCGGAGAGTTCGCCCCGAAATTTCCATCGAATTGCCCCGCGGCCGTCACGCACTGCGGCGAGCGGCGCGGTGGTTCATTCGGGCATCGCTCGCGACAGCAACCTGTCCGTTTCGGCGACCGACAATCGGCTCGTCCCGGCCGTGATCCCACCGCCGCCGAGAAGGCGGGTCCGCGCGAATGTTTCGGCGATCGGCGACCCCGACGCGCGCAACGCGGCAGCCGCCGCGAGCAGCGCGAGCCGCTCCACCGCGACGCGGGCGACGCGCTCCGGCTCCGGATCCTCGAACGCCTCCTTCAAGGCCGCGACGGTCGCGGCGACTCCCGGCAAGTCACTGGCCTCGCCGGCGAGCTCCGCCACCACGGCCATGACCTCGTCCCGGTGGCGGTCGAGGGTACGGAGAACGTCGAGGCAAACGACGTTCCCGGAGCCTTCCCAGATCGCGTTGACGGGTGCCTCACGGTAGAGCCGCGGCAGCGGCCCGTCCTCGATGAAACCGTTGCCCCCCAGGCATTCCAGGGCTTCGGCGACGAGAGCCGGTGCTCCCTTCGCGATCCGGTATTTCGCCGTCGGCGTGAGCAGTCGGGCCCGCATCCGCTCGGCCGCGCTCTCGCCGCCCAGATCGAACGAGCGGACGAGCCGGAACGCGAGCGCCACGGCGGCCTCCGATTCGAGTGCCAGATCGGCCAGCACGGCCCGCATCAGCGGCTGCTCGGCGAGCCGACGCCCGAACACGCCGCGATGCCGGGTATGGTGGACCGCATGGGACAGGGCCGCGCGCATCAGCCCGGCCGACGACACGGCACAGTCGACCCGGGCGAGCTGCACCATCTCCATGACGGTCCGAACGCCCGCCCCCTCGTCGCCGAGCCGCCATCCGAACGCGTCCCGAAACTCCACCTCGGCGGAGGCACTCGACCGATTGCCGAGCTTGTTCTTGAGCCTCTGGAATTCGATCGGATTGACGCCGCCGTCCGGCCGGAAGCGCGGCACCAGGACGGCGGTGGGACCATCCGGGGCCCGCGCCAGCACGACGAACGCGTCGCTCATCGGGGCCGACATGAACCACTTGTGGCCCGTGACGGCGTAACCTCCCTCGACCGGCTCGGCCCTGGTCGCGCCGCCGCCCAGGTCGGTGCCGCCCTGCCGCTCGGTCACCCCCATGCCGAGGGTGAGCCCGAACTTCTCTTCCCACGGTCGAAAGCTCGGATCGTAGTGGCGGTTGACCACCTTCTTGATCATCTCGGCCGCGACCGGCGGTCCCGCCCCGAGCGGGGCGACCGCGGAACGCGTCGTGATCATGGCCGAGAGGTGCCCGTTCTCCACCTGGGCGACCATGTAGAAACGCGCGGCCCGCGACACCTCGGCCGGCGAGCCGGCCCGCTCGCCCGCCGGCGTCCAGGTCGAGCAGTGCAGGCTGGCGCCGATGCTCTCCTTCAGCAGATGATGATAGGACGGATGGAACTCCACCGTGTCGCGCCGATAGCCGCGTGCATCGAAGGCCTGGAGACGCGGAGGATTCTCGTTTGCGAGCCTGGCATGCTCGGCCATCTCGCCGGCACCCCAGCGGCGCCCGAAGGCGGCAAGCATCCGGGCCTCGTCCACAGCGCCGTTCGCGACGACGGCGTCCCGCAGGGCGCGGTCGCTTTCATAGAGGTCGACATCGGCGAAAGACGGCGACTGGTTGAAGCGCTCCTGCTCGGCCATCGTTCCCTTTCTCGGCATGCCCCGGCCCCGGGGCTCCTGCGCCGTCCCCGCTCCGCCCATCGTCCGGTTGGGGACAAGTCGGAAGCATAGCACGTCGCGCTTGCTGCCATCCTCGAACGCGCATATACGGCTGGCTTTGATGAATGTCGCTCCCAAACCTGCTTTCGTACTTCGCCAACGTCATTTGTTGGGGATCGAAGGCCTTTCGCGCGAGGAGATCGTCGGTCTCCTCGACCTCGCTGGAGAATTCGTCGATCTCAATCGCCGCGTCGAGAAGAAGACCACCTCGCTGCGCGGGCGAACCCAGATCAACCTCTTCTTCGAAGCCTCAACCCGGACCCAAGCGTCCTTCGAGCTCGCCGGCAAGCGGCTCGGCGCCGACGTGATGAACATGTCCGTCGCGTCCTCGTCCATCCGCAAGGGCGAGACGCTGATGGACACGGCCATCACGCTGAACGCGATGCACCCCGACATCCTGGTGGTGCGCCACAACGCGTCGGGCGCCGTGAAGCTCTTGGCCGACAAGGTCGACTGCTCGGTCGTCAACGCCGGCGACGGCGCTCACGAGCACCCGACCCAGGCGCTGCTCGATGCGCTGACGATCCGCCGCAACAAAGGCCGCATCGAGGGCCTGACGGTGGCGATCTGCGGCGACATCACCCATTCGCGGGTGGCGCGGTCGAACTTCCTCCTGCTCAACGCGATGGATGCGCGAGTGCGAGTGATCGCGCCGTCGACCCTGCTGCCGCCCGGCATCGAGCGGTTCGGCGTCGAGGTCTATCGCGACATGCGGGAAGGCCTGAAGGACGCCGACATCGTGATGATGCTGCGCCTGCAGCGCGAGCGCATGAACGGCTCCTTCATCCCGTCCTCGACCGAATACTTCGCCTATTACGGCCTGGACGAGAAGAAGCTGGCCTACGCCAAGCCGGACGCCCTGGTGATGCATCCGGGCCCGATGAACCGCGGGGTCGAGATCAACTCGACGGTCGCGGACGGCGCACGCTCGTTGATCCGCGAGCAGGTCGAGATGGGCGTCGCGGTCCGCATGGCGATCCTCGAGGCGCTGTCGCGGAACCTTCCGAATGCGTGAGCCGGCTCTTCGCGTCGGCCGCGTCGTCTTTATCTGTCATGACCGGGCGCGTCCCGGCCATCCATGTGTGAACCATCGCGGGACGTCCAGAGCGTGGACGCCCGCGACAAGCGCGGGCATGACGGGTCGGGGTTTCCAGCGACCGCGCCATTCCTCGCGCATGCCCGCTGACTTCCTGGTGTGACCATGCTCTCCGAACGCCGACCGATCCTGCTCGCCAACGCCCGGGTCGTCGACCCGTCGCGCGATCTCGACCTCGTCGCCGACGTCCTGATCGCCGACGGGCTGGTGCGCGACATCAAGCGCGGCATCGGCGCCGCCGGCGTGCCCGAGGGCACCGAGGTGGTCGACTGCGCCGGCAAGGTGGTGGCGCCGGGCCTCGTCGACATGCGCGCCTTCATCGGCGAGCCGGGCGCGGAGTATCGCGAAACCTTCGCCTCGGCGAGCCAGGCGGCCGCGGCCGGGGGCGTGACGACGATCGTGTGCCAGCCCGACACCCATCCGCCGATCGACGACCCCGCGACCGTCGACTTCGTGATGCGTCGCGCCCGCGACACCGCCATCGTCAAGGTGGTGCCCATGGCGGCCCTCACCAAGGGCCTCAAGGGCGAGGAGATGACCGAGTTCGGCCTCCTGAAGGCCGCCGGCGCCGTCGCCTTCACGGACGGGGCGCGCAGCGTCACCAACGCCAAGGTGATGCGCCGGGCGCTGACCTATGCGCGCGACTTCGATGCGCTCATCGTGCACCACACCGAGGATCCGAACCTCTCCTCCGACGGCGTGATGAACGAGGGCGAGTACGCCGCCCGGCTCGGCCTGCTCGGCATTCCGAAGACCGCCGAGACCATCATGCTGGAGCGCGACGTCCGCCTCGTCGGTCTCGCCGGCTCGCGCTACCACGCCGCCTCGCTCACCTGCGCCGACTCGCTCGAGGTGCTCAAGCGCGCCAAGGACGCCGGCCTGCGCATCACCGCCTCGGCGTCGATCAACCACATCACGCTCAACGAGCTCGACGTCGGCTCCTACCGCACCTTCTGCAAGGTGACGCCGCCGCTGCGCCCGGAGAGCGATCGCGTCGCCCTCGTCGAGGCGCTGTGCAGCGGCCTCGTCGACGTGATCATGTCGGATCACGACCCGCAGGACGTCGAGACCAAGCGCCTGCCCTTCGCCGAGGCGACGCCGGGGGCGATCGGCGTCGAGACCATGCTGGTCGCCGGCCTGCGCCTCGTCCATTCCGGCGACGTGCCGCTGCCGACCCTGATCCGCGCCATGTCGACCCGGCCGGCCGAGCTGCTCGGCCTCCCGGGCGGCACGCTGAAGCCGGGCGCGCCCGCCGACGTCATCGTCGTCGATCTCGACACGCCGTGGGTGCTCGACCGCGAGGATCTGAAGTCGAAGTGCAAGAACTCGCCCTTCGACGAGGCGCGGCTGCAGGGCCGCGTGGTGCGGACCATGGTGTCCGGCCGCACCGTTTTCGAGTTCGTGTGAGCGGCGGACGGCCGGCACCGATTGCCCAGCGGGCGGCCTGTCGGTAGGGTCCGCCGCGAGGCCCGGCCGCTGGCCGGGCACGACGGTTCATCCCCGGAGCGAACGACGACGATGCTCCACCCCGGCGCCTGGTTCATGGCCCTGCCCGTCTATGCGGGCGCGGTGGCGCTCGGCTATCTGCTCGGCTCGATCCCGTTCGGGCTGCTGCTGACCCGGATCGCCGGCGCCGGCGACATTCGTACGATCGGCTCCGGTAATATCGGTGCGACCAACGTGCTGCGCACCGGTCGCAAGGGCCTGGCGGCCGCGACGCTCCTGCTCGATGCGCTCAAGGGAACGGCGGCCGTGCTGGTCGCGCCGCTCCTCGCGACGGCGGCGGCGCCGGGTCCCGATCTCGCCCTGCTGGCCGGGCTGGGAGCCTTTCTGGGGCATCTCTTTCCGGTGTGGCTCCGGTTTCGCGGCGGCAAGGGCGTGGCGACCTTCATCGGCGTGCTGATCGGCCTGTCGCCCCTGGCCGCGGTCGGCTTCGGTCTGGTCTGGCTCGCCGTCGCCTTCACGACCCGCTACTCGTCGCTGGCCGGGCTGTCCGCCAGCGCGGCGACGCCTCTCCTCCTCTGGCTGGCCGGCATGTCCGAGGCCGCCATCCTGTTCGCCGGGCTCGCCCTGCTGTCGTGGATCAAGCACGCCGCGAACCTGAAGCGGCTGCTCGCCGGCACCGAGTCGAAGATCGGCAAGCGCACGGGCGCCGGGCAGGCCGCCGACGACCCCGCCTGAGCCGGGAGCCGGCCCGCATGCGCCGTGGTTCGGGCGCAACAGTCTGGCGTCACCGGACCACATCGAACCGACGGTTCTTTACAGCGCGCGCCGGAATGCCGTATCGCGACTAATCGGTGCAACCGTGTCGAGCTAATTTGCCCGACAGAGCGCCCCGGGTGTCTCGACGGCACCAGTGGCCGGTTGCAGAACGAAAAATATCGCGCCGGGGGCGCGCGGCGCTCGGGGGGTCACGTGGCGATTCAGTGGGCCGATTACGATCTCGATTACATCCGCCGCCGCTACGACCGCATCGCCAGCCTGATCGTTCCGTTCGAATGGCTGCTGTTCATGCCGACGGCGTTCCGGCGCACCGCGGTCGAGCAGATCGGCCTCGCGCCCGGCGAGCGGGTGCTGGAGATCGGCTGCGGCACCGGACGCAACCTGCCGTTCCTGCGTGAGGCGGTCGGGCCGTCCGGCCGGGTCTACGGCGTCGACTTCTCGGCCGGGATGCTGGCACGCGCCCGCAGCGTGGTGGCGCGCGGCGGGTGGGACAATGTCCACCTCACCCAGTCCGATGCCGCCGACTATCGCTCGCCCGAGCCCCTCGACGCCGTCATGTTCGGCCTCTCCTACAACACGATGCCGCATCACCGGGCCGTGCTGGCACGCGCCCTCGAGCTGCTCGAGCCGGGCGGCCGTATCGTCATCATGGACGCCAAGCTGCCGCCCGGGATCGGCGGCAAGCTGGTGCTGCCCTTCAGCATCTGGCTGATGAAGAAGACCGTGCTGGGAAATCCCTATATCCGCCCGTGGGAGCACCTGGAGCCGCTCGTCGACGAGTTCCGGATGGACGAGTTCCTGTTCGGCTCCTACTACGTCTGCCGCGGCATCAAGCGGGCCTGATCACCTCACCTGCGCCGCCGACTCGCGCATTGCGCGAATCACCTCTCGCGCGACACGCGCTCCCGTGCCACCATGCCGTGCGTGAGCGAGGCGGCCGTCCGTTCGGCCGTGCGGCAGGGGGAGTGTCCGGTGTCGGCCGGCGTGCGTCTCACCGACGAGCAGCGGCTCGACTGGCTGCGGCTGATCCGTAGCGAGAATGTCGGGCCACGGACCTTCCGGGCTCTCCTGAACCGTTTCGGGGGCGCCCGCGCGGCGCTCGCCGCACTTCCCGACCTCGCCCGCCGCGGGGGCGCCGTCCGCCCCGTCCATGTGACCACCAGCGCCGAGGCCGAACGCGAGCTCGCCACCGCGCGTCGGCACGGCGTCGTGTTCGTGGCACTGGGGGAGCCGGACTACCCCGCGGCCCTGCAGGCGATCGACGATGCCCCGCCGCTGCTCGGCGTGCGCGGCCGGATCGATCTTCTCGCGCAGCCCGCGGTCGGCATCGTCGGCGCCCGAAACGCATCGGCGGCCGGCCTGATGATCGCCGAGAGGCTCGCGCGCGAGCTCGCCGAGGCGGGCTTCGCGATCGTGTCGGGGCTCGCGCGCGGGATCGACGGCGCGGCACACCGGGGCAGCCTCGGGCGCGGGACGATCGCCGTGGTGGCCGGCGGGCAGGATCGCCCCTACCCGCCCGAGCACATCGATCTGCTGGAGGCGATCGCCCGGGACGGGGCCGTAGTCTCCGAGATGCCCATGGGCTGGGTGCCGCGCGGACGCGATTTTCCCCGCCGCAACCGCATCATCTCCGGGCTCGTGCTGGGCGTCGTCGTCGTCGAGGCGGCGCGCCGCTCGGGCTCGCTGATCACGGCCCGGCGGGCGCTGGAGCACGGCCGCGAGGTCTTCGCCGTGCCGGGATCACCGCTCGATCCCCGCAACGAGGGGACGAACGACCTCCTCAAGCAGGGCGCGACCCTGGTGACGGCGGCGGCCGATGTGGTCGCCGCGCTGGAGCCGATGGTCGGCCGCGACTTCGAGCGCCCGCTCGACGAGCCGGCACCCATCACCCTCTCCTTGCCCTTGGAGCTGCCGCCGGACGGGCGGACCCGGGACGGCATCACGGCCCTGCTCGGTCCGACCCCGGTCGCCGTCGACGACCTGATCCGCTGGTCCGGCGCGGCGCCCGCCACGGTACAAATCACATTGCTGGAATTGGAGCTCGCCGGCCGGCTCGACCGCCAGCGCAGCGGGCGCGTCGCGCTTCTTTGAACTGCGTCACCACAGGTGCCGATCCGCGGTCACTGTGGTGGTGCACCGTTAGCCCGTTCCCGGTCACGGCCGGCGCCGCTGCTCGCCTCCGCCTCGATCCGCGCCATGTCCAGGATGTAGCCGAGAGTCTGCAGCCCGTTGCGGCGCGCCAGGCGGGCGAGATCGGCGGTCAGGTCCGCGATATACGCCGCCGCGGATTGCGCGCCGGGCCTCTCGTCGGCGGGTGTGGTATCGGACATGAGCTACCCTGCCGCTGCGCCGCTTCGGGACCACCCGACGGCGCGCGGTCGCATTCCCTCGATACGTGTTTTCGACAGGAATACTATCTAAAGTCGCGGCGAAAGATAAACACAACTTTTGATACGTAGGCGGGTGTGCGGGGCACGCGCCGCAGCTCCGATTTGACACCTGCCCCCCGCTTAACCATTTTCCCGGGGCCGCGGCGGTCCCGGAACCGGGCCGACAGACCGGCCACACGTCCACTGCAAGGCTTTTCATGAACGTCGTTGTCGTCGAATCTCCGGCCAAGGCGAAGACCATCAACAAGTATCTCGGCGGTGGCTACGAGGTGCTGGCCTCGTTCGGGCATGTTCGCGACCTGCCGCCCAAGGACGGTTCGGTCGATCCTGCAGCCGATTTCAAGATGGTCTGGGAGGTCGACGGGAAGGCGCAGAAGCGCATCGCCGACATCGCCCGGGCCCTCAAGGGTGCCGACAAGCTGATCCTCGCGACCGATCCGGACCGTGAGGGCGAGGCGATCTCGTGGCATCTTCTCGAGGCGCTGCGCGAAAAGCGCGCCCTCACCGATCAGGCCGTCGAACGGGTGGTGTTCAACGCCATCACCAAGCAGGCCGTCACCGAGGCGATGAAGCACCCCCGGGCCGTCGACCAGGCCCTGGTCGACGCCTATCTGGCGCGGCGCGCGCTCGACTATCTGGTGGGCTTCACGCTGTCGCCGGTGCTGTGGCGCAAGCTGCCGGGGGCCCGCTCGGCCGGCCGGGTGCAGTCGGTCGCGCTGCGGCTGGTCTGCGACCGCGAGCTCGAGATCGAGAAGTTCGTCACCCAGGAATACTGGTCGCTGATCGCCACGCTGGCGACGCCGCGCAACGAGAGCTTCCAGGCGCGCCTGGTCGGCGCCGACGGCAAGAAGATCACCCGGCTCGACATCGGCAGCGGCGCCGAGGCGGCCGACTTCAAGCAGGCGCTCGAGACCGCCCGCTACACGGTCGCGACCGTCGACGCCCGGCCGACCAAGCGCCATCCGCAGCCGCCGTTCACCACCTCCACGCTGCAGCAGGAGGCGAGCCGCAAGCTCGGCTTCGCCCCGGCCCACACGATGCGGGTGGCGCAGCGCCTCTACGAGGGCGTCGACATCGGCGGCGAGACGGTCGGCCTGATCACCTACATGCGAACCGACGGCGTCCAGATGGCGCCGGAGGCGATCGCCGCCGTGCGCAGCGTCGTCCGTGAGGACTACGGCGACCGCTATCTGCCCGCCGCGCCGCGCCAGTACCAGACCAAGGCGAAGAACGCCCAGGAGGCGCACGAGGCGATCCGCCCGACCGACATGGCCCGCCGGCCGCGCGACGTGAAGAGCCAGCTCGAACCCGATCAGGCCCGGCTCTACGAGCTGATCTACATGCGCGCCGTGTCGAGCCAGATGGAATCCGCCGAGATGGAGCGGACCACGGTCGACATCACGGCGAAGGTCGAGGCGGCGAAGCCGCGGCTGCTGGAGCTGCGCGCCACCGGCAGCGTGGTGACGTTCGACGGCTTCCTGGCCGTCTATCAGGAGGGCCGCGACGAGGATCCGGAGGACGAGGAGAGCCGCCGGCTCCCGGCGATGAGCGCCGGCGAGGCTCTGCAGAAGCTCGCGCTCGAGTCCACCCAGCACTTCACCGAGCCGCCGCCCCGCTATTCCGAGGCGTCTCTGGTCAAGCGGATGGAGGAGCTCGGGATCGGGCGTCCGTCGACCTATGCATCGATCCTCCAGGTGCTGAAGGACCGCAGCTATGTGCGGATCGACAAGCGCCGGCTGGTGCCGGAGGACCGTGGCCGCATCGTCGTCGCGTTCCTGGAGAGCTTCTTCTCGCGCTACGTCGAGTACGACTTCACGGCCGACCTGGAGGAGCAGCTCGACCGGGTCTCCAACAACGAGATGGAGTGGCACCAGCTCCTGCGCCGCTTCTGGACCGACTTCGCCGGCGCGGTCGACGGGATCAAGGATCTCAAGATCAGCGAGGTCATCGACGCGCTGGATGCGATGCTCGCCCCGCATCTCTTCCCGGCTCGCGAGGACGGCAGCGATCCCCGCGTCTGCGCCACCTGCGGCACGGGGCGGCTGTCGCTGAAGCTCGGCCGCTTCGGCGCGTTCATCGGCTGCTCGAACTATCCCGAATGCCGCTACACGAGGCCGTTCTCGGTGCCGGGCGCGGACGGCGCCCCCGAGGCCGAGAACAAGGTGTTGGGCCAGGATCCGGAGACCGGTCTCGACGTGTCGCTGCGCAACGGTCGCTTCGGTCCGTATGTCCAGCTCGGCGAAAGCAGCAACGGCGGCGAGAAGCCGAAGCGGGCCGGCCTCCCCAAGGGCACGGATCCGGCGACCGTCGACCTCGAGCTCGCGCTCGGGCTGCTGTCGCTGCCGCGCGAGGTCGGCAAGCATCCCGAGGACGGCGAGCCGATCCTGGCCGGAATCGGCCGGTTCGGCGCCTATGTGCAGCACGGCAAGACCTACGCGAACCTGGAAGCGGGCGACGAGGTGCTGGCCGTCGGCCTCAACCGGGCCGTGACGCTGCTGGCGGAGAAACGGGCCAAGGGACCGGGCGGGCGTCGTTTCGGTGGCGACCCGGGCCGCTCGCTCGGCGACCATCCGGCCCAGGGCGGAGCCATCGTGGTGAAGGCCGGGCGTTACGGCCCCTATGTCAGCCACAACGGCATCAACGCGACGCTGCCGAAGGACAAGACGCCGGATACCATCACGCTCGACGAGGCCGTGGCCCTGATCGCCGCCCGGGCCGAGGCGACCGGCGGCGCCCCCCGCCGCAAGGCTCCGGCCAAGAAGGCCGCCGCCGCCAAGACGGCCAAGGCCAAGGACGGTGGCGAGGCCAAGCCGGCCGCCAAGGCCGCCGTGAAGGCGAAGGGCAAGGCGGCCCCGAAGAAAGCGGCCGCCAAAAAGCCCCCGGCCCCAAAAGCCAAGAAGGCCCCGGAGCCCGCCGAGACCGAGTGAAGGCGCCACAGCGCATCGCCCCGACTGGACGTTTCGCCTCCTGCGGTCCCTCCCCCTTTGTGGAGGATGGACAGGGAGGGGGTAACGGCGCCGGCGTCCTGCCGCGGGCCCCCCTTCTCCACCTCTCCCCCACAAGGGGCAGAGAGCAGGCTGCGACTCGCGGCAATGTCGGCGGCCACCATGGCTCCTTCGATCGCGAGACCCGCCGCGTCCTGATCATTGCTCCGAGCGGCCGCTGGCGGAATCCCCGGCTGGCGCTTACCTTGGGGCCATGATCTCCATCGACACCCTCGGCGCACGGACCTCGTGGTGAGCTCGAAAAAACCCGGTCCGGTCATCCCCACCAAGGACGAGCTTCTCGCCTTCATCGCGGCCCATGGCGGCGAGGCCGGCACGCGCGAGATCGCGCGCGCCTACGGCCTCAAGAACGCCGACCGCGCCACGCTGAAGACGATGCTGCGCGAGCTCGCCGACGAGGGCCGCATCGCACGGCGCAAGAAGAAGCTGCACCACGCCGGAACACTTCCGAACGTGGTGCTGGCCGACGTGACGGGCCGCGACGCCGACGGCGGGCTGATCGCCGTCCCGGCCGACTGGGACGAGGAGGAGAGCGGCCCGGCGCCGAAAATCCGCCTGCACATCCCGCACAAGGCCCGACCCGCCGACATCCCGCGCGTCGGCGACCGGGCGCTGCTGCGCACCGAGGAGGTCGAGGAGGAGGACGGCATCCGCCATCGCGGCCGTCCCATAAAAGTGCTCGAACGCGACAAGCACCGCGCGCTCGGTGTCTTCCGGGCGCTGCCGGAGGGCGGCGGCCGACTGGTCCCGGTCGAGAAGCGGAGCCTCGGCCGCGAGTTGCCGATCCGGGCCGGCGACACGCTCGACGCCCGCGACGGCGACCTCGTCGCCGTCGACGTGCAGAAGCACGGCCGCTTCGGTCACACCAGCGTCAAGGTGAAGGAGCGGCTCGGCTCGCTCGCCAGCGAGCGCACCGTCAGCCTGATCGCGATCCACGCGCACGGCATCCCGCACGAGTTCTCGAAAGCCGTGCTGGCGGAGGCGGAGGCGGCCCGGCCGGCGACACTGGAGGGACGCGAGGACTGGCGCGAGGTGCCCTTCGTCACCATCGATCCCGCCGACGCCAAGGACCACGACGACGCCGTGTTCGCCCGCACCGACAGCGCGGCCGACAATCCGGGCGGCTTCGTCATCGACGTGGCGATCGCCGACGTCGCCGCCTATGTGCGGCCCGGAACCGCGATGGACCGCGAGGCGCTGGAACGCGGCAACTCGGTCTATTTCCCGGACCGCGTCGTGCCGATGCTGCCGGAGCGCATCTCCAACGATCTATGCTCGCTGCGACCGGCCGAGGACCGCCCTGCCCTGGTGGTCCGCATGGTGATCGACGCGGACGGCAGGAAGCGCAGCCACAGCTTCCACCGCGTGCTGATGCGCTCGATCGCGAAGCTGCATTACGCCCAGGCGCAGGCCGCCATCGACGGCCAGCCGGACGACACCACGACACCGTTGCTGCCGCTGGTTCTGCGCCCGCTCTACGACGCCTACGCCGCGCTGAAGAAGGCCCGCGAGGAACGCAGCCCCCTCGACCTCGAGCTGCCGGAGCGGAAGATCCTGCTCAAGCCCGACTTCACGGTGGACCGGGTGATCGTGCCGCAGCGGCTCGACGCGCACCGGCTGATCGAGGAGTTCATGATCCTCGCCAATGTCGCGGCGGCCGAGACGCTGGAGCGCGCGAAGACGCCGCTCGTCTATCGGGTGCACGACGAGCCGACCCTCGAGAAGCTCAGCGCGTTGCGCGAGTTCCTCGCCACCCTCGACATCTCGATGCCGAAGGCGGGCGCGCTGCGCCCCGTCCAGTTCAACCGGATCCTGGCGCGCGTGAAGGGCAAGGACTCCGAGGGGCTGGTCAACGAGGTGGTGCTGCGCAGCCAGGCGCAGGCCGAGTACGCCTCGGAGAACTACGGACATTTCGGCCTCAATCTACGGCGCTATGCACACTTCACCTCGCCGATCCGCCGCTACGCCGACCTGATCGTGCACCGCGCGTTGATCCGCGCCTGCAAGCTCGGCCGCGACGGCCTTCCCGAGGGCGCCGACGTTGCCGCGCTAGGCGAGATCGCGGCCCGCATCTCGGCCGCGGAGCGGCGCGCCATGGCGGCCGAGCGGGAAACCGTCGACCGGCTGATCGCCCACCATCTCGCCGACCGGATCGGCGCGACGTTCAAGGGCCGGGTCGCCGGCGCGACGCGCTCGGGCCTGTTCGTCAAGCTGGACGAGACCGGCGCCGACGGCTTCGTGCCGGCCTCGACGCTGGGCCGCGACTACTATCGCTACGACGAGAGCCAGCACGCGCTGATCGGCGACGCCACCGGCGAGAGCTGGCGGCTCGGCGACACCGTCACGGTCAAGCTGGTGGAGGCAGCGCCGGTCGCCGGCGCGCTGCGCTTCGAGATCCTCTCGGACGGCCGCATCGAGACCCGGCGCGGCACCCGCGGACGCGAGCGCCCGCGCCGCGAGATCGCCCGCAAGGGGCCCAAGGGCTCCAACGGTCCCAAGCGCCCCGGCGCGACACGGGGGCAGAAGCGACGATAGGCGGGCAATGCGCGCCGCGTTCTACTCGACGCTGGCACCCGCCTGGCGGATCACGGTGCCCCAGGTCTTCGCCTCGGAGCGCAGGAACCGGTCCATCCATTCGGGGCTCGACTCGGCCGGTCCGGGCGGGATGGCGCCGATGTCCTCGATCCGTTTTCGCGTGGTCGGATCCTCGAGGGCGGCCCTGAGGGCGCCGTTGAGCCGGGCGATGACCGGCTTGGGTGTCTTGGCCGGGGCCACGATGGCGTTCCAGCCGACGACGACGAACTCCGGCAGCCCCGCCTCGGTCGAGGTCGGCACCTGCGGCACGGCCGGTAGCCGCGTGGCCTGGGCGACGACCAGGGCCCTGACCGTGCCGGCCTGAACCTGCGGGACGACGTTGGGCGTCGAGTCGCACATCGCGTCGAGCTGGCCGCCGAGCAGATCCGTCATCGCCGGCCCGGTGCCGCGATACGGCACGTGCCGCAGCTTGATGCCGGCGAGGTTCTCCAGATACAGGCAGACCAGATGGGCGTTCGATCCGAACCCCGCATTGCCGACCGTCACCGTCTCGGGATTGGCCTTGGCGTAGGCGATGAACTCGGCCAGCGTCGCGGCCGGGAAGTCCTTGCGGACGACCACCAGATTGGGCGTGCCGGCCAGCATGCCGACCGCCGCGACGTCGTCGACGTCGTACTGGATCTTCTTGTAGAGCGCGAAGGCGGCGCCGAGGCTGCCGAGATTGCCGGACAGCAGCGTGTGCCCGTCCGGCTCCGCTTTGAGCGCGCGGGCCGAGCCGGTGGTGCCACCCGCCCCGGGCGCGTTCTCGATCACGACCGATTGTCCGAGGTCACGCGCCATGTGGTCCCCGACCAGGCGAGCCAGGACATCGTTCGGACCGCCGACCGCGAACGGCACGACGACCGTGACGGGCTTCACCGGATAGTTTTGGGCGAGCACCGGCGAGGCGCCCACCAGGACGACGGCACAGGCACGAGCGATCAGCTTCAGCATGGTGGCTCCTCGAGCGACGGCGCTGTCACGCCTCGCGGTCCGTTGCGCGTGTCGCCGGCTCGGACCGCACCGCGGTCAGCAGCCGCTCGACGTGGCCGACATGGGCGTGGAGCTGCGCGGCCGCGTCCTCGCTGCGGCCCGCCGCCCACAGGTCGACGATCATGCGGTGCTGGGCGATCGCGCGCGCCATCCGGTCGGGCTCGCGGGGCATGCGCTGCCGCAAAGCGCGGAGCTGATCGGCGATGCCGCCATAGGCCCTGATCAGATAGGAGTTGGCACTGGTCGCGACGATCGCCTCGTGAAACTCGCAATCGAGCTCGTCGCACCGGGCCAGGTCGCCGTCGCTCAGCGCCACCGAGGCGCGGCCGACCAGGAAGCCGAGCTGGGCCAGCGACTCGCGGGCGATGCCGTGGCCACCGAAGCGGAGCGCCCCGACCTCGATGATGCCGCGCGTGGCGCAGAGCTGGCGGATGTCGTCCGCCTGCAGGTCGACCACGAACGTCCCACTCTGCGGGCGCACCACCACCAGCCCCTCGCTCTGCAACTGGACCAGGGCTTCGCGCACCGGCGTGCGGCTGACCCCGAGCTCGGCGGCGAGCTGCTTGTCCGAAATCCGGGCGCCGAGCGGCAGCCGGCCCGAGCGGACCAGCGCACGCAGGCGGTCGGCGATCTCCGACTTCAGCGGCGAGGCGCCCGGTATGCGGGACTGAAGACGGACGATATCGGCCGACATCGACAATGCCCTCGGGAAGCGGCGTGACCAAACTGATATATTAGTACACGAGCCGACATTCACCACAAGCCGAAGTCAGAGGCATATTATGCTTATAAAATTGGCAATCGAAGCAGATGCCCGATGACCTATCGACAACCAAGATCGTCATCTAGTATATCAGTTTGGCAATTCAGGAGACCAGACGTGCCCCATCCGGTGCCCGAGAACGGCCTTGTCGTCTTTGCGAAACGCGCCTGCGAGACCTGCGCCATGGTCGAGTCGGTGCTGGGCGAGCTGGCCCGCTCCGGGCAGGCGCTGACCATCTTCACCCAGGATGACCCCGGTTTTCCGGCGAGCCTGCGCCCGGTCGACGACACCACGCTCGAGCAGTCGTTCCGCTTCGACGTCGAGGCGGTGCCCACCGTCATCCGGCTGGAGGACGGACGGGAGACGGCGCGGACCTTCGGCTGGAACCGCACCGAATGGGAAAGCATCACCGGGATCACGGGCCTCGGCGAAGGCCTGCCCGCCATGCGGCCCGGCTGCGGCTCGAAGAGCCGCGAGCCCGGCGTTCACGAGCAGCTCTTCGCGCGTTACGGGGACACCGGCCTCACCTCGCGACGCATCACGCTCGACGCATGGGACGACGAGATGGAGGCTTGCTTCGAGCGCGGCTGGACCGACGGGCTTCCGGTCGTTCCGCCGACCGACGCCCGCATTCTGCGCATGCTGGAGGGCACGCGCCTAAGGCCCGACGAGTTCATCGGCGAGGTGCCGCCGAACCTGTCGCCCATCACGGTCGAGAAGGTCGCCGTCAACGCCGTGATGGCGGGGTGCCGGCCCGACTACATGCCGGTCGTCCTGGCAGCGCTGGAGGCGGCGCTGCAGCCCGAGTTCACCATGCACGGCCTGCTCTGCACGACCTGCTTCTCGGGCCCCATCATCGTCGTCAACGGGCCGATCGCCCGCCGCATCGGCATGAACTCCGGCATCAACTGCCTGGGCCAGGGCAACCGCGCCAACGCCACGATCGGGCGAGCCCTGCAACTGATCGTCCGCAACATCGGCGGCGGCCGGCCGGGGGAGCTCGACCGCGCCGTGCTCGGCGGTCCCGGCAAGTACACGTTCTGCTTCGCCGAGGACGAGAGCGATCCGACCTGGCAACCGCTCGCCCAGGCGCGTGGAATTGCGCCGGGCCGCGACGCCGTGACCCTGTTCCAGGGCGACGGCATCCAGGGTTTCGTCGACCAGCGCTCGCGCACGCCACAGGAGCTGACGCGGTCGCTGGCGATGTCGCTGCTGGCGGTTGCGCATCCGAAGCTGTGCGAGTTCACCAACGCCATGCTGGTACTGGCGCCGGAGCATTACGCGATCTTCCGCGACGCCGGCTGGGATCGCGCCCGCATAGAGCGCGAGCTGCACGCCGCGATGGTGCGACCCGGCAAGGACGTGATCCAGGGCGCGCACGGAGTAGGCGAAGGCGTTGCAGCCAGCCGTCGCGACGAGATGATCGCCAAGTTCTGGCCCGAAGGGCTGCTGATCGTGCATGCGGGCGGACAGGCCGGGCTGTTCTCGGCCATCTGCGCCGGCTGGACGGGCGGCCGCTTCCGCCACGAATCGAAGCCCGTCACCAGGGAGATCACGGCATGACGCCGGGACTGGAGCTGCGAGACCCGACCGCCGAGAGCGCCTCCGCGCTCCGCCCGCGCACGCCGCCGCTAGCCACCCTGGACGGCGCGACCGTGGCCCTGATGGACATCGGCAAGATGCGGGGCGACGAGTTCATCGACCGCATCGAGCAGTTGTGCCGCGAGCGCGGCGTCGCCACCCGCCGGTACAAGAAACCGACCAACACACGCGTCGCCCCGCGCGACATGATCGCCGACATCGCGTCGACCTGCAGCGCGGTAGTCATAGCGCTGTCGGACTGCGGCTCCTGCACGTCGTGCTCGACCCACGATCTCAATGACTTCGACAAGCGCGGCCTGGCCGGCGTGAGCGTGCTGACGGAAGAGTTCCGTCACGCCTTCGAGCAGCAGAAGGCGGCGATCGGGCTCGATGCGGCCGCGATCTACGTGCCGCATCCCATGCAGAACAAGACCACCGACGAGCTGCACGCCTTCGCCGAGCAGTCGATCGACAGAATCCTCGCGGCGATCTGCTCCGCCGTCGAGCCGTCCCCGCTCGAGCGCGCCGCGTGACGCGCCTGAGGGCCAGCCCGCGCTGACCGGCCGGCCGCAACCGCGGCGCCGCCCGCCCGTGTGCGGCGCGCGCATACCGGGCCCGGGTGCGCCCGCCGCGGTTCCACAATCAACCCGCTCTCCGCTACACTGCGGCCGCATCCCGCGAGCGATCCGGGTCACTGCGAACCACGGACGACGGGCATGGCGGACGACGACGAGACGGGTGCGAAATCCACGGGTGCGCCAGCACCGGAGGACCCGCACGACGTCGACGTGTCGGGATACGGCATGGCGAGCGCGCCGCCGGAGACGCTGGCGGAACGGCTGACCGATCACCTGAACCATGCCGAACGGGACATGACGTCGCCGAACCTGCGACCGCGCGACGCCGCGACCCTCATTCTGATCGACCGCACCGGCACGGTCCCCAAGGTGCTGCTCGGCCGCCGCCACGCCGGCCTGAAATTCATGCCCGGAAAATTCGTCTTTCCGGGCGGCCGCGTCGAGCCGACCGACCGCGGCGTGCCGGCGGCGAGCGAGCTCGATCCTCGCATGGCCGAGCGCCTGATGCTGGAAACGTCGAGGCCCAGCCTGGTGAAGGCGCGCGCCTTCGCGATCGCCGCCGTGCGCGAGACGTTCGAGGAAACCGGCCTTCTGCTCGGACGCCCCGACGGGAGCTGGCCCGAGATGCACGCCTCCGAAGGTGCGCCGTGGTCGCCGTTCGCCGCGGCACGGGTGCTGCCCGATCTCTCGACGCTGCAATTCATCGCCCGCGCCGTGACGCCGCCGCGCCGGCCGCGCCGCTTCGACACGCGCTTCTTCGCCGTCGACGCGACGGCGATCGCGGCGAAGGTGGACGGCGTGATCGGGCCCGACGCCGAGCTGGTCGAGCTGGTGTGGATGCCGCTCGACGACGCCGAGGCGCTGGAGATCGCCCCGATCACCAAGGCCGTGCTGGCAGAGCTCGACCACCGCATCACCTGCGGCTTCTCACCCGACCTGCCGGTACCGTTCTATCGCTGGCTGCGCGGAAAATTCTCGCGGGTCGAGCTGTAGGCCCGGTTCAGCGCACCGGATCCAGCACCCGGAAGTCGACCGAGTGCGGCAGCGTGCCGGCATCGACGATCTCGGGCTTGGACACATCGACCCGGCCGGACCATCCGCCACCCAGCGCCTTGGCCAGCGCGACGTAGTCCGTGGTGATCAGCACCCGACTCTGCAGCAGCGTGTCCTCGGCCGAGTAGGCGGACCGCTCGGCGTCGAGAACGTCGAGGAAGCTCGACGAGCCGTTCTGGTAGAGCGCGCGCGAGAGGCGGGCCGACTCGGCGTAGTTCTTCGCCGATTCGGCGAGCTTCACGGCGCGCTTGCGCTCTTCCGACAAGGAGACGAGCGCATTCTCGACGTCCTTGAGCGCGGTCAGCACGGTCGAGCGGAACGAGATGAAGTACTCGTCGCGCTGCGCCTCGGCGACCTCGACGGCGGCGAGCAGGTTGCCGGCGTTGAACAGCGGTACTGTGACGGACGGCCCGAAGGAATAGCCGATGGCCGAGCCCCTCTTGACGTCGCCGAGCCGCTGAGCCGAGGTCGTGAGGCTGCCGGTCAGCGACACGTCCGGATAGAGGGCGGCTTCGGCGACTCCGATCTTGGCCGTGTACTGGGCGAGCTGGCGCTCGGCCTTGCGTACGTCCGGCCGGCGCGACAGCACGTCGGCCGGAATGCCGGCGGGAAGCGGCAGCCGCGGCGCGGGAATCGGCGCGTCACGGCTCACGAGTGCCGTGACGGCCGACGGCTCGCGGCCGAGCAGGATGCCGATCTGGTGCACGGACTCGGCATAAGACGCCGTGAGCTGGGGAATGTTCGCCTCGGTCGCGGCCGCCTGGGCCACCGCCTTGGCGACGTCGACGGCCGACGCCGAGCCGGCGTCGAACTTGCTCTTGGTGAGCGCCGCCGTCTCGCGCTGCGACGCCGCCGTGCGCTTGGCGAGCGCGATGCGGGCCTGATAGCCGCGCGCCTGAGTGTAGTAGGTCGCGACGTCGCCGAGCAGCGTCAGCAGCGTCGAATCGAGATCCTCGAAGGAGGCTTCGAGGGCGCGGGTCGACGCTTCGAGGTTGCGCTTGTTGCCGCCGAACAGATCGAGCTCGAAGCTCGCGTCGAAGCCGGCCTGATAGAGCGTGTAGGGCGTGTTCGCCACCACGTCGGTGCCGGACGACGCGGCCGAGGCCTTGTTCCGGGTGGCCGAGCCCGATCCGTCCACGGTCGGGAACAGCGCCGCGATCGCCTGCTTGCGGTTGGCCCGCGCCTCCCGGACTCGCGCCTTGGCCGCAGCCACGTCGAGGTTGCCGGTGACCGCTTCGTCCATCAGCGAATCGAGGGTGCGGTCGCGAAGACCACGCCACCAGCGGACCAGATCCTGCGGCTTGGCGACCGGCTGCTTCGGCGCGTTCGCCCAATGCAGCGGCAGTGTCACGTCGGGGGCCAGATAATCGGGGCCGACGACGGCGCAGCCGGCGAGTGCAGTAGCCGCGAACGAGCAGGACAAAGCGAGGGCGGCACGGCGGAGGGGCCGTCGCGACGGTCTGGAGGTCATGTCTGATCAGTCTCGTGAACGCTGGGGCACGACGCCGTGCAGGAAGATTCGAAAGGCGGCCGTCGCGTGGGCGCGTCGCTCGTCCAGCGCGGGAAAGCGGGGCCCGCCCTCGTCGAAGCCGATCGGCGCGAAAATCATGTGCATCAGCAGCCCGGCGGCCTGCTCGGGATCCGTGATCGCAACACGGCCGCGCGCCGCCTGACCGGCCAGCCACCGCGCCAGGATCGCCCGCGACTCCTCCGGGCCGTGGCGGAACACCACGCGGGCGAGATCGGGACGCTGCGGCACCTCCATCATCATCAGGCGGAGCAGCGCGGTCCTGTCGCGTTCGGATTCCTCGTCGAGGTCGAGCCGGAAGATCGACGCCAGCGCCTCCTCCAGCGGACGTTCGTCGACGCCCTCGGGAACGTTCAGCATGAGATCGCGATGGGCCGCGACGATGGCGGCGAACAACGCGTCCTTGCCGTCGAAGAGCTGGTACAGGGTCTTCTTCGACACGCCGGCCCTATGCGCCACCGCGTCCATCGTGGTCGCGTCGTATCCGCCTTGCAGGAAGACGTCGCGCGCCGCCGCGACGATGCGGGCGCGCTGAGTCGCGTCGTCGACGACCTTCGGCCGGCCTCGCCCGCGAGCCCCCGCCTTCTTCGGCAACGACGGTGAAGTCCTTGGTTTCATCAAGGTTCCGTTGACGCTCATTCGATCGAGAGCCTCCAAGGTGAACGCCGCAGAGGCACGGCTGGTTGACGCGGCCGGCTCGGCGATTATATAAACTTGATAGTTTCCTAATTCAAGCCGCATGCCTCACGACGCCTGCGGCCGCACGAAGAAACCGGATGCCCCCGCCATGGCTCTCCCCGCGCATAAGAAATCCGTCATCCGCCGGCTTGCAGGCCCGCTGCTCGTCACCGCCCTCCTGGTCGGCTGCGGACAGGCGGATCCAGGAGCGGCCGGAATGGGCGCGCCCGGCGGCCCCGGGGGTTCTGGAGGGCCGGCCCCGGAGGTCAGTGTCGTGGTGCTGCATCCGCAGGCCGTCGCCGTCACGGCGGAGCTGCCCGGACGCACCACCGCGTTCCTGACCGCCGAGGTCCGTCCTCAGGTGAACGGAATCATCAAGGAACGGCTGTTCATCGAGGGTGCGGAGATCAAGGCCGGGGCGGTGCTCTACCAGATCGACCCGTCGACCTATCAGGCGTCTTACGACAGCGCCGTGGCAGCCCTGCAGAAGGCCGAAGCGGCGGTTCCCAGCGCCCAGGCCAAGGCGGACCGCTACAAGGGCCTGAGCAAAGAGAAGGCGGTCAGCCAGCAGGATCTCGACGATGCGGTCGCGTCGCTGGCGCAGGCGAAGGCCAGCGTCGCCTCGGCCCAGGCGGATCTCGACACCGCCCGCATCAATCTCGCCTATACCAAGATCAAAGCCCCGATCGCCGGACGCATCGGCAAGTCGTCGATCACGGTCGGCGCGTTGGTGACGGCCAACCAGACCGACGCCCCCGCCACCATCCGTCAGATCGACCCGATCTATGTCGACGTGACCCAGTCGAGCCTCAATTTCCTGAAGTTCCGCCGGGCGCTCGCCGAGGGACGGCTCTCCAACCGAGGCGACTCGGTCCCGGTGCGGCTGATCCTGGAGGACGGCCGGCCCTATGAACAGCCGGGCAAGATGGGCTTCGCCGACATCAAGGTCGACGAGAGCACCGGCACGTTCACGCTGCGCGCCGAGTTCCCCAATCCCGACCGGTTGCTGCTCCCCGGCATGTATGTTCGCGCCGTCCTCGAGGAGGGCATCGCGCCCGGCAGCTTCCTGGTCCCGCAACGCGCCGTGTCTCGCAACACCAAGGGCGAGGCGGTCGCGATGTTCGTCGGGCCGAACGACAAGATCGAGCAGCGCGTGCTGCAGGTCCGCCGCGGCATCGGCACCAACTGGCTGGTCGAACAGGGGCTGACCAACGGCGACCGGGTGGTGATCGAAGGCTCGCAGAAAGCCCGCAGCGGCCAGCCGGTAAGGCCCGTCGCCGTGACGCTCGACGAGACGACCGGCGAGGTGAAGCGGGCCGATGCTACGCGCCCCGGCGGCTCCACAGAGCGGCGCGCCAACCGCGCCGACGGCGCGGCTGCGCCGACCCGGACCGAGTGAACGGTCGGAGCGAGACGATGGCACAGTTCTTCATCAATCGGCCTATCTTCGCCTGGGTGATCGCGATCGGCATCATGCTGGGCGGCTTGCTCGCCGTATTCACACTGCCGGTCGCGCAGTATCCGCAGATCGCTCCCACCTCGGTCCGCCTCTCGGCGACCTATGCAGGCGCCGACGCCCAGACGATCGAGAACTCGGTCACCAAGGTGATCGAACAGGGCATGACCGGCATCGACCACCTCGATTACATGACATCGTCGTCGAGCTCGTCCGGCACCGTGTCGATCAGCCTCACCTTCACAAACGCGGCCGATCCAGACATCGCTCAGATGCAGGTGCAGAACAAGCTGCAGCTCGTCACGGCGCAACTTCCGTCGGTGGTGCAGAGCACCGGCATCTCGGTGTCGAAGGCTTCCGACAGCTTCTTCATGGTGATCGCCTTCGTGTCGCGTGACGGCTCGCTGAGCGACGTCGACATCTCCGACTGGGTGAACAGCACCCTCAACGACACGATCAAGCGGCTCGACGGCGTCGGCTCGACCCAGCTTCTCGGGTCCGGCTACGGGATGCGAATCTGGGTCGACCCCGACCGCCTCGCACAGTTCTCGCTGATGCCGACCGACGTGTCGGCAGCGATCGAGGCCCAGAACGTCGAGATAGCCGCCGGCCAGCTCGGCGGCCGGCCGGCGGTTGCCGGGCAGCAGCTCAACGCCGCCGTGCGGGCGCGCTCGCGCATGCAGACCCCCGAGCAGTTTCGCAACATCATCCTGAAGAGCGCCGCCGATGGCTCGATCGTGCGTATCGGCGACGTCGCGACCGTCGAGCTCGGGGCCGACAACTATCGTTCGTCGAGCCGATACAACAACATGCCGGCGGCGGGCCTCGCCGTCACGCTGGCCAACGGCGCCAACGCAATCTCGACGGCCGAGCGCGTCAAGGCCGTGATCGCCGACATGGGGTCGGCCATGCCGGAGGGCGTCGAGGTCCACTACCCCTACGAGACGACGCCTTTCGTGCGGCTGTCGATCGAAGAGGTGGTGAAGACACTCGCCGAGGCAATCGTGCTGGTCTTCCTGGTGATGCTGGTGTTCCTCCAGAACTTCCGCGCCACCCTGATCCCGACGCTCGCCGTGCCGGTGGTGCTGCTCGGCACCTTCGGGGTGCTGTCGATCGCCGGCTACTCGATCAACATGCTGACCATGTTCGCCATGGTCCTGGCGATCGGCCTCCTCGTCGACGACGCCATCGTGGTGGTCGAGAACGTCGAGCGGGTGATGGAGGAGGAAGGGCTCCCGCCCAAGGAGGCGACCGAAAAGTCGATGCGCGAGATCACCGGCGCACTGGTCGGCATCGCCACCGTGCTGTCCGCCGTGTTCATCCCGATGGCGTTCTTCGGCGGCTCTGTCGGCGTCATCTACCGGCAGTTCTCGGTGACGATCGTCTCGGCCATGATTCTGTCGGTGATCGTCGCGCTGGTGCTGACGCCGGCGCTGTGCGCCACCCTCCTGAAGCCGCGCCGCGAGCACGCCGGCACGCACGGGCTTGCAGGCTGGTTCAACCGCAACTTCGACCGGACGACGGCCGGCTACCGGCTCGCCGCCGGCGGCGTCGTCGGATGGTCCCGCTTGTTTCTGATCGGCTTCCTGATGGTGACGGTAGCGGCCGGAATGCTGTTCCTGCGCCTGCCGAGCTCGTTCCTGCCCGACGAGGACCAGGGCATCCTGATGACGATGGCCCAGCTTCCGGTCGGCGCCACCCAGGACCGCACCGACCGGGTGCTGGCCCAGGTGACGAACCACTACCTCGACAACGAGAAGGCCGCCGTCGAAGGCGTCCTGACGGTGAGCGGCTTCAGCTTCGCCGGCGAGGGCCAGAATGTCGGCATGGCGTTCGTCAAGCTGAAGCCGTTCGACGAGCGCAAGTCGTCGGCATTGGCGGCGCCGGCCATCGTTGGCCGTGCCATGCAGGCCTTCGCACGAATCAGCGACGCCATGGTGTTCGCCCTGACGCCGCCGACAGTGCCGGGGCTCGGCAATTCCAGCGGCTTCGACGTCTACCTGCAGGACACCGGCGGCGTCGGCCACGAGACCCTGATGGAGATGCGCAACCGCGTGCTCGGCGCTGCGTCGCAGAGCCGCAAGCTGATGGCGACGCGGCCGAACGGCCAGGACGACACGCCGCAGTTCACCATCGACGTCGACCAGGAGAAGGCCAGCGCCTTCAGCCTGTCGCTCGCCAATGTCGACGACACGCTCGCCACCGCCTGGGGCGGCACCTACGTCAACGACTTCATCCATCGCGGCCGCGTCAAATACGTCTACGTGCAGTCCGACGCCAAGCACCGGATGACGCCCGAAAACCTCGAATTCTGGTACGTGCGCAACACGTCGGGCTCGATGGTGCCGTTCTCGGCGTTCGCGTCGACCCGCTGGACTTTCGGCTCGCCGAAGCTGGAGCGGTTCAACGGATCATCGGCGGTCGAGATCGTCGGCCAGGGCGCGCCGGGCGTCAGCTCGGGCGACGCGATGAACGAGATCGCCGGAATCATCGAGTCGCTGCCGACCGGCTTCCGTCCCGCCTGGTCCGGTCTGTCCCGGCAGGAGAAGCTCGCCGGCAGCCAGGCCGGGGCGCTCTACGGCATATCGCTTCTGGTGGTGTTCCTGGCGCTGGCCGCGCTCTACGAGAGCTGGTCGACACCACTCGCCGTGCTGCTGTCGGTGCCGGTGGGCATCCTCGGTGCCGTGGTGGCCGCGACCTTGACGGCGCAGACGAACGACGTCTACTTCAAGGTGGGCTTGCTGACCACCATCGGGCTGTCGGCGAAGAACGCGATCCTGATCGTCGAGTTCGCGCTGGAGCGTCTGAAGCAGGGTCAGGATCTCGTCTCGGCGGCCCTGGACGCGGCACGCCAGCGGTTCCGGCCGATCCTGATGACGTCCCTCGCCTTCATCCTCGGCGTGGTGCCGCTGGCGACGGCGACGGGTGCCGGCTCGGGCAGCCAGAACGCCATCGGCATCGGCGTGCTGGGCGGCATGATCGCGGCGACCGTACTGGGGGTGTTCTTCATCCCGCTGCTGTTCGTCACAGTGCGGCGCCTGACCGGCTGGTTGTCACGGCGCCGCTCGGATGCTGCTGCGGCCCGGACGGCGTGAATTTTGCTTCGACGTGCCGTGCGATGAACAGGGGTGTGTCGACGTGGAGGTCTCGGACGACGATCTCCTCCGGAGGACGGCGACGGACGACGAAGCCGCGTTCCGGATCCTCGTCGGACGTCACGTCGACAAGGCCTTCGGCTTGGCGTTGCGCATCCTACGCAACGATGCCGATGCGGAGGACACGGTCCAGGACGCGTTCCTGAAAATCTGGACCAACCGCCACCGATTCGAGCTCGGGCGCGCCAAGTTCTCGACCTTCCTCTGTCGCGTGGTGATCAATCGCTGCATCGATTTCCACCGTCGCCAGCGCACGGAGCCGCTCGACGGAGTCGCCGAGCCGGCCGACCCGCGGCCCGACGTCGTGACGGCGTTGCAGCGCGCCGAGGTCAACGAGATGCTCGACGAAGCCGTGAACGGCCTTCCGGAGCGGCAGCGTCTGGCGATCATGCTGTCTTATCACGAAGGCCTCGGTAACGAGGAAATCGCGGACGTGATGGAGACCACGGTCTTCGCCATCGAGTCGCTGCTGAAGAGGGCCCGCGAGCGCCTGCGCGCCGTGCTGCGCACGCAGGAGCAGGACATCAGGCTGTCGCTCCCCGCGGATTGATCGCGCCCGTTACAAATCACTACCGCGCCGAAACACTTCGCAACGCCCCGGCCCTGCTCCCGCCCCCTCCGGGCGCGACCGTGCGCGGGTCGGAGAGCCGGGGGAGCCGTGATCGACATCGGTGACACGTCACGGCGTCCGCGCCGAGTGCTGCGGACCGGCGCGATGCGTGGCGCGGCGGTCGCCGTCGCGCTGCTCGGCGCGGCCTGCTCCACGGTCCGTGCGCCGTACAGCCAGATTGATCACGCCCGTGCCCGGATCCCGGACATGCCGGGTGTGCGGGTCTGGGCGGACGATCCGGATCAGCCGATGCTCCGGCTGAATACGACGGCGCCGCTGACGATGCTCACGCTGTCGGGCGGCGGCGCCGAGGGCGCTTATGGCGCAGGCTTTCTCAGCGGCTGGACCGACAGCGGCCGCCGGCCGCGCTTCACGATCGTCACCGGCACCAGCGTCGGCGCGCTGATGGCGCCGTTCGCGTTCCTCGGGCCGGACTACGATCCCGCCCTGAAGCAGATCTACGTCGAGGGGCAGATGGAAAATCTGCTGCGTGTCGACGGCATCAACGGGCTGATCGGTTCGAGCGTCTTCAAGGCGGAACCGCTGAAGCGCCTCATCGACCATTATGCCGACCAAGCGTTGATCGACGCCGTCGCGGCCGAGCGCCGCAAGGGGCGTTTCCTCTTCGTCGTCACCACCAATGTCGACGCGCAGCGCGCCGTCGTCTGGGACCTCACCGCAGTCGCCGCGAGCCCGAGCCCGAACCGCTACACGCTGTTTCGCAGCATCCTGATGGCGTCCTGCGCCATGCCCGGAATTTTCCCGCCGAGCCTCATCGAGGTCGAGGCCGACGGCAGGCGTTTCGCCGAGATGCATGTGGACGGAAGCGTCACGTCGAACGTATTGGCCGTACCGGAGGCGCTCCTGCTCTCGGTGCTGCCCAAGGTGGGCCCCACCCCGCCGCGGCTGTACGTCATCGTCAACGGCAAGCTCGAGCCCGACTTCGACGTGGTCGCCGACCACACGCTTTCGATCGTGGCGCGATCGTTCTGGACGACCGTCAAGGCCAACACCCGCAACACCCTGATCGCGACCTACGAGTTCACCCGGCGCAACGGCTGGGAATTCCGGGCGACCGCGATCGAGCGCGACCACCCGATCGCGACCGCGAGCTTCAACTTCGAGCCGGCCTACATGCGCGGGCTCTACGACTACGGCTACGAGCGCGGCCGCTCGGGCCGGGGCTGGCAGGCCGCCCTGCCCCGCGCCTCCATCACGGCGCGGAACTGACGCATGACACCTCTTCTGGACTCACGCCTGGGACCAGCTCCGAAATCGACGTGCCCCGACGTCGATCGCCCCGCCCGGCATCCATCCGTATCGGCCAACGCCCGTCGCCGCCGCGGATATCTGCCGGGCGGGGTACTTCCTTGACTTTTCGGGTCTTCACACTAGTTTGCCGGCAACTCACCGCATCGTTCGAACGATTTTCGAGGGCGCCCCCATGGCGAAGGCTACCACCATCAAGGTCAAGCTCGTGTCGAGCGCCGACACCGGCTATTTCTACGTCGCGAAGAAGAACTCCCGCACCCAGACCGAGAAGCTGGTGAAGAAGAAGTACGATCCGGTCGCCAAGAAGCACGTCGAGTTCCGCGAAGCCAAGATCAAGTAAGGTCGGCGCCCGCCGACCGGTCGTCCCCGACCACGCCGCGATATTCCGCCGTCCGATGGCCGGGCTCGTCCCGGCCTCTGGCGTTTATGGAGGGTGGGGTGCGCATTCGGGTGGTTCGCCATCCGAACGAACGAGCCCCGACATCACCACGCCCGCATGCATCGAGCGTTGCGCGGCCGTCTTCTCGGCACGATAGCGGACGGACCGGTGCTCTGACCGTCAGGTGACAGGTCACCCGAGACACCGGGGGCGGCGCGGAATAAAAGTGGCCGGCCGGGAGCGATGTTTTGAGGAGGCCACTCTCACCGCTCACCGGCCGGCCGAACCCCACGGCGCTACAGGAGATGCGGCGGACCTGAGCACTCCGTAGGGTTAGTCGCGCTCGACCAGAAGAGAGGCACTAAGCTGTGCCTTCGATCTCCGTTGCGAGCAATTTCACTTAAAATCTACCGCATACGCCGAGGAAATCAACCACTGTCCGGTACCCCGCCCCGGTGAAGAGGCGACAACCTAAACGATTAAGGTTGATGGACCAACGCGTTAACCCTACGAATCGATGTCCTGTCAGGCCGCTGCGGCGACCACCCGGTTGCGGCCATCCCGTTTAGCCCGATAGAGGGCCTCGTCCGCACGCTTGAGAACCTTCGTGGGACTGTCGTCCGGGCCGGCTAGCCCGGCAAGGCCGATCGAAATCGTCACCTCCACGGACCGGCCGCTCGCATGGATCAGGAACGGCTCGGAGGCGATGCGCCGACGCAGCCGCTCGGCCACCTTGGCGGCGATTCCCAGATCGGTGTCCGGCATCACCACCACGAACTCCTCGCCTCCGAACCGGCAGGCGAGGTCGATGCCGCGGATCGACTTACGCAGCCGCGTCGCGAACTCGCGCAGCACGTCGTCCCCGCCGTCGTGGCCGTGGGTGTCGTTGATGGCCTTGAAGAAGTCGATGTCGAGCACCAGCACGGCGAGCGGCTTTCCGCGGGCGATCGCCTGCTCCACCAGGGTCGCCACATGGGTCTCCATGTAGCGGCGATTGTGCAGCCCGGTGAGCGCGTCCGTGATCGCCATCTCGATCGAGAGCTGGACGTTGTCGCGCAGCCGCTCGGTGAAGCGTTTCTTGCGGACCTGGGTGCGGGCCCGGGCCAGAAGCTCGTTGCGGTCGATCGGCCGGAAGACGTAATCGTTGACGCCGATCTCGAGGCCGCGGTTGAGCCGGCTGCTCTCCTCCTCCGGGTCCGCGATGGCGACGATCGGAACGTTGCGGGTGCGGTCGAGCGAGCGGAGCTGGCTGCACAGCCGCAGCCCGTCGAAGCTCTCCAGCGCGAGCGACACGACGATCAGGTCGTAGCCCCCGTCGGCGGCCCGGAACAGAGCTTCCGCAGCATCGCTCTCGACGTCCACGGTATGCTCGGCCGACAGCATGCCGGCGATCCGGTCCCAGGAGGACTGGCGGTCGTCGATCAGCAGCACGTGGCCGCCGCGGCCGGTATCGGCGATGGCCTCGATGACCGGGTTCTCGATGCCGATCTCGCGCGAGGTGTGCGCGCGCATGCGCAGCTCGTCGGTCATCAGCTTGAGGCGCACGAGCGAGCGGACCCGCGCCACCAGCGCGATATCGGAGACCGGCTTGGTGAGGAAGTCGTCGGCGCCGGCCTCGAGGCCGCGCACCCGGTCGGCGGCCTGGTCGAGCGCCGTCACCATGACGACCGGAATGTGATGGGTCTTCGGATTGGCCTTGAGGCGGCGGCACACCTCGAAACCGTCCATGTCGGGCATCATCACGTCGAGCAGCACGATGTCGCACTGCGCGCGCTCGCAGATCGCCAGCGCCTCGCTGCCGGACAGCGCCGTGATGACGTCGAAATACTCCGCCGAAAGCCGCGCCTCGAGCAGCTTCACGTTCGCGAGAACATCGTCGACAACCAGAATTCTCGCAGTCATCGACGGGTCACCTCACGGCTGGCCGAGGAAGTGGCGAACGGTCTCGATGAACTTGCCGACCGAGATCGGCTTGGACAGGTAGGCCTCGCATCCGCCTTCGCGAATGCGCTCCTCGTCGCCCTTCATGGCGAACGCCGTCACGGCCACGACCGGGATGGCGCGAAGCTCCGGATCGTCCTTGAGCCAGCGCGTGACTTCGAGACCAGAGACCTCCGGCAATTGTATGTCCATGAGAATCAGGTCGGGACGATGACGCCGCGCCAGATCGAGCGCCTCGACGCCATTGCGCGTGCCGACCGTGTTGTAGCCGTGCGCCTCCAAAAGATCGTGGAAGAGCTTCATGTTGAGCTCGTTGTCCTCCACGATCAGGACGGTCTTCGCCATCCCATCCCCCTGCGGTCTCGACCGCTCCGGCGCTCTGGGCGGTTCACCGCCACACGCGACATGGTCCGTACTAGTTCACCCTACACGCTATTCCTTTCACAATCGCAAACAAATGCGACCTATAAAGGATTTGTTAAGTATAGTGAATCGGAAAGCGATCCGGTTCTTCGGGCGACGACGACCGGCTGCGCTGCGATACGCTCGCCTGCCCACCGGCTGGCCTTGATCGACTCGCGGCCCGGCCCGACACTCCCCGAAACGACCCGACGAGGCGCCCGATGGCGGGCTTCTGCCGCGACTGCCTGACCGAGGCGCCGGAGGCGGCGACACGCTGCACCCGCTGCGGCTCGCCGCGGCTCGTCCGCCATCCCGGGCTCGACGGCTTCCACATCGCGCATGTGGACTGTGACGCCTTCTACGCCGCCGTGGAGAAGCGGGACCGGCCGGAGCTGCGGGACCTGCCCGTGATCATCGGGGGAGGCAAGCGCGGCGTCGTCGCCACCGCCTGCTATGTCGCCCGCACCTTCGGGGTGCGCTCCGCCATGCCGATGTTCGAGGCGCGGCGGCTGTGCCCCCACGCCGTGGTGATCCCACCCGACATGGCGAAGTACGCCAAGGCGGGCCGCGCCGTGCGGACCATGATGCTGGAGTTGACGCCGCTGATCGAGCCGCTGTCGATCGACGAGGCGTTCCTGGATCTGGGCGGCACCGAACGGCTGCACGGCGCCTCGCCGGCCGTCACGCTCGCGCGCTTCGCCGCCCGGGTCGAGCGGGAGATCGGCATCACCGTCTCGGTCGGCCTGTCGGAGAACAAGTTCCTGGCCAAGATTGCCTCGGATCTCGAGAAGCCGCGGGGCTTCTCGGTGCTGTCGCGCGCCGACGCGGCCCTGTTCCTGGCGCCGAAGCCGGTCACCGCCATCTTCGGGGTCGGCCAGGCGACCGCGGCGGCGCTGGCCAAGTCCGGCTACCGGACCGTCGCCGACCTGCAGCGGGCCGACGAGACGGCGCTGATGCGCGCCTTCGGCACCGAGGGGCTGCGGCTCGCCCGACTGTCCCGCGGCGTCGACGCCCGCTCGGTCACACCGGACCGGCCGACCAAGAGCATCTCGGCCGAGACGACCCTGGAGACCGACGTCGCCGACGGCCGGCAGCTCGAGAAAATCCTCTGGGCGTTGTGCGAGAAGGTCTCGGCGCGCCTGAAGGCGAACGGCTTCGCCGGCAGCACCATCACGCTCAAGCTGAAGCGCTCCGACTTCAAGCTGCGCACCCGCTCGCGCGGCCTGCCCGCCCCGACCGAGCTGGCCGGAACGATTTTCGCGGTCGGCCGCGAGCTGCTCGCCAACGAGATCGACGGTACGACGTTCCGGCTGATCGGGATCGGTGTCGGCTCGCTGGCCTCCGCCGCCGAGGCCGATCCGCCCGATCTGATCGACCAGCACGGCAGCCGCAAGGCGGCGGCCGAGCACGCGGTCGACAAGATCCGCGAAAAATTCGGCAAGGCCGCAGTGGTGCGCGGCCTGGTCCTGGACGTGCCGAGGACGTCCACGCGCCCCCAGAAGCGCTGAACCGCTCGTCGCGAGATTGTCCGGTCGGACGACGGCGATCGGGCCGCCAATTCCGGCCCGACCGACCGTCTGATCCCCCTGCCCTGGTCACATCCGGCGCGAGCCCGCTCGGCTTGTTCCTGATCTTATCGCAGCTCGGCCTGGCCCGACTTCACCCGCTGCTGCTGCCGGCGCTCGGCGCCGCCGCATTCGTCGCGATGGACCTGCTGACCGGAGCGCCGTGATCCGGCACGGCGCGGCCCGATGTCGATCAGGGACAGGCGCGATCGGGCTTGATGTCGAGCTGTGACATCTCGCCGGAGATCACGAAGTCTCCATAGTCGAGCCGCAGGGCCCGCGAGACGCCGTTCTCGTAGAGCTGGAACCCGATCGAGTAGACCGGGGTCTGCTCGCCTTGGCCGCTCGCGGCTCGGTCGAAATAGCTGATCGTTACGGGCCAGCGCTTGAGGCCGTCGAGCGCCGCCTGCCCGACCGTCGCGTCGCCCTCGGCGCGATTCTCGGGGCTGATCGGCTGCCCGATGACGGTGAGTGTGTTGTAGGCTTTCTGGCCGTTCTCCGAGCCGTCGTAGACGGGCAACTCGAGCAGCGTCTTGCCCTCGCGGGCGGCGTCGAGGACGCGCCGCATGTGCTCGGTCGGGAACACCATTCCGGCATCGAGGTCGAACTCGGTGTCCTTCGGCTTCGCCAGCGACACCGAGACCTTGCCGTCGCCGCGCATGGCCTTGCCGTCGACCATGTCGCCGGGCCGTTCGTTGACGTAGTTCTGCGAGTTGAAGCGGAAGCTCTTGGCGTTCGCCTCCTCCCAGGTGGAGGCCCGCAGGTCGCTCACCGCGACCTTCCCCTCGCCATTGTCGAGTTCGGAGACCTGCCGGAACTGCAGCACCCATCCGTCGCAGGCGTTACCGGTGAAGTCGTACAGGATGCGGCCGCGCACCGACTGCAGCGAACGCTTCCCCTGCGACTTCACCAGCTTGAGATCGTAGACGGCGCGGTGGGAGACCAGCCCGGGCGCGGCGCCCGCCGAGGGCGCCGGTATGGCGATCAGGCCCGCCGTGACCAGCGCAGCCGTGAAGGCGAGGCGCGCGTGCGACTGTCCGAGAGATCCGAGGTCCATCGCGTCTGTGGTCTCCTGTCCCTCTACCGGGGTTGCCGGCGCGTCGGCGAACATAGGGGCCCCCCGACGGCCCCGCAACCGCGGTCCCGAGCGGCCCGGCTCCGCATGGCGGCCGCGAGCCCTGCCCTTGCCCCATTGCGCGACGATACGCGATCGGACACAAGGTCCGGCGCGAACCAATAGGCCGGGGAGGCTTCAATGACTGGTAGTGCTGAAACGAAACTCGCGGAGCTCGGGATTGTTCTGCCGACGCCGGCGGCGCCGATCGCCAACTATGTCGGCTTCGTCCGCTCGGGGCGGCTCCTGTTCGTGTCGGGCCAGCTCTGCCTGGTCGACGGTAAGGCCGTCGCGATCGGCAAGCTCGGCGGCGAGGTGACGATCGAGGCCGGCCGCGATGCGGCCAAGGTGTGTGCCATCAACCTGCTGGCGCAGGTGAAGGCGGCGCTCGGAGACCTCGACAAGGTGACCCGCGTGGTCCGGCTCGGCGGCTTCGTCGCCTCAACGCCGAACTTCCTGGACGGCCCCAAGGTGCTCAACGGCGCCTCCGACCTGATGGTCGAGGTGTTCGGAGAGAAGGGCCGGCACGCGCGCACCACCATCGGCGTGGCGGTGCTGCCCGGCGATGCGGCCGTCGAGGTCGAAGGCACCTTCGAGGTGGCCTGACCGGCCGGCGCGCCATGGGCGCCCTTGCCTGGCTGATGGCGAAGCCGATCGCCCATCGCGGTCTCCACGACGCCGACCGCGGCATCGTGGAGAACACCGCGGCGGCCGTCACGGCCGCCGTCGAGGCCGGCTACGGCATCGAGGTGGATCTGCAGCCGAGCCTGGACGGTGAGGCGATGGTCCACCACGACCATGCCCTCGGCCGTCTGGCCGAGGGGCGCGAGGCGCTCCGCACCCTCTCCGCCGCGGACCTCAAGGCCCGCCGCTTCCTCGCCAGCTCCGACGGCATGTTGGCGCTGGGCGAGCTGCTGGAGGTCGTCCGCGGCCGGGTTCCGCTGCTTCTGGAACTGAAGAGCCGGTTCGACGGCGACACCACCGTTGCGACCCGCACGGCCGCCGTCCTGGCCGGCATCGACGCGCCGGTGGCGGTCATGTCGTTCGACCCGGCCTTGATCGTCGTTATCAAGACGCTGGCCCCGCGGCTGGCGCGCGGCGTGGTCGGCGAGCGGCGGTTCGCCGGCCTCGGTCCCCTCGACCGGCGCGCCAGTGCCGTGTTCGAGACGGTGCGCGCCGATCCCGGCTTCGTGGCGTGGCGCTTGCAAGATCTGGGGACATGGCCACCGCGGACCGCCCGGCTGCTGGGCCGCCCCGTGCTGTCGTGGACGATCCGCTCCGAGGCCGAACGCCAAGCGGCGCTGCGCGCGGGTGCCGAACAGGTGATCTTCGAGGGGTTTCGCGCGTAGACTTGAAGGACTGCTCGATCAGGAGAACACCCCTGAGCTCCACCCCCGACAGGCCGGCGGACCCGGCCGAGCTTCGCATTCGTGTGGTCCCGGCGATCACCGAGGTTCCCGCCGCCGTGTGGGACGGCTGCGCCAATCCGACCGCTGCAGGATCCGAGACGCCGCTGGCGGCGGCTTGCGACGCGGCCTCCGCAATCGCCTACAACCCGTTCACATCCCACGCTTTCCTGTCGGCGCTCGAAGCATCGCGCTCGGCCACGGCCCGGAGCGGCTGGCAGCCACGGCACCTCGTTCTCGAAGACCCCGGCGGGGCCGCGCTCGGGGTTGTCCCGTGCTACCTGAAATCACATTCGAAGGGCGAGTACGTCTTCGACCAGGGCTGGGCCGACGCCTACGAGCGCGCCGGCGGGCAGTACTATCCAAAACTCCAGGTGTCGGTGCCGTTCACCCCGGCGACCGGCCGCCGCTTCCTGGTCGCGCCCGGTCCGCAGGCGGAGTTCGCGCAGGCGGCACTCGCCGACGGCCTGCGGGCGCTGTGCGAGCGCGACGACGCCTCCTCGGTCCACATCACCTTCATGACCGAGGCGGAATGGCGGATCGCCGCCGAGCACGGCTACCTGCAGCGCACCGACCAGCAGTTCCACTGGGACAATCCCGGCTACGGCACGTTCGAGGACTTCCTGAACGCGCTTGCGGCGCGCAAGCGAAAGGCCATCAAGCGGGAGCGCCGGGAGGCGGTCGAAAACGGGATCGAGATCGTGCGCCTCACCGGCTCGAGCATCGACGAGGCGGCCTGGGACGCGTTCTTCGCGTTCTACATGGACACCGGATCACGCAAATGGGGCCGGCCTTATCTGACCCGTGCGTTCTTCTCGTTGGTCGGGGCGAGCATGGCCGACCGCATCCTGCTGGTGATGGCGAAACGGGCCGGGCGTTACATCGCCGGCGCTCTCAACTTCATCGGCGGCGACACGCTGTTCGGCCGCCATTGGGGCGCCGTGGAGCACCACCCGTTCCTGCATTTCGAGCTCTGCTACTACCAGGCCATCGAGTTCGCGATCGAGCGTCGGCTGGCGCGGGTGGAGGCCGGAGCGCAGGGCGAGCACAAGCTGGCCCGCGGCTATCTGCCCAGCACGACCCACTCGGCACACTGGATCGCCGATCCGGGGCTGCGCCGCGCCATCGCGAACTATCTGGAGCGCGAGCGCGCCTATGTGGACGCCGCCGCCCGTGAGCTCGCGGCGGCGAGCCCCTTCCGCAAGGACGGCGGCTTCGAGATCCGTCCGGTGGCCGAGGAGGAGATGGAAACCGATTAGAACTGGATGCCGATCTTGCGGCCGCGCTCCCAGACGAGGCGGCTGCTCTTCTTGACGCTGCCGTGCAGGAAGATGAAGCGCTTCGGGATAGGAGCCTGGCCGGCGACGTAGAGACAGGCTCCGCCGGCGCTCACGTCGATCACCTGGCATTCCATCACGGGACTCTTGGGATCGGCATAGATCTTTCCGGCCCTCGGCACCAAGCCGCTCGGGCGCACCCGTACATATCGCCGCTTGTCGTTCATGGACGCACCACAATCGCTCGCGAGATCGGATGCGTCATTTTCCGTATGCGCCGTTAAAACCACGTTAAACAAGGAGGCAATTCGGTGCGCCGCGACACGGGCGGCCCGGCACGGCTTGACGCGCGCGCACACGGGCGCCATCCATGCGAAAAGCCGATGGAGATGTCGCGGACGCCCGCGGTCGGCGCGGCCGCGACCCGGTGCAGGGGAGTGAGGCAGCCATGGCGAGCTACGACCAGTCGAACGTGTTCGCGAAGATTCTGCGCGGGGAGCTTCCCTGCCACAAGGTGTACGAGGACGAGCGGGCTTTTGCGTTCCTCGACATCATGCCGCGCTGCCCCGGCCACACGCTGGTGATCCCAAAGGCGGCCGCCCGCAACATCTACGACATCGCGCCCGAGGATCTCGCCCACGTTCACCGGGTGGCGCAACGGATCGCCAAGGCCGCCACCGAGGTATTCAAGGCGGACGGCATCACGATCCAGCAGTTCAACGAGCCGGCAGGCGGACAGGTCGTGTTCCACCTGCACGTCCATGTGCTGCCGCGCAAGGACGGCGTGCCGCTGAAGCCAGCGGCGACCTTCAAGGAAGAGGCGGCAGTGCTCGCCGACCACGCCGTGAAGCTGTCGGCGGCACTGAGCCAGAGCTGAGACGTCGGCTGCGGCGTCGTCCCGCTCACCCCCGCAGCGCGTCGGCGATCGCCTTGGTGTTGACCCGCATCATCTCGATATAGGTCGGCGCCGGGCCGGATGCGTCGGAGAGCGCGTCCGAATACAGCGTGCCGCCGACCTTCGCGTCGGTCTCCTGGGCGATGCGATCGAGCAGGCGCCGGTTGGAGATGTTCTCGACGAAGAGGGCGCGAACCTTCTCCTTCTTGATCAGCTTGATCAGGTCGGCGATCTCGCGCGCGGACGGCTCGGACTCCTCACTCACGCCTTTGGCGCCGCGGAAATCGATCCCGTAAGCGGCGCCGTAGTAGCGGAACGCTTGGTGCGCGGTGATGACCTGGCGCTTGTCCTTCGGGACGCCGTCGAAAGCGGCGCGGATCTCGCGGTCGAGCTGGTCCAGCTTCGCCAGATAGGCGTCGGCATTGGCGACATAGGCAGCCTTGTCGGCGGGATCGACCGCGGCGAGCGCGTCGCGGATGTTGGCGACATAGAGCTTCACATTGCCGACCGACTGCCAGGCGTGCGGATCGTTGGTGCCTTGCCCGTGACCATGGTCGTGATCATGACCCGTCTCGGGCTTGGCGAGCGCCTTGAGGCCCTTGGTGGCGATCACCACGGGCCCCGTGTAGCCCGAGGCCTTGGTCATCCGCTCGGCCCAGCCCTCCAGGCCGAGACCGTTCATCACCACCAGCTTGGCGCCGGCGAACTTGCGGGAATCCGACGGCGACGGCTGGAAGGCGTGCATGTCGACATTCGGCCCGACCAGCAGATCGACGGCGACCAGCGGACCGCCGATCTGCTTCACCAGGTCTCCCAGGATCGAGAAGCTGGCGACGACCCGGATCGGTTCCGCCGCCTTGGCCGGCTCGGCTGCGGCTGGCGACTCACCGGATTGCGCCTGGGCACCCGAGAGAGAGGCGGCCGCCACCGCGGCCCCGGCGAGCATGGCGAAGCCGCCACGAAGCAGGCGCCGCCGCGATGTCCGAACCAGCCGATGTCCTGCGCCCATCTCAACCTCCATGTAATAACATAACGTTTATGGAGAGCGTTGTAGCGCGTTGCGACGGCAAGTCAACGACGAGCCCGTGACGATGCGCCACGAGCAAGCCTCGAGAGAGGATACCCCCGTCCGCGACCCTCAGTGGGTCCACAGACCCCGGCGCGTATAAGCGAAGTTGTCGGCATAGGCGATCGTGCGACGGCTCGGTGCCTTGGGCTCCAGCACCTGGTAGGGGATGCCCTGGGCCTCGCAGTAGCTGATCGCCTCCTCCTTGGAGTCGAATCGCAGCCGGAGCTGCTGGCGCGTGTCGCCCGAACTTGTCCAACCCATCAACGGCTCGACCCGGCGCGGCTCGTCCGGCTCGTAATCCAGCACCCAATGCTTCGTCTTGGCAGTCCCCGACTGCATGGCGTTACGGGCGGGCTTGTAGATCCGTGCGATCATGGTGGAGCCTCGGCATCGATCCGGCGGTCTCCCGGCAGGCCGGGAGGCATCGAAGTCCTACGCGGTCCTCGGCGAAACGCAAGCCGTCCGCGCGAGTTCGGCAGCCCGCGGCACCACACCGCGGCGTCCCCCCCTGCCCCGCCCGGAATCCGCCGGATCGCCGGGTCACTGCTTGCACGGTTCACCGAGGAGCAGCGCGTGAAAATCGCCGTGTTCAGCACCAAGCCCTACGATCGGCAGTTCCTGGACGCCGCGAACCGCGACGGCCGGCACCGACTGGTCTGGTTCGAGGCCCGCCTCTCGCTCGAGACGGCCCCACTGGCCGCCGGTGCCGGCGTCGTCTGCGCCTTCGTCAACGACCAGCTCGACCGGCCGGTGCTGGAGCTCCTCGCCGAATTGGGCGTCCGCCTCATCGCGCTGCGCAGCGCCGGCTTCAACAATGTCGACATGTCGGCCGCAGCCTCGCTCGGGCTTTCGGTGTGTCGGGTGCCGGCCTATTCGCCCCAGGCGGTGGCCGAGCACACGCTCGCCCTGATCCTCTGCCTCGACCGAAAGATCCATCGCGCCTACAACCGCGTGCGAGAGGGGAACTTCGCCCTCGAAGGCCTGCTCGGATTCGACCTCGCCGGGAAGACCGTGGGGATCGTCGGCACCGGCAAGATCGGCGAGGCCGTGGCGCGCATTCTCGGCGGCTTCGGCTGCCGGCTGCTCGCTCACGACGTCGCCGAGAATCCGGCCTGCCTGGCGCTGGGTGCACGCTACGTGCCGCGCGACGAGCTGTTCGCGAATGCGGATGTGGTGACGTTGCACTGTCCGCTGACGCCGGACACGTATCACTGCGTCGACAGCGCGCTGCTCGGGCGCGCCAAGCGCGGCCTGATGCTGGTGAACACCAGCCGCGGTGCCGTGATCGACACGCGCGCGGTGATCCGGGCCCTGAAGGACGGCACCCTCGGCAGCCTCGCGCTCGACGTCTACGAGGAGGAGGCCGACCTGTTCTTCGAGAACCTGTCCGACCAGGTGATCCGCGACGACGTCTTCGCCCGGCTCCTGACCTTTCCGAACGTGCTGATCACCGGCCACCAGGCCTTCTTCACTGTCGAGGCCCTCACCGAGATCGCCCAGACCACGATGGCCAATATCACGGCCTTCGAGGAGACCGGGCACCCGATGCACGCAGTGCCGAGCAGCCGGGGCGTTCCACCGGCGGGGTGATGCGACGAAAGGCGGCCCAGAGGTCCATCTGGCCCGACGAATGGGGGCGAAGAAAACCGTCAACGTTCTGATTAAGTGCCTTTTTGGTCGGGGCAGCAGGATTTGAACCTGCGACCTGGAGTACCCAAAACTCCCGCGCTACCAGGCTGCGCTATACCCCGCCAAGCGGTATTCCGAGGAGAGCCCGACGGGCCGTGCCCTGAGGGCGAAGCTCGTCCACGCCCCCGAACGGAACGACCCTCGATTAGATGCCAAGCGCCGGTGCGGGTGTCACGCTGTTTTTCGCCCGCCTGCCGGGGCCTGCCAGCCGAACGGCCGCGGGATAGGGCTCACGCCGTGCCAAACGCTCCCTCCGTCGCGAGTCCCAGAAGGTCGTCCGCCGTGCGCCCGGCAAGTCCCAGGACGGCAAGCAGATTGTTGGCGGCGCGGTAGTCCGTCCCGAGAGTCGCACCGGCGAGCGTGAGGGTTGCCTGGTGAACCGGCGCCGGAACGCCGGCGATCTCTGCTGCGGCCTCGGCGAAGGCGAGACCGAACGGCAAGTCCTGCGCCAGGAACCGATGGGCGACGGTGGTCGGCCCTTTCGGCCCCCTGCCCCTCTCGGCGAGCAGCGCGTTCATCTCCGCCATGCTGCCGAGCGGAACCTTGAACGAGCGGGCGAAGTGCTCGTTCACGCTGTGGACCGGCAGGCCGAAGGCGGCGCCGATGGCGATCCGCTCGCGATCGAGCACCTCCATCAGGCGGCCGACGCTGTCGGTGGTCTGCGCGTAAGGCGCCCAGGTCTCGCCGTGCTCGATGCGCGACACATTGAGCAGGCAGACCGGGACGTGAAACACCGGGTTGCAGTTCGACAGGAGTGCGATCCGAAGCGCGTCCGCGCACCGCTCGAAGCGGTCACCGAACAGGGTCCGGCAGGTTGCGAGGGCCTCGTCGGCGAGCCGCGACGGCATCACCGAGGCGTAGATGCGGGGGCGCACGGTGCGCATGTCGACCACGCCATTCTCGATTCGGTGTGCGGTCCCGACCGTGGTGTTCCACGAGACGATCGGCAGCACCACGCCGCGCTGCGCCAGCAGTCGAGACAGATAAAGCCCGCTCAGCGAATGCGCGGCGCCGATGATGAACGGCACACCCGGCCGCAACAGCGGCGCCACCGCCTCCATCACCGGGCGATGGCCCGGCGCATCGACGGCCAGGACCACGGCGTCGGCATCCCGGATCGCCTGCTCCGACGTTTCGGCGATGTCGATCTCCCAGCCGCCCGACAGCGCGCCGGTCGCCGTGATGGTCTTTCGACGACCGAAGCCCGTGGTGCTGCGCCCCGACGGCGACCACATGCTCGGCGCATGGCCGGCGGCCGCGAGTGTCGCACTGGTCGCCAGACCGATGGCGCCGGCACCGAGAACCGCGACCTTCATGACGACTGTCCTCCCGGGTCGCTTCCGACCGCGCCGGTCATGCCGCGCTCTCGAGACTCGACGTCGGCGCGAAGAGCCCGCGCAGGTCGCGGCGATCCGAGAGCGTGCGCAGCAGACCGAGCAGCCGCGTCGCGCCCTCCTGCCCGAGCACGGGCGCGGCATTGGCGACGAATTTCTGGTCGAGCCGCTCGTCCGTCACCGGGTTGACCGGCTTGCCCGTCGATGCGACCTGGAGATGCGAGACCGACCGGCCGTCGCGCAGGACGATCGTCACACGCGTCGCCTCCGGCCCCTCCCGGGCCGCGGCCTCGTCGTCGAACAGCGTCGCCGGGTGCATCTCGATCTTCGCCATCGCGGCCTGGACGGCGGGGGCGGTGAGCGACGTCGGCGCGAGATGCTCGGCCGTGAAGCTCCCATACGCCAGCACGCAGCCGAGCGCGAACGGCATGGAGAACTGCGCCTGCGTCACGGTCTCGGGTCGGGGGAACGCGAGGTTGCTGGCGATGTGCTGCGTGACGTCGCAGCGCACCGTCGCGACGTCGGCGACTGAAATCGCGTCGCGCGCCATCAGAAGCTCGAGCGCCTCGGCGGCGGCCTGGATCGACGAGCAGGCCGGATAGAGCTTGAACGACGCGCCCGGATCAGTGAAGCCGCCCAGCCGGTCGAACACCTCGGCCGACCAGGCGCCGCCGTTGATCACCTGGATGAAGCCGCGAAATCCCTCGAACGCATCGTGTGGCGCTTGCGCCCCGCCCTGTGCCAGAAGCGCCGCCCGAAGCCCGGTCTCGGCGGCACGGCCGGTGAGATACGGCTTCATGTCGGAGCCGACGGCGATGCGCAGGCCGCCCGCCTGCACGGTCGCGATGGCGATCGCCTCGGTGGTGCGCCGCGCGTCGAGCCGCAGGACGCGAGCTGCCGCTGCGGCCGCCCCGATCGGGCCGAGCACGGCGGTGTTGAACCACCCACGATAGAACAGACTGTCGCGGTCCTTGCGATAGGGCGCGTCCGAGAGCGCGGCGGCGAGGACGCAGACGATCTCCGAGCCGGCCGCGAACGCGGTCAGAAGGTCGTCTCCGGACGCGCCGACCATCTCACCGGCGGCGAGCGCCGCGGGCAGCATCGCGGCCGGCGCGAACACCATGCCGGTGTTGTAGTTGGCGTCGAAATCGAGCACATGCGCCGCGACCGCGTTGACGTGCGCCGCGGCCGGCGGTGCGAGCGTGGCACCCGGCACGCCGATCAGACTCGCCGGACCGGCCGCATAGTCCGCCAGAGCCTGCTGGCGTACGGTGCGGGCGAGCGGCGCCGACGCGCCCGCGAATGCATCGCCGACCACGTCGACGATCGCCCGGGTCGCGGAGCGCCACGCGACGTCGGACACGTCCTCGCGGCGCAAGCCGGCCGTCCAGGCGCCGAGCCGCTGCGCCACCGTCGCGCCGGCTGCCTTGTCGGTCATCTGCGTCTCCGGAATGCGCGTCGGAAATGAAAGCGGGCCCGCCGGAACGGCGGGCCCGGAGGATCGTGCCGTCGCTCACTTCGCCTCGAGGAAGCTCGGATCGTAGTAGCGCGACAGGACGAAGGCGCGGTCAGAGGTGGGATTCGCCCCGACGGCCTTGTCGATCTTGATCAGGTTTTCCAGGCTCGCAGCGCTGACCACCAGACCGCGGCCGATCGCCTGCTGCTGCTCGACGATGAACTTGTAGGATTCGGCGCAGATGTCCCGGTCGACCTTGGTGAAGGCGGCGAGAATGTCGATCGCCTTCTCCTTGTTGGCCGGATCGTAGATCCAGTCGGCAGCCTTCTTGGTCGCCTGGGTCAGCGCGATCGCCGACTTCGGATCCTTCTTGGCCCAGTCCTTGTTCACGATCAGCGGCGTCTGCAGATACGGCTCGGTGTAGTCGTCGAGGACCTTCATGCCGTCGCGCTGCGCGATCGTGTCGAACGGCGCGATCAGCAGCGAGCCCATCACCTGCCCGTTCTTCAGCGCGATCACGCGGTCCTTCGAGTTGGCCATCGCGACCATCTGGACGCCGCGCGGATCACCGCCGCCCCGCATGATCAGGTAGCGCAGCAGATTGGCCGTGCCGCCTTCGACGCCGCCCGCCGTGACGGGCTTGCCGTTCATCTGCGCGGCGCTGGTGATGCCGGCCCCGCCGACGAGACGGAGAATAGACTTGCCGAGCACCGCGCCGACGATGACCACCGGCGCGTCCTTGTCGATCGCCCGGATCGCGAGATCGGCGACCGAGATGCCGGCCTCGACGCTGCCGCTCGCCACGGCCTGCAGGAGCGCCGGGCTGCCGCCCGCCACCAGCTCCCTCACCTCGATGCCACGCTCGGCGTAGAAGCCCTTCTCCTTGGCGATCGCATGCAACCAGAGAAGCGCGCTCGGCGCGAGCATGGCGACACGCACGTCCGTCTTCTGCTGGGCGTGAGCCACCGGCGCAGCCAGGGACAGACAGGCCGCAAGCGCAAAGCATAGAGTCCGCGTCAGTGCAGTCTTCATCCGATCCTCGTCGATAGCGGCGGAGCCGCGTGAATCCGCGGGCGGGGGGGAGCGCGAAACTTGCCAAAGTGTGGCCAGGACCACCCTCGACGTCAAGCAACTTTGCCATTATGTGTCAATTTCGCGCATTTGCTGAATATCGTTGCACGTTCCGCACTCAGTGGACCTCATGACGGCCAACCGAATGCCCCGGCAGAGCCATATCGTCTCGATCCTACAGCTGTTCGATACCGCCCGTCCGGTCTGGACCGTCGAGGAGATCGCCGCGGCCCTCGGGGTCTCGGTCCGCACGGCCTATCGAAACGTGCGTGAGCTGACGCAGAACGGCTTCCTCGACCCGGTGTCGCGCGCCGGCTACGGGCTCGGCCCCGCCTTCATCCGCTTCGACAGCGTCATCCGCGACACCGATCCGTTGATCCGGATCGCCACCCCGGGCATGCACGAGCTGTTGAACCGGACCAGCCAGGAGGCGGCCGTGATCCTGTGTCGCCGTTTCAAGGACTGCGTGATGAGCGTCCACAAGGTGGAGGGCGCGGCACCGCACCTTCCGGCGAGCTACGAGCGCGGCGCGGCCATGTCGCTGGTGCTCGGCGCGCCGGCCAAGATCATCCTGGCACATCTGCCCGACCGCGCGCTGCGCGGTGTCTATCTGCGGCAGGAGGAGGCGATCCGCGCATCCGGCATCGACACCTGGCAGCACTTCAAGGATCAGCTCCGGCCGCTGCGCAAGCACGGCTACGCGATGACGGATTCGGAGATCGGGCCGGGCCGCGTCGGCATCGCCGCGCCGATCTTTCGCGATGGCGACGTGGTGGCCAGCATCAGCATGGTGGTCGGCGCGAGCGTCACCCGCGAGGCCGGGCGCGCCGAGGCGTTCGCGTCGGCCGTCACGGCGGTAGCAGCCGACATCTCGCGGCTCCTGGACGGCGCCGCAGCCGCACCCCGGGAGGCGTGAGGCCGATCAGCGCGTCGAGAACATCGGATGACCGACGCGGTCGCCCGCCGCGATCCCGAGCTTGCGCGCCGTCCCGGCGACCACCTCCAGCACGGCACGCACCGGACCGCCCGAGGAGATGATCTTCTCGGACATCGGCACCGTGTTCTCGGCGATGCGCTGGATGCGGCCGTCGGCCGTGATGAAGATCATGTCGAGCGGCACGTAGGTGTTCTTCATCCACATCGCGACGTTCTCGTCGCGTTTGAAGTCGAACAGCATGCCCTCACCTTCGGGAAGCTGCTTCCGGTACATCAGTCCTTGCGCGCGCTCCGCGTCGGTGACGGCGAGCTCGACCGAGAAGACGTGAACACCGGTGCGGCCGGCGATCTCCAGGATCTGGCGCTCGGCGGCGCCCCCCGGCGTGGCGGCCAGCGTCAGGGCGAAAGCTGCAGCCAGGAGCGACAGCGCGGCGAGGAAGGGATGACGTCGAATCATACGGGACCTTGCGGGTTGCGCCGTCCCCGGACGTCGGCGGACGGCGCCGTCACCCTAAACGATTTGGCCCGGAATGGGAGGTGGCCCGCGAGGCCGGCGGGGACCGCGAAGCGGCCATGACACGGCGCAGCACCGGGACGCGCCGGGACGTCGGGGAAACAAGAGTCAGTGCGTGGGGATCACTGCGTTGCGGTCAGTGCGAGGCGAGCGCGTGCGGCCCACCATCGGGCCTGACCTCGGCCGCCATCAGCCCCTTCGGGCCGGGGCCGAAACGGACCAGCACGGTCTGTCCCGGACGAAGCTCGGTGAGGCCGTACCGCCGCAGCGTCTCCATGTGGACGAAGATGTCCGGCGTACCGTCGCCCCGAGTGAGAAAGCCGAATCCACGCAGCCGATTGAACCACTTCACGACGGCCCGCTCGAGCCCGCTGGTCGGCACCACCGTCACGTGCGTGCGGGGCGGCGGCATCTGGGCCGGATGGACGGCGGTGGTCTCGTCCATCGAAACAATGCGGAAAGCCTGAAACCCCTTGGGGCGGGCCAGAGCCTCGCAGACGACGCGGGCTCCCTCGTAGGCGGTCTGGAACCCGTCGCGCCGCAGGCACGTCACATGAAGGAGAACGTCCGCCATCCCGTTGTCCGGGACGATGAACCCGTACCCCTTGGCGACGTCGAACCACTTGATGACGCCGCTGATCTCGACGACCGCGGCGCCTGCCGCGTCATCCGCGAAGTCGCCGATCGGATCGGTCACGCCGTAGCTTTCGCTAGGCCCCTTCGACCCAAAATCGTCCGTGGCCATGAGGACGTACGCCGCCGCTTTAGGCGCCTCTTCTGGAGCGCTTCAACGAATCTCTTACCGAAAAGATATCCAGGCCGCCCCCGATGGGAAACAGGAAAATGAGTTCGCCGCAATCTGTGCGCTAAATCTGTGCATGACCGTGGCGTTTGTGCACGGAAGGCGAATCAAATCAGTGTGTAACGAACGGGGCTAGAACGTTTCCTATATCGGCATGCACCACCAGATCGGCGACCTCGTCGAACTCCGTGGGCTCGCGATTGAGAATGACGAGCCGCGCGCCGTTGCGCTTGGCCAACATCGGGAACCCGGCCGCCGGCCAGACCACCAGTGACGAACCGATCGCGAGGAACAGATCGCAGCGCAGCGTCAGCGCCTCGGCGCGTCGCATGGCGGCCTCGGGCATCGCTTGCCCGAACGACACCGTCGCGGTCTTGATGTAGCCGCCGCAGGAGGTGCAATCGGGCGCATGGTCGGTGACCTCGAAGCGCTCCTTCACCCAGGCGACCTCGTAGCGTCGGCCGCACGACAGGCACAGCGCATAGGTGGTGTTGCCGTGCAGCTCGACGACATCGTCCTCCGGCACGCCGGAGGCTTGGTGCAGGTTGTCGATGTTCTGGGTGACGACGGCCGGTGCTTTGCCGATCCGATAGAGGCTCGCCAGCGCGCGGTGCCCGCGGCCCGGCTGTGCCGCGCCGAATTGCTCCTCGATGACGAAGCGACGGCGCCAGGCCTCGTCCCGCATCTCCCGGCTGGCGACGAACTCGCCGAACGGGATCGGCGCGTTCTTGGTCCACAAACCTCCGGGCGAACGGAAGTCGGGGATCCCGCATTCGGTCGAGATGCCGGCGCCGGTGAACGGCAGGACGACACTCGCGCTCTCGATCATCTCGGCCAGATGCTTCCGGCCTGTCTCCGCGTCCGACGCGATCATATATTCACCCGCGGGCGGCCGGCCTTTCGCGGTCGGGGCCGCCGACCCTTGAAGAGGACTTCATGCGATATCTGCACACGATGCTCCGCGTTCGCAACCTCGACGCCGCGCTCGATTTCTACTGCGGCAAGCTCGGTCTGCAGGAGACCAGCCGGCGCGTCGACGACAAGGGACGATTCACGCTGGTGTTCCTGGCCGCCCCGGACGACCAGGCCGACGTCTCCGCCAGCCGCGTGAAAGGACGCCCTGCCCCGCTGGTCGAGCTGACCTATAACTGGGACGGCGACGAGGATTACGGCGAGGCCCGCTATTTCGGCCATCTCGCCTTCGAGGTCGACGACATCTATGCGACGTGCGAGCGCCTCCAGGCCGCCGGCGTGACCATCAACCGCCCGCCCCGGGACGGCCAGATGGCGTTCGTCCGCTCGCCCGACCAGCACTCCATCGAGCTCCTCCAGAAGGGCGAGGCGAAGCCACGCCAGGAGCCGTGGGCCTCGATGCCGAACACCGGCCACTGGTAAGGAACTCACCGTCCCGACCCGCCCGACCGGCGTGCGCTCCCGGTGCGCCGGCAGCGGTTCCGTCCCGCCCGGGGCGGCTCCAGCGGCACATCCTCGGCCGCTTGCCGCACGGCGGAAACGCCTCTATATGTCGCGGCTCGCGTCGCCCTCCCGGGCCGACGTTGCGCCCATCGTCTAGCGGTCCAGGACGTCGCCCTTTCACGGCGAAAACAGGGGTTCGATTCCCCTTGGGCGCGCCATTCGGATGCGGTTCTCGGGATGCACAGCAATCGGCCGCCGGATCGGGTGCGTCCACCCGGTCCTGCGAGCTTGGTGCGGTTTCGGATCCCTGCGTGTCCTCAGCCCGGCAGAAGGCACCGGGCCGGTGCTCCTGCGGACGGCTTCAGGCCGACCAGGACATGGCGGAGCAGCGTCAGGTCCACCGGCTTGGGCAGCGCCTCGCGGACGTCGAGCTTCATCAACCCCGCCATCGACATCGTCTCGCTGCGCATGGCCGCGTTGGACCCGCTGACGATCACGATCGGGGTGCGGCAGTCCATGGCGACGAGCGCGTGCATCACGTCGAGACCGTTACGCGCACCGAGCGAGAGATCGAGCGTGATCGCCGTGTAGGTGTCGCGCCGCAGCAGCGAAACGGCAGCCCCGAAGGATGCGGCCGGTGTCGGCACGTATCCGGCGCGCTCGGCGGTCTTGCAGAGCACCATCCTGTGCACGGGATCGTCGTCGATCACCAGCACGGTGGGGGGCCCCACAGCGGCTGCGAGCATCGGATCGAAGGCGTCGAGGGGGCGCTGATCGCAGGCCAGATCGAGCATGTGCGACCTACCGGTTCCGGGTTGGACCGACCTGTTCTACGCGGCGCGCGGAAACACCCGATTAATTCGATTCGATAAAGTCGGCCCAATTGTCCGGTGCGTCGCAACGGACCGGAAAGGATGCGCGGCCCGCGCTCGGATCAGCGGACCGTCAGGCCGCGCTCGCGGAAGATCGCGACGGCCGCGTCCACCTCGGTCCGCGTCGGCGCCGGCGTATCGGCGAGCGGGTAGGCGCGGCCGAGCGCAGCCCATTTGTGCGTGCCGAGGCGGTGATACGGAAGCACGTCGACCTGGTGGACGAGCGGCCCGAGGTCGCCGAGAAAATCCGCGAGCCGCGCGATGTCCGCGGCATCATCGGTCAGGCCGGGCACCAGCACGTAGCGGATCCACATCGGCTTGCCGAGCCGCACCATGCGGCGCGCGAAGTCGAGCGTCGGCGCGAGATCGCGGCCGGTGATCTTGCGGTAGACGGCGGGATCCGAGTGCTTGATGTCGAGCAGCAGGAGGTCGACGGGATCGAACCAGTCGTCGGCGACCGTGTGGCCCAGGAACCCCGTCGTATCCAGCGCCGTGTGCAGCCGCATGTCGTGGTGCAGCCGCGTCAGCAGGGCGCCGACGAAACCGGGTTGGGTCATCGGCTCGCCGCCCGAGACCGTGACGCCTCCGGCGAGGCGCAGGAAGCCGCGATAGGGCGCGATCTCGGCGAGCGCCTCGTCGAGGTCGATCCGACGCCCGGCCTTCATCTTCCAGGTGTCCGGGTTGTGGCAGTAGACGCAGCGCAGCGGACAGCCGGCCATGAAGAACACGAACCGCATGCCGGGACCGTCGCCCGCCGCCCCGGTCTCGACCGAGTGCAGGAAGCCGACCGGCGCCTCGCCGGGAGCCGTTCCGGCCGGCGGCACGACGACGCATGCGGGTGCATCGCCGTGTCCGTAGGTCGGGGAGGATATAGCGGTCATCGGGGGCTCTCCTCCGGTTCGTCGTCGGCGCCCGGCCCGTGATCAGAGTGTCGGACCGGGCGCCCTCGCGACGAACTCTTCGCGGCGCCGCCGCCGGAGCGGCGG
>NZ_NPEX01000119.1 GCF_003258865.1 Rhodoplanes roseus | reverse complement strand
ACTGTCAGCGGGCAGTAGGATCCGACGGTCGCTGCCCCCCGTGATGGCCGAGGGGCTTCAGCGTAGCGGCGTGGGCCCGAACGCCCCCCGCTGCCGCGGCTCCGGCTGCCGCGCCGGCCGCGACCGCGACGGGCGACGACTGAGCCGGCGGCCGGCCGACTGTCCACAAGCCCGGAGGGCGGCCGCTGGCCGCTCGCGCAGCGATGCGGTAGGACGGGCGCATGCCCCTGCATCTCCTGAAGCTCTGCGTCGGTTGCGACGGCATCGCCGACCTGGAGGAGTGGATCCGCGAGCGTCTCGCCAGACGCCCGAAGGGCAGCCCGGCCGAGCACGTCCATGTCACCCGCATGGTTCCCAAGCGAACCGATGAGCTGCTCGGCGGCGGCTCCCTCTACTGGGTGATCCGCGGCGAGATCGCGTGCCGCCAGGAGCTTCTGCGGGTCGATCCGTTCGTCGACCAGGAGGGCGTCGGCCGTTGCCGGCTGGTGCTGAACCCGGCGGTGGTGCTGGTCCTGCCGCGGCCCTACCGCGCCTTCCAGGGCTGGCGCTACCTCGCCGCAGCCGAGGCGCCCGCCGACCTGGACCGTTCGGCCCCCGGCGCGGTGGCGATGCCCGAAGAGATGCGCCGCGAGCTGCGGGCCCTCGGGCTGCTCTAAGCCGATATCGAAGTCGTTGCTGCCGCAATGCGGTACGGCGAGGCCGCGCCGTATCGATTCAAAGTCGATACGAATCCACCGAAAGATTAGCGCGTCGCGGAACCTAACTCTTTTCTTTGTCTGGTTACGGCCTGGAACTACCGTCTAGTTCGGCTATTCTGAATCCCGTAGGTGGAAGTCGTTAGAGCCTTCCGGCGAGGGAATACGATGTCTCACCGCAAAGAGCCTCCTCCGACGCCGACCTCGGCCGAACGGCGGACCGATGTTCGCGTCGTGGTGAGCCTGCCGGGCCGCTACACGCTCACGCGGCGTCGCGCTCTGGACGGGACCAACCCGGAATTCGCCTGCCGGCTGGTCAACATCTCCCGTCACGGCATGGTGCTGGCCGGTCCGGTGAGCGGCGCCCTGGAGGAGCCGGTCGTCACCTATTTCGACGAGTTCGGGGCGCTCGAAGGGCGCATCATGCGCCGGCTCTACGGCGGCTTCGCCATGAGCATCGTGGCCGATCCGGAGCGCCTCGACCGCCTCGAGACCAAGCTCGACTGGCTCGACAAGCACCAACGCGACGACATTCCGAACACGCGTCAGCACAAGCGGATCGTGCCGAAGAGCCCGCACTCGACCCTGATCCTGGCGGACGGGATGCAGGTGCCGTGCTTCGTCATCGACATGTCGGCGTCGGGGGTCGCCGTCTCGGCCGATCTGCGGCCGCCGATCGGCATGCCGCTGGCGGTCGGCACGGTCGTGGGGCGGGTGATCCGCCGCTTCGCCGAGGGCTTCGCCGTGCACTTCGTGCAGCCGCAGGATCCGAGCCACCTGGAGCAGCTCCTGATCAAGCCGCCGGCGCGGCCGCGTCGCCTTCCGGTCGAGACGACGGTGCGCGAGATCGCCATCATCGATGCCTGAGCGACGGCGCTGGGCCGACCCGACGGCGCAGTAACTTTAGCGATCGCCGTTCGGTGTTTACGCAACCGTGAATTGAAGATTCAGATAAATACCATATGGTCATAACCCGCAGCAGAAGCTCGGGGGACGATCACATGACGCGATCGACGAATACGCGCCGCCGACCCGAGATGATGGACGGCAAAGATCCATTCAAATTGCGCAAGCCGGCTGACGTGGTGCCGGAACTCGAACCGCTAGTTCACATCATCAGAGACGGTGTTCGGTGCGAGACCGAAAAACGCGGACATTCGAGTTCGCGAGGCCGATCTCCGCTGGAGATCATCGTCGATGCATCCGAGGGCTTCATTCCCCTGTGGGATAAGGGAACGACCCTTCGTTGGAAGTTTCGAAACAGCTCGCTGCAGTTCTTTGAGAATCCCGAGGCTGCGAAAGGTGAGATCGAAGTTCTGCTCGGCGAGGCCATCCTGGCCTGGGGCGACGCTGCACCTGTCAAATTCGCCAAGCGCGAGGACGCGTGGGACTTTGAAATCGTGGTGAAGCAGGGTGACAACTGTAATGTCAGCGGCTGCGTGCTGGCGAGCGCCTTCTTCCCCGATGCCGGTCGACATGTTTTGTCGATCTATCCGAAGATGTTCACACAATCACGCGAGGAGCAGGTCGAGACACTTGTCCATGAGATCGGTCATGTTTTCGGGCTCCGCCATTTCTTTGCACAAATAAGCGAAACAGAGTGGCCAAGCCAAATCTTCGGGAAGCACCAAAAGTTCAGCATCATGAACTATGGCAGCGATAGCCGACTAACCGCGGCCGATCGGCAAGATCTCAAGAGGCTCTACGATCTGGCCTGGGCCGGTCAGTTAAAGGCCATCAATGGAACGCCGATTCGGTTCATGCGGCCGTTTCACGCGAGCGGGGTCTCAGCGCAGGCCGTGATGGTCGGCGAGCTTCAGCCCGTGGGCCGCTTACTGACGAGGCCGGAAGCCTGAGCATTGGGCGCGGAGTCCGGGTCCGCGTGGGGGCGCCGTCCCAGTGCTGCCGGCAGGTTTTAGCCGGACCGGCACACACCGACCGCAACTGATCGTAAGCCTACCGTCAGGTGTTCGTGTCGAATTACACCGCGAGATTGTCGATCAGCCGGGTGGTGCCGAGCTTCGCCGCGACCAGAAGGCGGATCGGCCCGTCCTTCCTCGACTTCACGGGCGCCAGCGTCTCGGCGTGGCGCGCCTCGACGTAGTCGACCGCGAAGCCGTCGCGGGTCAGCGCCTTTCGGGCACTCTCCATCACGCCCTTGATCGGACGGCCAGCCGCGATCTTCTCGGCGCAGCCGGCGAGCACGCGATGCAGGGCCGGGGCGCGGGCGCGCTCCTCGGCCGAGAGATACTGGTTGCGTGACGACAGCGCGAGCCCGTCCTTCTCGCGAACGGTCGGCATGCCGACCACTGCGACGCGCAGATCGAGATCGGCGGCGAGCCGCGTGACGACCTTGAGCTGCTGATAGTCCTTCTGTCCGAACACCGCGACATCCGGCCGGACCTGCCCGAACAGCTTGGCGACGACGGTCGCGACGCCGCCGAAGAAGTGCGGCCTGAACTTGTCTTCCAGCCCGGCGAGGGCGGGGCCCTCGGGGGCGATCCGGGTGGCGAAGCCGTCCGGATACATCACCGCGGCGTCCGGCGCCCAGACGAGGTCGACGTTTTCACCGGCGAGCGCGTCGACGTCCGCCGCCAGCCGCCGCGGATAGCTGGAAAAGTCCTCGGTGGGCGCGAACTGGGTCGGGTTGACGAAGATCGAGACGACCACCCGGTCGGCCTTGCGACGGGCGTGCCGTACCAGCGCGAGGTGCCCGGCATGCAGCGCGCCCATGGTGGGGACCAGCGCGACCGACTCGCCCTTGTCGCGGAACGGCGCCAGCGCGCGGTCCAGGGCTTTCAGCGTGCGGACGACGGCGAGACGGTTTTTCATGGCGATCGGTCGGGGCTCGCATGGCGAGGAACCGGCGCCGGCAGCGGCATCCGGCGGCCGTGATCTGTTCACGACTCCATGCGGGCCGGAGAGATAGCTTGACCCTGCCGCGCGATCAAAACAAAAATCCCCCCGGCACGGAGGCGTGGATGTGGTCGGATCCGGATAATCGGGGGTTGCGTCGGAGAGATCCGATCTCGGCCCATGTCATCGTCGTCGGCAACGAGAAGGGCGGGTCCGGCAAGTCGACGACGGCCATGCATCTCGCGGTCGCCCTGATGAAGGCGGGCCAGCGGGTCGCCACCATCGACCTCGACTCGCGTCAGTCGACGCTCACGCACTACATCGACCGGCGTCGCCTGTGGGGACGCCGGGTCAACCAGCCGCTCGAAATCCCGCTGCACTTCTGTATCGCGCGCAGCGACGGGGTGCGGGTGGACGACAACGAGGCCGCCGAGTTCGCGCGCTTCGCCGACGCCATCACGGAGATCGAGCACCGCCACGACTTTCTGGTGATCGACACGCCCGGCGCCGACACCTTCCTGTCGCGGCTCGCCCATTCGATGGCCGACACGCTGGTCACGCCACTCAACGACAGCTTCCTGGATTTCGACGTGCTGGCGGCCGTCGATCCGCAGACCTTCGAGGTCACGGGCGCGAGCCACTACGCCGACCTGGTGCGCGAGGCGCGACGCCAGCGCCGGATCGTCGACGGCAAGATGACCGACTGGGTGGTGGTGCGGAACCGCCTGTCCACGCTCGGCTCGCGCAACCGCAAGCTGGTGGGCGAGGGGCTGAACGTGCTCTCCGGCCGGCTCGGCTTCCGCTTCGTCGAGGGTTTCGCCGAGCGGGTGATCTATCGCGAGTTCTTTCCCCGTGGCCTCACGGCCGTCGACGACATCGGCGAGCAGACGCTCGGCACCCGGCCGAGCCTCTCGCATGTCACGGCCCGGCTGGAGGTGCAGGGCCTGTTGTCCGGGTTGCGGCTGCCGCTCGACGACCGCGGACGCAAGCGCGCCGAGGCGCGGGCCGAGTGGTTCATGAGCGCCTACCGGCCGCTGGACGCCGACGAGCTTCTCGACGACGGGCTCGATGACGAGCAGGGCCCCGTCACCCTCCCGATGCTGCCGACGACCCCGCCCTCGCCGGTGACCGGCTGAGCGGACCTCCGGCCCCGGACGGTTCGCACGCGGCGGCATGTCGCCGGGGGCGCCGCGGCGCAGCCATTGCGCGCGGGGCCGTTCGCGGCCACTTGATAGGCATGCTCCGCCATTCGTTTTCCGCTCCGCTCGCCCGCAGGTGCCGCGATGGCCAAGCCGCCTGATCGCGCCCCGTCCGAAACGTCCAGCCCGCCGGCCACGACCTCGTCGCGGGCCGAGATCGATGCCTTCGTGGCGGAGGTGCGGGCGCTCGGCGCCGCCCGGGATCCAGGGTTGCGGGAGGCGGGTGCCCGCGGGCGCCTCGTCTTTGCCCTCGACGCCACCATGAGCCGCCAGCCGACCTGGGACACGGCCTGCCGGCTGCAGGCCGACATGTTCGCCGAAACCGCCGCGATCGGCGGGCTCGACGTCCAGCTCGTCTATTTCCGCGGCCTGTCCGAGTGCCGGTCGTCCCGCTTCGTCTCCGACCCGCGGGCGCTCGGCGGGCTGATGGAGAAGATCGACTGCCGCGGCGGCCACACCCAGATTCGCAAGGTTCTGGCCCATGTCCGCCGGGAGACCGAGACCGCCAAGGTGGCGGCGCTGGTCTATGTCGGCGACGCGATGGAAGAGTCGGTCGACGATCTTTGCGCCCGGGCCGGCGAGCTCGGCCTCGCCGCGGTGCCGTGCTTCATGTTCCAGGAGGGGCACGATCCGGTCGCCGAGCAGGCGTTCCGCGAGATCGCCCGCCTGTCGGGCGGCGCGTATTGCCGGTTCAGCACCGGCGCGGCGCACGAGCTCGGGGAGCTGTTGCGGGCGGTCGCGGCCTATGCGAGCGGTGGCCGCCAGGCGCTGCATCGCCTCTCCGGCCGGAATGCCTCGGCGGTGCGCCTCTTGGAGCAGCTCAGATGACCTTCCTGCTCGGCCTCGCGGTCCTGCTGATCCTGCTGTGGGCCGTGAAGGGTTTGGCCCGCGCCGACCCCAAGGGGGTGGTGAAGGGCGCCCGCATGGCGGGAGGCGTGGTGGCGCTCGGCGGCGCCGCCTTCCTGGTCGCGCGCGGCCAGATCTCGATCGGGGTTCCGCTCGGTCTCACCGGCCTCGGGCTGCTCGGCTGGCTGCCGTTCGGCGGCGCGACCTTCGGACAGCGCACGCAGAAGCGCTCGGGGCAGGTGTCCCGGGTCCGCTCGGCCTTCCTGGAGATGGAGCTCGACCACGACAGCGGCGCCATGCGGGGCCGGATCGTCGCCGGCCGCTTCGCGGGTGCGCCGCTCGACGGCCTCGACGTGTCGACCCTCACGGGCCTGTTCGGCGAGGTCGACGAGGAGAGCAGAACGCTACTTGGAGCGTATCTGGACCGCCGCAGTCCCGGCTGGCGTGAAAACGCGCAGGGTGGTGCGACAGCGGGGCAGGGTGGAGCGTCGGGTTCCGGCAAAATGACGGAACAGGAGGCCTATCAGATCCTTGGCCTTGAGCCGGGGGCCACCGCCGAGGACATCGGCCGTGCGCATCGCCTGCTCATGAAGAAACTGCATCCCGACCAAGGGGGGACGACGTACCTCGCGGCCCGTGTGAACGAGGCCAAGGAGGTCCTGCTTCGCGGACATCGATGAGAGCTCCAACGCTACGCAACACATACTCGACGTTCACGCGCCCTCCGGCCGTACGGGCCGTAGGACCAGGCCTCCTGAAGTCCCCCTTTTCGGGTGGTCTCGTTGGTCGTCGGCGTCCGCGCTTGTTCCGTCGTCTCGGTGCGCGGACGCTGGCTCCTGTCCGTCGGACTCTGCTCTAAATTTATTAAATCTCGGTTCCCGTCCGTCAGTTCTTGATGGTCAGGCAGGCGAAGTCGTTCCGCTTGAGATATTTGCAGGCGGCTTCCGCCGAGTCCTTCTCGAAACCGGCGAAACGCGCGCGGTAGAAGGTCTTGTTGTCGCGGGTCACCGCTTCGGTGAACGGATCGGCGTGGCCGAGAAGCTGCTTGGCCTTGGCCTGGGCGGAGGAGAGACGGTCCTTCGCCTCGCGCTCGGCCTCGAAGGCGCCGATCTGGATGATCCAGCCGCTGCGCGCGACCGGCTTGCGGGCCGGATCGACGGTGCGGGCCGAGGCGCTGGCGAGCGCGAAGGTGCTCTCGGAGTCGGCCGTGGCGACTGCGACCTCGCGGACCGGCGAGCGGGCCGGCGCAGCCTGCGCTGCCGCAGCTTGCGCCACCGGCGCCTGGACGGCGGGCGCCGGGGTGACGGGAGCCTGCGCCACGGCAGCCTGCACCATCGGGGCCGGGGCCGCGATCGGTGCAGCGGCGGCCTGCACGGGCGTCGCTATCGAACGGGTCGGGGCTGCTGCCTGGGCGGCCGCCGACGGGGTCGCGACTGCGACCTGGACGGGTGCGGCCGGCTGGGCGGCGATCGCCGCAGCCGCGGCCGGGCGGGCCGGCGACGGCTGCAGGGTCCGCACGGCGGCGGCGCGGGCCGCGTTCTCCTCGTGGCTCGGAACGACCGGCAGATTCGCCAGCGGCGGCGTCAGCGAGGCGGTCTGCACGCCGGTGAGCTTCACCTTGATGGTCTTGACGGCGATCGGCTTGATCGGGTCGGCGGCGGCGTGGGCCTTGGCGGGCTCGATCTTGCCCGGCGCCGGGCGCTCGATCTTGGCGGCGGCGACCGGGAAGCGGGTGCCGGGCATCGCCGTGGCGGCCGATGCGGCGGTCGGCGCGGCGACCGGGACGCTGCCGGCCGAGGCCAGCATCATCTTGGCGGCGGCCGGAGCCGCAGCGGCGACCGGCACGTCGGCGTCACGCGATTCGGCGATTGCCGGGGCGGTGCGCTTGGCCGAGGCCTCGGCGATGTACTTCTCCAGCAGGCTGCGCATGCGGGCGTCGCGCGCACCGGCCGAGGCGCCGCCCAGGACCACCGCCACCAGATGGCGGTTGTTGCGCTTCATCGAGGAGACGAGATTGAAGCCCGAGGCCCTGACATAGCCGGTCTTGATCCCGTCGACGCCCTGGACCGAGCCCAGGAGCCGGTTGTGGTTGCGGATCGTCTGGCCGCGGAAGGCGAACGAGGAAATCGAGAAGTAGCGGTACTGCGCCGGGAAGCGCTCCTGAATGGCGCGGCCGAGGATCGCCTGGTCGCGCGCCGTCGTGACCTGACCGCTGTCCGGGAGGCCCGATGCGTTGTTGTAGACGGTGCGGCTCATGCCGAGCGCCCGCGCCTTGCGGGTCATCAGCTTGGCGAAGTCGTCCTCGTCGCCGGCGATCGCCTCGGCGATCACCACGGCGGCGTCGTTGGCCGAGCGCGTCACCAGGCCGCGGATCGCCTCGTCGGCCGTGATGGTCTGGCCGGGGCGGAGACCGAGCTTGGTGGGGGCCTGCGAGGCGGCGTGCGCCGAGACCGGGAGAGGCGTGTCCGGCTTGATCTTGCCGGCCTCCATCCGCTCGAACAGCAGATAGAGGGTCATGATCTTGGTGAGCGAGGCCGGGTGGCGGACGCCGTCGGGCTCGGCGGCGTGCAGCACCTGGCCGGAATTCGCGTCGACCACGATGGCCGCGTAGGGAGGGTTGTAGCCGCCGCCCTTGGCGACCGCGCCGCGCCGACGCCCACGTGCGTCGGCCGTGTCGACGACCAGAGCGATCGCGGCGACCCCGGTGAGCAGGCCGACCGCGAGCGTGCGGAATCCACGCGTGTTCCCGAATGTCAGGAGCATTGTTTCCCCTCATCCATCGGTCGCGTTGGCAGCGCCCGATGTGTCCCCGAGACGTCCTTGGCCGCCGGCCGTTTGCCAAACCTGCGGCGGCTCACGAGACCGTTACCGGTGAATTCGGGCGTCACCGAGACGACGCGTTCACCCAAGCTAGGGACGTCGGGTTGCGAATTCGTTAACAAATCCTTTGATGGATCTACGGAATTTGCCGATTATGCTGCGGTGCAAAATATTTTCTTGCAATTTGTGCAGTGCACTATATATTTTTTGGTGTCGCAGCGCCCGGATACGCGTTCACGTCTCGATCACGCGGCCGTGCGGGTTGGCGCAGACCAATGCAACCGGGAGACGTTCCAATGAACATCCGCCTCGACAACGTTCAGGGCTTCAGCAAGGACGGCATGGACGCGGCCATGAAGTCGTTCGGCGCCGTGTCGCAGAGCGTCCAGGCCATCGCGGCCGAGACCGCCGACTTCTCGAAGAAGTCGTTCGAGCAGGGCGCCGAGGTGCTGGAGAAGCTCCTCGCAGTGAAGTCGGTCGAGAAGGCGGTCGAGCTTCAGTCCGACTATCTCAAGTCGAGCTACGAGGCCTTCATCGCCCAGTCGAACCGCATGAGCGAGCTCTATGCGGAGCTCGCCAAGGAAATCTACAAGCCGTTCGAAGGTCTCGCCGGCAAGCTCCCGACCTCCCCGTTCATGGGTCAGGCGAGCCGCTGAGACTGCTGCAGCCCGGCGTCCTCGCCGGGCGGCCCGGATCGTCGGGGCGCGCGCCGACAAGGCGCGACGATGCCCGACCCAGAGGAAAGCCCGGCCGCGAGGCCGGGCTTTTCTCGTTTCCGCATGTCGTCCGTCGGGAATGATCGGACCAGGTCGGCCACTTCGGGCCGGTTCGTTCACTTCGCGACGCGCAGCCGCGTCAGCTGGGTGCCGATCGTGTCGAAGGTCGTGATGATCTGGTTCGCCGAGGTCAGGTAGAAGTAGTTGCTGGTCGAGCTGGCGCAGCTCTGCAGCAACGACTGCGTGCCCTGCATCACCAGGATCGTGTAGATCGTGATGCCGGCGTTCTTGGCGGCCGTGCAGGCGGCCTTGGTGCGCGCGTCGATGCTGGTCTGCGACGTGCTGAAGCGGTTCTGTGTGTTCTCGCCGTCGGTCAGCAGGATGATGACCTTCTGGTACTGGTAATTCGCATCCTCGCTCGGCGCGGCCAGCGGCGATCCTTGCGTCAACGAGTGCCAGCCCCACACCAGGCCGATCGTGACGTTGGTGTTGCCGTCCGGCGTCATCGCGTCGACCTTGGACTTCAGCGATGTCCAATCGTAGCTGAGCGGCATCAGCTCCACCGGGCAATAGCTGTACTGCTCGGCCGGGAACAGCGTCGCCGACGTGCCGATCTCCGGAGCGGAGTTGCTGATGTCGTAATTCTGGTCGCGGTCCATGAGGCAACCGTTCCAGGTGTTGTGGTTCTTGGCCGTCCAGGTTCCCTTGTTGGACGTGCAACTCGACTTCGTCGTGTAGGACGACTTGCTGCATGTTCCGTTCGCGACGTCCCAGTCGTCCCACTTGACCCAGTTCTGGGTGTAGTTCGACGAGCCGCCGATGTTCACGTCCTTGCTGAACGGAATGATCGAGATGTAGACGTCGCCGTTGTTGGTGGCGGCCGCCTTGAGCTGGTCGATCAGGTTCTTGGCGGCCGTCTTCAGGGCCGTCATCTTTCCCGAGCTCGACATCGAGCCGGTGTTGTCGAGGGCGAGGGCGACGCGCAGGCGGGTGTTGCCCCAGGCGGTGGTCGCCGACACCTTTAGCGTCATCTGGGAAATGCCGAGCACGCCCATGAAGCGGGTCTTCATGGTGGCGCTGGCATCGACCACCACGTTCGACACCGAACTCTTCGTGTAGGTCGCCGTGACGTCGGTGATGGTGGCTTCCGGCTGGGTGATCAGGGCGCGAAAATACTTATCCGCCGCATCCTGGATCTGGGTCGAGGTCTGGCTCGACGCGGTTTTCGAGACCGCCAGCGCGGCCGAGTCGGCCGCCGCCTGCATGTTCGTCCGGATGGCGTTGGCGCGGCTGTAGTCGATCGCGGCCCCGACCAGCCCGATCACCGGAATGAGGGTGAGCGCGAACAGCACCGCGACGTTGCCGTCCTCCGCCCGCCGGAACGCCTTCCACAGCGACGACGTCTTGAACAGATGGGTGCCCATGGTCTTCGTACCCCGCCGGATCGGCCGTTTCGCCGCCCTCGCGATCGTTACCGCCCGAGATCAAACCAATGCCTAATTTGAAACAAGAAAGCGGCCCGGATCACGGGTCGACGGGCGCCGTGCGGCCGAACACTGCGAACACGGTTTACGGCCGGTCACCGGGAACGCCGAAAACGGCTCTTGACACGAGCGCAACGGCCGTATCCCCGCGCTTTTCACGATGCGGGCGGCCGACCCCGCCGGCGTGTGGGGGCGCTGCCGGTCGGAAGGATGCCGGGGTTCGGCCGGTGGAGGAGGGGGACGCGGGAGGCGGGCGGTCGTCCCGGTCGGGCCGGGGCAGCCGGCCGGGCGTCACTTCGCCAGGCGCAGCTTGGAGAGCTGGGTGCCGATGGCGTCGAAGGTGGTGACGAGCTGGTTCGCCGAGGTCAGGTAGAAGTAGCGGCTCGAATCGGTCGCGCAGGTCTGCAGCAGCGACGCGTTCCCGTCCATCACCAGCACGGTGTAGAGGGTGATGTTCGCCGCCTTGACGGCGGCGCAGGCCTTCTCGGTGCGGGCGTCGACCGCGGTGGAGTGGTTGCTGCCGTCGCCGCTCCACCGGTTCTGGGTGTTGAGGCCGTCGGTCAGGAGGACGATGACGTCCTGGTACTCGTAATTCGGGTCCTTGGCGGGGGCGTTGAGTGGCGCGGTCGTGCTCAGCGCCTGCCAGCCCCACACCAGCCCGATGGTGTTGTTGGTGCTGCCGGTCGGCGTCATGGTGTCGATCTTGGCGCTCAGCGCGGTCCAGTCGTTGGACAGCGCCATCATCGACACGGCGCAATAGCCGTACTGCTCGGCCGGGAACTTGACGCTGGAATCCGGGGCCGTGGTCGCGATGTCCCAGTTCTGGTCGCGATCCATGACGCAACCGTTCCAGGTCGAGTGCGCCTTGGGGGTCCACTTGCCGCCGTTCGCCGTGCAGGTCGACTGCTTGGTGTAGCTCGTCTTGGTGCAGGTGCCGTTCAGCGTGTCCCAGATGGTGAAGTCGACCCAGTCCGGGATCGTGCTGCCCGACTTGACGTTGACGTCCTTGCTGTAGGGGATGATCGCGACATAGACGTCCTCGGATACTTTTGCCGCGTTCTTGAGCTGGGTGACGAGATTCTTCGATGCGGTCTTGAGCGCGTCGATCTTTCCCGAGCTCGCCATCGAGCCGGTGTTGTCGAGCACCAGGGCCACACGCAGGCGGGTGTTTCCCCACACCGCGGTCGCGCTGGCCGTCACCGGCAGCGCGGAGAAGCCCATCAGGGTCATGAAGGTGGTCTTGACCGTCCCGGTCCCGCTGACGACGAGCTGCGACCCCTTGCTGTTGGTATAGGAGGTGGTGAGCGCGACGCCGTCGACGTCCGTGCGAGAGAACACCGCGTTGAAGATGGTCTCGGCCTTGCCCGTGACGGCGCCCGAGGCCAGCGCGTCGGAATCCTTGGAGAGCGCCAGGACGGTCGAATCCAGGGCCGCCTGCATGGCACTGCGCGCCGAGGCGGCGCGCGAATAGTCGACGGCGGCCCCCACCAGGCCGGTCAAGGGGACGATCGACAGGGCGAAGAGTGGCACGACGCTTGCGCGCCGGTCACGAATGAACCGTTTGAATGGCATCGCGCACCGCCAGGTTGGAAGGGCCCCGCGCCATACTGCCGGGCATCCATTCACGTTCGGTTCAACAGCCGCCGAACTTTCGCCGGTTTCGCTCAGTGTCCTGTTAAGCATGGGCCGAGCACGGATGGTGCGGTTCGGTCGACCGGCCGTCCCGGCGGGCCGCCCGCCGGCGATCGCGGCCGGAGCGAGGTGTCGCACCGGCCCTCCGAATCGGGTGCGGCCTAGGCCGAATTTCGCAGGGCCGAGGAGCGGTACATTCGGCTGGTGGCGAAACGGGGCGGTGCTTATTATTTATGCTCCGGGGCCGCGCCGGGCTGCGGCATGCTCTTCGGTGCTCGTCCCGGACGGGGCCGGCCCTCCTTCGGACCGAAACGAGACCATGACGGCCTGCTCGACTGACCCATTTATCGCAACTGCGGCCCCCCGCCTCGCGGGCCGGCGCGGACCGACGCCGCCGGTCGCGGCGAACGGTGACCGCAAGCGCCGCCAGGATCCCTCGGGTCCGGGCACGGCGGTGATCACAAAGACGAAACCGCAGACCAAAAGACCGAACCTTTACCGGGTGTTGCTGCTTAACGACGACTACACCCCGATGGAGTTCGTGGTGCACGTGCTGGAGCGCTTCTTCAACAAGGACCGGGAAGCCGCGACCCGCATCATGCTGCACGTCCATCACCACGGGATCGGGGAGTGCGGCATCTTCACCTACGAGGTGGCGGAGACCAAGGTGACCCAGGTGATGGACTTCGCTCGTAAACACCAGCATCCTCTCCAATGCGTGATGGAGAAGAAGTGAGCCGGAACGACACGGCCCGGGACGCCGCAGACCAGGACAGGACGAAACGCTGATGCCGACCTTCTCCCGCAGCCTCGAGCAGTCGCTCCACCGGGCGCTCGCGCTGGCCAATGAACACCGCCACGAATACGCGACCCTGGAGCACCTGCTGCTCGCCCTGGTCGACGACCAGGATGCGGCTGCCGTGATGCGGGCCTGCAACGTCGATCTCGAGAAGCTGCGGCGGAACCTCGTCGCCTACATCGAGTCGGAGCTGGAGAACCTCGTCACCGACGGGACCGAGGACTCCAAGCCCACCGCCGGCTTCCAGCGGGTGATCCAGCGGGCCGTGATCCACGTGCAGTCGTCGGGCCGGGAGGAGGTGACGGGCGCCAACGTGCTCGTCGCGATCTTCGCCGAGCGCGAGAGCCACGCGGCCTATTTCCTGCAGGAGCAGGAGATGACCCGCTACGACGCCGTGAACTACATCAGCCACGGGATCGCCAAGCGGCCGGGGCTCACCGAGGCGCGTCCCGCCAGGGGGGCGTCGGAGGAAGATTCGGACGGCGCCAAGCCGAACGAGGACACCAAGAAGAAAGGTGACGCCTTGGAGGCTTATTGCGTCAATCTCAACAAGAAGGCCCGTGAGGGCAAGATCGACCCTCTGATCGGCCGCGACGGCGAGATCAGCCGCACGATCCAGGTGCTGTGCCGCCGCCAGAAGAACAACCCGCTGTTCGTCGGCGATCCCGGCGTCGGCAAGACCGCCATCGCCGAGGGCCTGGCGCGGCGCATCGTCCACGGCGAGGTGCCGGACGTGCTGAAAGGCGCGACCGTGTTCGCCCTCGACATGGGCACGCTCTTGGCCGGCACGCGCTATCGCGGCGACTTCGAGGAGCGCCTCAAGCAGGTGATCAAGGAGATCGAGGCCTATCCGGGCGCGATCATGTTCATCGACGAGATCCACACCGTGATCGGCGCCGGGGCGACCTCCGGCGGCGCCATGGACGCGTCGAACCTGCTCAAGCCGGCGCTCGCCTCCGGCACGGTGCGCTGCATCGGCTCGACCACCTACAAGGAGTACCGCCAGTACTTCGAGAAGGACCGGGCCCTGGTGCGCCGCTTCCAGAAGATCGACGTCAACGAGCCGACGGTCGCCGACTCGATCGAGATCCTCAAAGGCCTCAAGCCGTACTTCGAGGACTACCACAAGCTCAAATACACCAACGAGGCGATCAAGGCGGCGGTCGAGCTGTCGGCCCGCTACATCCACGACCGCAAGCTGCCCGACAAGGCGATCGACGTGATCGACGAGTCCGGCGCGGCCCAGATGCTGCTGCCCGAGAACCGGCGCAAGAAGACGATCGGCCTCAAGGAGATCGAGACCACCATCGCGACCATGGCACGGATCCCGCCCAAGACCGTGTCGAAGGACGACGCCGTGGTGCTGTCGAATCTGGAGGAGAACCTCAAGCGGGTCGTCTATGGCCAGGACAAGCCGATCGAGGCGCTCTCGGCCTCGATCAAGCTCGCCCGCGCCGGCCTGCGCGAGCCGGAGAAGCCGATCGGCTGCTACCTGTTCTCGGGCCCGACCGGCGTCGGCAAGACCGAGGTGGCCAAGCAGCTCGCCGCCACGCTCGGCGTCGAGCTGATCCGCTTCGACATGTCGGAGTACATGGAGCGCCACACGGTGTCGCGCCTGATCGGCGCGCCGCCCGGCTATGTCGGCTTCGACCAGGGCGGCCTGCTGACCGACTCGGTCGACCAGCATCCGCACAGCGTGCTGCTGCTGGACGAGGTCGAGAAGGCGCACCCGGACCTCTACAACGTGCTCCTGCAGATCATGGATCACGGCAAGCTGACCGATCACAACGGCAAGCAGGTCGACTTCCGCAACATCATCCTGATCATGACCACGAATGCGGGCGCTGCCGACATGGCCAAGGCGGCCTACGGCTTCCACCGCTCGAAGCGCGAGGGTGACGACACGGAGGCGATCAACCGGCTGTTCGCGCCGGAGTTCCGCAACCGTCTCGACGCCATCATCGGCTTCGGCCACCTGGACGAGTCGGTCATCGCCAAGGTCGTCGAGAAGTTCGTGCTGCAGCTCGAGGCGCAGCTCGCCGACCGCGACGTGACGATCGAGCTGTCGGACGAGGCCTCTCAGTGGCTGATCGTGCGCGGCTACGATCAGCAGATGGGCGCCCGGCCGATGGCCCGGGTGATCCAGGAGTACATCAAGAAGCCGCTCGCCGACGAGGTGCTGTTCGGCAAGCTGAAGAACGGCGGCCATGTCCGGGTGATCGTGCTGAAGGACGAGGCCACCGGCGAGAAGCTCGGCTTCGAGTTCCTCGACGGCCCCGTCACCCCGAAGCCGGAGAAGCTGCCGGCCGTTCCCAAGGCGAAGCGGAAGCGCAGCGGTGGCGGCGGTGGCACCCGCCGGGCGAAGCCGTCCGGCCCCAAGGGGGAGGGCGGTCCGCCCTCCGGCGGCAACGGCTCCGGCCCCGGCGGCAAGGGCTCTGTCCCCAAGGTGCCGCTGGTCAAGGCCTGATCCTACGCTCGGCCGCACGGCCGAAGACGAGATCGCAGACGAGCATGCGCCCCGGTCCTCCGGGGCGCATTGCGTTCGAGGGCCGCAACGCGCCTCGTGTGGCGCATGGAACATGGCAGATTCCGCGTCTCTGCCGGCAAGATGTTCCGGTCTGCGACTCCGGAAAGAATTCGTTGACCATCCAAGTCCTTGCGCCTGCTCGGACGGGATTTGGCACGGCGGTTGCCACATCTGAGTCGAAATCAGTTCGGACACCTCGGGATTGCCATGACGCCGATCGCCATGAACGACAACGCCGATCCGACCCCCACCGGGATACTGCTCATTCTCGCCATCCTGCTGGTGACCATCATGCCGATGGTCGCCGCGGGGGCCTCGTCGCTGGGCTCCTGGCTGGCCCGCATGGGATTCAGCTTCGCCGGCCTCTGACGCTGTCGCGCCGAGCTTCGACGGCACGGGTCGGCCGCCGCCGTGCGTGACGTCACGGCGCGGAGCTGCCGCCGTGCGAACGCAATTGCGCCGGGCTGTTCCGTGTGGGACAGAACGCCATGGTGCGTGACGAACCGGCTGTCGGCTCTCCGGTGCGAGAGGGCTATCTCGCGGGCTGCAGGGCCGGCGCGACCTCGGTGTTCCAGATCGTCTTGATCGGCACCTACATCAGCATCGGCGCGCTCGCCCACGATCTCGGCTTCTCGATCGCCTGGGTGGTGCTGTCGACCCTGGTGATCTGGGCGGCGCCGGCGCAGGTCATCATGATCTCGGCCCTCGGAGCCGGCGCGCCGCCGCTGGAGGTGGCCGTCGCGGTGAGCCTGAGCGGCGTGCGCCTGCTGCCCATGGTCGTCGCCCTGCTGCCGGTGCTGCGGACCCGGACGTCGCGCTTCCCCGGCGTGATCCTCGCGGCGCATTTCACCGCGGTGAGCATGTGGATGGAGGCGCTGCGGCTGGCGCCCCGCCGCCCGGTCGAGCAGCGCGTCGCTTTCGCCAACGGGATCGGCACCATGCTGATCGGCAGCGCCACGCTGGCGACCGTCGCCGGATACTATTTCGCCCGGGTGCTGCCGGAGCCGGTGGTCGGCGGCCTGCTGTTCCTCACGCCGATGTCGTTCCTGGTCTCGGTCGCCCGCAGCAGCAGGACGGCGTCGGATCGGGTGGCGGCCGTCGCCGGCCTGGTGCTCAGCCCGCTGCTGGTGGTGCTCGGCATCGGCCTCGACCTGATGTGGACCGGCCTGGTCGGCGGCACCGCCGCCTATCTGGTGCACCGCGTCGCGAAGGCGCGTCGGTGATGGCGGAGCTCTGGCCCTATCTGGTGCTGGTCCTGGTCGGCTTCCTGCCGAACGAGATGTGGCGCTGGCTCGGGGTGGTGTTCTCGCGCGGGCTCGACGAGACCTCCGAGGCGCTGATCTGGGTGCGGGCCGTGGCGACCGCCATCCTCACCGGCGTGGTCGCCAAGATCATCGTGTTCGCGCCCGGGGCGCTCGCCGGGGTTCCGCTGTGGATGCGGCTCGGCGCGACCGTGGTCGGCATGCTGGCGTTCCTGCTGGCCCGCCAGTCGGTGTTCGCCGGCGTGGTGACCGGGACGCTCGCGCTCATCGCGCTGGACGTCCTCGTCGGGCGTTGAGCTGCGCCGGGCGAGCGGGCGTCCGCACTCCGGTCGTTTTCAGCCGGCACACGACATGGTCTGATGGAGGCCCCCGCGCCGGATGACGCGAGCGCTGATGCGACGGATCGTGCCGATCATGCTGACTGTCGTGCTGGTCCTCGGGCCGGCGGCCCGCGCGGCCGACCGCCATCAGCGCGTAGAAGGTGTCGGCCGGATAATCGAGGCCCTTCCATTCGAGGTCCTCGTGCCGC
>NZ_NPEX01000118.1 GCF_003258865.1 Rhodoplanes roseus | reverse complement strand
GGCCGCGATCGCGGCCGCGATGGCGCTGCCCCAGCGCTGCGCCGGCGTCAGCTCCGGCACGGCTCCGGCTCCCAGCAGCGAGCCGAGGTTCAGCTTGATGTCCTTGGCGTAGTCGGGCAGCTCCTGGCGGAGGGCTTCGAGGAGGCTCATGCGGGCTCCGTGTCGATGGCGTCCCGCAGCGACGGCTCCATGCGTTCGGCCGGGCCGCGCGAGACGGTTGCAAGCGTCGGGCGCGACCCTACGAAGGGGAGCTTCGGATGCAACTAATTTGCAGTTGTTGCGGCGCAGCAAGCGCCCGCCCGGTGGCATTCTGCCGCTAAATTCCGCGCCCCGCGAACAATTCACGCACGCTCGTTCAGCGCGAGAGCGTCACCCGTTGCGGCGCGACCTCGAACAGGTCGGCCTGCGCGGCGATCCCGGCGAACGCGGCCGGATCGGCGCCGGCCATCCACACCTGGGCGCCGAGGGCGCCCAGCGCCTCGAACAGCGCGTCCCGCCGGCCCGGATCGAGATGCGCCACCACCTCGTCGAGCAGCACGACGGGTGCGATGCCCGTCATGGTCGCCACCAGCTCGGCATGGGCGAGGACGAGCGTGATCAGCAGCGCCTTCTGCTCGCCCGTCGAGGCGTCGCGCGCCGCGATTCCCTTCGGCGCGAAAGTGACGGCGAGATCGGTCAAATGGGGACCGTCGAGGGTGCGGCCGGCGGCGGCGTCGCGCCCGCGATTGTCGCGCAACGCCTTGCGATACTGGTCCTCCAGCGCGATGGCCGGGCGGTCGAGCGCGGCGCCCTCCATCCAGCCGTCGAGGGCCAGGCCGGCCGACGGGAACGGCCCGGACCCGCGCTCGAACAGCGCGGCGGCGAGCCGCTGCACGGTCTCGGCCCGGGCGGCCGCGACCGCCACGGCGAGCTCGGCGGTCTCGTGCTCGGCGGCGTCGAGCCAGTGCGGATCGGGCGAGGGATTTTCCAGGAGGCGGTTGCGGGCGCGCAGCGAGCGCTCGAGGGCGGAGACGCGGGTGGCGTGATCGGGATGCACCGCGAGCACCAGCCGGTCGAGGAAACGCCGCCGCTCCGAGGCCGGCCCGAGGAACAGGCCGTCCATGGTCGGCACCAGCCAGACCAGCCGCAGATGCTCGGCGAAGGCGGTGGCCGAGCCGACCGGCTCGCGGTCGATCCGGCATTTTCGCGCATGGCTCGCCTCGGCGCCGGGCGGCGTGGCGACCCCGGTGCCGAGCGTCGCCAGCCCCTGCGCGCCCTCGATCTCGGCGGCGACCGCCCAGGTGCCCGGCCCGTCCTCGCGGGCGACCGCGTCGAGCGTGGCGCGACGCAAGCCACGACCCGGCGCCAGGAAGGAGATCGCCTCCAGAATGTTGGTCTTGCCGGCGCCGTTCGGCCCGGTCAGCACCACGAGCCGGCGCGACACCTGCAAGGTCGCCGTCCGCCAGGAGCGGAAGTCGGTCAGGCTGAGGCGGAGGATCTGCGGGGCGACGGTCATGTCTCTCACCTGTCATGGCCGGGCTCGTCCCGGCCATCCACGCTCTGAAGACGTGGATGCCCGGCACGAGGCCGGGCATGACGACTCGGAGATTGCCGCGCGAAGGCCGCGTCAGACCCGCATCGGCATCAGGACGTAGAGGGCGCCCTTGGCGTCCTTGTCCTGGATCAGGGTCGGGGAGCCGGGGTCGGCGAGCCGGAGCACCGCGGTGTCGCCCTCGATCTGCGCGGCGATGTCGAGCAGGTAGCGGGAGTTGAAGCCGATATCGAGCGGATCGGCGTCGTAGCCGACCTCGATCTCCTCGGTGGCGCTGCCGGAGTCCGGGTTGGTGACCGAGAGCACCAGCTTGCCCCCCGAGATCGACAGCTTCACGGCGCGGCCGCGCTCGCTCGACACGGTGGAGACGCGGTCGACGGCCTGCTCGAAGTCGCGCTTCTCGACCTCGAGCAGCTTGTCGTTGCCGGCCGGGATCACCCGCCCGTAGTCCGGGAAGGTGCCGTCGATCAGCTTGGAGGTGAGGACCATCGGGCCGATGCTGAACCGGATCTTGGTCGAGGAGAGCTCGATCCTCACCTCGCCGGTCGGATCCTCGATCAGCCGGTGCACCTCGCCGACGGTCTTGCGCGGGACGATGACGCCCGGCATGCCGTCGGTTCCGGCAGGGGCCGGAAACTCGACCTGGGCGAGGCGGTGCCCGTCGGTCGCGACCGCCCGCAGCACCGGCGTGTCGGCGCTGGTGGCGACATGGAGATAGATGCCGTTGAGATAGTAGCGCGTCTCCTCGGTGGAGATGGCGAACTGCGTCTTGTCGATCAGCCGCTTGAGATCCGCGGCGGCGAGCGCGAAGGCGTGCGTCATGTCGCCGGCGGCGAGATCCGGGAAGTCGCTCTCGGGGAGCGTCTGCAGCGTGAACTTGGAGCGTCCGGCCCGGATCACCAGCACGGCGCGGTCCCCGGTGGCGTCGAGGGTCACCTGGGTGCCCTCGGGCAGCTTGCGGACGATCTCGTAGAACATGTGCGCCGGCACCGTGGTGACGCCGCTCGACGCCACCTCGGCCGGAATCGTCTCGATGATCTCGAGGTCCAGGTCGGTCGCCTTGAAGGACAGCTCCGAGCGGTCGGCGCGGATCAGCACGTTGGCGAGGATCGGGATGGTGTTGCGTCGCTCGACCACCCGGTGGACATGCGACAGCGATCGCAAAAGCTCGGATCGCTCGACCGTAACCTTCATGCGGGACCCCGCTCGACTCTGAACGCGTGTTCGACTGCGACGCGCCGTGTGGACGCTGGTGGCACGGCAGGCCCGGGTTCGGGCCGCCTGCCCAAGCGGACGCCCGACCGCCCCGGGGGCGCGCCGGAACACGGGAAAGTGCCGCGCCAGCGCGGATTCGGCAAGGGTGAGGATGCCGAAGCACAAGATATTCCCGGCTTTTCGGCGACCGGGCGCGGGCCCGCGGAGGCCGGCGACCGGGTCCGAGCGGCGGGCGTCGTCACAGGCCGATGCCGCCCGGCGGCGTCTCCAGTCCCGACCGGTAGGACAGGAGCTGCTCGGCGCGGCGCCAGGGCGTCAGATGGTGGGTCGCGACATGCTCGCGCGCCGCCGTCGCGATCCGCCGCAGCCGCTCGGGATCGGCCAGCGCCGCCTCGACGACCCGGGTCAGGCTGCCGGGCACGTCGGCGTCGTAGTGGAGCGCGTGCACGCCGTCGAGGAGCGGGTGGAAGCGGGCGATGGTCGGCTGGTTGATCACCGGGATCGAGTAGACCGAGGCCGCCTCGTAATGGCGGATGCAGTCCCAGCCGAAGCCTTCCGGCGACCAGGTCAGCCACGAGGCCGTCATGTTGCGCATGAACGCGTCGTGCAGCACGCGGCCGTCGGCGATGACGACGTCCTTACGACGGGCCGCCAGCGCCCGCAGCTCGTCCAGCCCGGCCGGGCGGACGGTCGAGGAGTTGGTGGCGACGGCGACGAACAGGCCGATGGTCTTGTCGGGAAACTCCAGCGGCGGCAGCGTCGGGGTCTCGGTCGGCAGCCCGATCGCCCACGGGCGCAGGCGCTCGATCCGGCGGCGGTTGCGCGGCTTGTTGCGGAAGCGCGTCGACGGCATCTCCGGGTGCAGCGTGCGCTGGAACGCCTGCCAGCGGTCGATCGGCAGCTCGCGCTTGAAGTACCAGGTGCAGCGGTCGAGCAGGAAGGCGTTGCAGCGTGGGATCGTCCGCATGTCGTCGCCGTCGATCACCATGATCGACATGCGCCGCGGCAGCAGCCGGATCGCCTGGATGCCGAACAGGCGGATGAATCGCCGCCACGGCCCGAACGGCCGATGGAAGACGCTGCGCAGCGGCCGCCAGTGCCACGGCGCGTGGCGGGTCGGCGGGTGCACCACGATGGTGTCGATCTCGTAGCGCCAGGCGCGGCGCCAGAGCTGCCAGAACTCCCGCAGGTTGAACTCGCGGACATTGGGGGGCTTGGGCTCGCCCAGGTCCTCCTCGCTGCTCCACAGCAGCGTGGCGGTCCGCGGATCCACGCGGGAGAGGAGCCCGGCGCCGCCGATCTCCACGATCGGATTGAAGGCGTGAAGGGGCTCGGACGCTTCCGTCGACATCGGGCATCACTCGCGACTGCGGCGCGTCGGGCGGCGGATGCCGGCCCAGGACGCTCCGGTGCGGCACCTTACTGCTGTAGGGGCGCCGCGGCCACGTCTGCCGGCGTGCGCCCTGGCGGTTCGGTCGAGCCGATGTCTGCCCTGAAACGGTGGGAGCCGCCAGCCGTCGGGGACGTGGGACGCCGCCCCGGCGGCTACTCCTGAAGCTCGCGCTTGATCGCCTCGATCTCCTCGGCGAGGGCGAGGTCGTTGCCGACCAGGTTCTCGATCTTGCGCACGGCGTGCAGGACGGTCGTGTGATCGCGGCCGCCGAAGCGCCGGCCGATCTCCGGCAGCGAGCGCAGCGTCAGGGTCTTGGCCAGATACATGGCGATCTGGCGCGGCCGCACCACATTGGCGGTGCGCCGCGAGGAGAGCAGGTCGCCACGGCTGACATTGTAGCGCCGCGCGACGATGCGCTGAATCTCCTCGATCTTCACCTTGCGCGGCTCCTGCGGCCGCACGAGGTCGCGGATCTCGCGCTCGGCGAGCTCCATGGTGATCGGCTGGCCGGTCAGCTTCGAGTGCGCCAGCAGGCGGTTGAGCGCGCCTTCGAGGTCGCGGCCGTTGTGGGTCACCGACTTGGCGATGAACGACAGCACCGGCGCCGGAACGTCGAAGTCGGCGTGGTGCGAGCGCGCGCTGGTCACCCGCGACTGCAGGATCTCGAGCCGCAGATCCTCGCCGAACGAGCCCATCTCGACGACCAGGCCGCCGGCCAGGCGCGAGCGGACGCGATCGTCGAGATTTTCGAGGTCGAGGGGCGGGCGGTCCGCCGCCACCACGACCTGCCGGCCGGCGTCGATCATGGCGTTGAGCGTGTGGGAGAACTCCGCGAAGGTCGACTTGCCCTGCAGGAACTGGAGGTCGTCGATCAGCAACACGTCGGTGGTGCGGAGGACCTCCTTGAAGGCCATCGTCGTCTGGGTGCGCAGCGACGAGACGAAGCCGTAAACGAACTTCTCGGCCGTGAGATAGAGCACGCGGCGCTCGCCGCCGGCATTGCCGGCCCAGGCGATCGCCTGCAGCAGATGCGTCTTGCCGAGGCCGACCGAGGCGTGGACGTAGAGCGGATTGAACATCACCGGGTCGCCGCGCCGGGCGCTCGCCACCTGCTTGGCGGCGGCATGGGCGAGCGAGTTCGAGCGGCCGACGACGAAGCTGTCGAAGGTCAGCCGCGGATCCAGCGGCGAGCCGCCGATGCCGTCGTGGCCCGCCGTCGTGGCGGGAGGCGCCGACAGAGCGCTGTGGCCGTTGACCATGCCGAAGCCGGTGGGCGCCGGCTCGATCCGGGACACCGCCGGCGCGGCCGCGGCGTTGCGCAGCGCGACCGTGGCGGGGCGCATCATGGCGGAGCGCACCGACAGGTCGATGCGGCGGACCAGCGGCTCCTCGCCCTGCCAGCAGGCCAGCACCCGCTCGGCATAGTGAGACTGAATCCAGCTCTTCAGGAAGCGGGTCGGGACGGACAGGCGGACCGTCTCGCTCTCGACGCTCTCCAGTTCCATCCGGGCGAACCAGCTCGAGAAGATGTCCTCGCCGACCTCGGCGCGCAGGCGCCCTTTGACCCGCGTCCAGCGTTCTTGATGGTTGATCGTCGTCATCGACATGGCCTCACGCATTCCGCCCGGGGCGGACAACTGACAGTCGGATGCTCGCGCGCCCGGAGCGGACTCCGTCGCGTTCACACCTTGGCTCGCGAGAGCGTCGGGCAGCCTCTCGTATGGGAGGTCGCGGACGCTCCGCCGCGGGTCAGCTTCCGGGGGGCCAGAGCGTCGCCCGACAGGACGACGGGAACACCACGAGGCAGGGAACGTCGGGGGGGACCGAGGGAGCGAGGCCGGACAGTCCGGTGTCGACGGAGAGGGTCGGTACCGAGGCGGTGCCGAAACGAGTGTGCCACATTTTAGTCATGTTCGCCCCTGGACTTCGTCTGTAGTTCGGCCTCGAGCCACAGAAAATCCGCGCAGCCCCCGAGATTTTACTTCGGCGGATGTCGTTTAGTCCTGTCATTTCAAGTACAAGAAGGCGGGTTGATACGCCGTAAGAGTCCCTCGCACGTTCACATTTTTACTTGGAACTCAGCCTTTCCGTGTGAACGCCGTGCTGGTGACTCACGATTTCAACCTCTTCTTCGCGAACCCGCCGTAGGGCGGGGCCTGACCCAACCAATACACACGGCCCCCCCGCCTCGCAATGGCCTGGATGATGACCAGGGTCGCACAGCCGGGAGCCGCGGACCTGCGTGTGTGGGACGAATCTGCTTGCAAACGACAACTGCCTGTCCGTGCGCAGTATTTCATCGTCCTGTGACAAACCGGTGGGGCGGTGCGAGACGGTCGGCAGGAGGCCGCAGGGCAGGGGCGCCGCACGGGCTGTGGCCCTAATGCCGAGTGCTCGCCCGCGCTTTCCGGTTAACGCGTTGTTAAGACTTTGAAATCCGTGCGCGCTCCGGCAAGGTAACCCTTGGAAATGACGGGCGTTTTCGAGAACCGCCTGGGCACCGCCTGGCCATACGGGAAACTACTTAGATGGGCAATCTTCGTTAATTCCGGGCTCTGGTTGTTGCCGCGCGGCAACTGTGATGTAGCGTTGCAACAGGTTGTTTAGGTCAAAACCTAAGCTGAATGGGCTAGTACTTCGCTCGAAAATTGTGTTCGGCCGCTCCGTGAGTAGCCGTGCCGACACTGTTCGGATCATCGCAATGCAGAGACGGCCAGGCAAGGTCCCACATCCCGCCGAAATACGACTGTCACAGAAATTTCGATCGGGGTTCGGCCGCATGCGCGGTGCGCAATGCCGGGGTGCGAGACGACCGTTCGCCCGCCATGCTCCGCTCGGGCATCTGCCGATGCGCCAGCCGCTTCCGACCCGCGGCGCTGGGGCCCGATCGTGCAGAGGGGGCTCAGGACGTGCCCCCAAAACGACGATGGCCGGGACGAAGCCCGGCCATCTGAATTCCATCGTCGGGAGCGGCTGCCGTCAGGCGAGCTTGCTCAGCGCCTGGGTGAGGCGGGCCACCTTGCGGCTGGCACTGCGCTTGTGGACGACACCCTTCTGGGCAGCCCGCATGAGCACCGGCTCGGCCGCCTTGAGGGCCTCGGTCGCCGCCGTCTTGTTGCCGCTCGCCAGGGCGTCCTCGACCTTGCGGACGAAGGTGCGCATGCGCGACCGGCGTGCCTTGTTCACCTCGGTCCGACGCGCGATCTTGCGGGTGGCCTTCTTGGCGGAGGTCGTATTGGCCATCTGACGTGTCCGTCCGTTGATCCGGTTCGGCGCCACGCTCGAAAGGGGCGCACAAAAACTGCCGCGGCACGCCCTCGCGCCGCCGGGTGAGCGACGCTTATAGGTGTGCGACCCGGCGACGTCAACGGTCCGCTCACAGGAAAGGCGCCCGTTCACGGTTAACGCCCCCTGTCGGATCGCCGCGACGCACGCTATGGTCCGGTCTCCCGTCCAGAGCGCGGCTTTTCCCATGATCCGCTTCGTCTTCCGGTTCCTCGGCCTGTGGATTCTGGCCGCCGCCTTCATTTTCCTGATCTACGACGGCACCAAGTCGATCGCCGCCGGCGTCGTGCTGATCAAGCCGTTCGGCGAGACCTGGAACGACATCCATGCCGGCAGCCTGCAGGCGCTGCAGCCGCTGATGGAGCGCCACTCGCCCTGGCTGTGGGATCCGGCCATGCTGTCCGTCCTGGGCGCCCCGACCTGGCTGGTGCTCGGGGTGATCGGCATGATTCTGGTGCTGCTCGGCCGCAAGAAGAAGCCGCTGATCGGCTACGCCCGGCGCTGAGTCGGGGGCCGACGGTCCGCGGGGCGTGGCTGACCGCTGCGGTCTTCCCTCCTGATCGAGTTGTGATCGCCGCCCGCCTGCACCGGAGGGTGCCCGACACCATATGATGGCGCGGCGGCCAAGCCCCATCGACGAAGCCGCCTCGACAAGGAGACCCCCCGATGTTCCTGTTCCGCAAGAAAGCCGAGATGCCCAGCCCCGACGAGGTGCTGCCGGGACGCGCGCAGCCGCTCCCGACGGCGTCGCACCATTTCGTCAAGGGGCGGGCGCTGCAGGGGCCGTACCCGCAGGGGCTGGAGACGGCCGTGTTCGGGCTCGGCTGCTTCTGGGGCGCGGAGCGGAAGTTCTGGCAGCTCGGCGACGCCGTCCACGTGACCGCCGTCGGCTATGCGGGCGGCGGCACGCCGAATCCGACCTACGAGGAGGTCTGCTCCGGCCGCACCGGCCACAACGAGGTGGTTCTGGTGGTGTTCGATCCGGCCAAGATCTCCTACGAGCGCCTGCTGCAGACGTTCTGGGAAAGCCACGACCCGACCCAGGGCATGCGCCAGGGCAACGACGTCGGCACGCAGTACCGCTCGGGCATCTACGTCACCTCGCCGGCCCAGCGGGCCGCGGCGGAGGCCTCGCGCGACGCTTATCAAAAGGCGCTGACGGCCCGCGGCTACGAGCCGATCACCACCGAGATCGTCGACGCGCCGCCGTTCTATTTCGCCGAGGACTACCACCAGCAGTACCTGGCCAAGAACCCGGCCGGCTATTGCGGGCTCGGCGGCACCGGCGTGAGCTGCCCGGTGGGCGCCGGCGTATCGGCCGCCTGAGCGCCGAGGCCGATCCAAACGACACGAGCGGCCGGGGGGCGCCCCGGCCGCTTTTTTCTTGCCGCGGTGCCGGCGGCGCGCGCGTCAGACGTAGCAGGGCCCGTCGATGAGCGGATGGGCGCGGACGAAATCCTCGTCGACCTCGAGACCGAGGCCGGGCGTGTCGGACGGCCGCACGCAGCCCTCGGCGTCGAGCCGGTAGGGCAGGCCGCCGACCTCGTCGCGAAAGGGATTGTGCTTGGCCAAATCGCCTTCGAAATAGCCCGGGTTGTCGATGGCGGCGAGCAGGTTGAGGGTCGCGGCCATGTTGACCCCGGTCGCCGAGGTGTGCGGGTTGATGGTCAGCTTCCAGGCCGAGCCCATCGCGGCGATCCGCATCGTCTCGGTGATGCCGCCGGTCTTGGAGAGGTCCGGCTGCAGGAACATCACGGCGCCGCCGTCGATCAGCCGGGTGAACTCGAACCGGGTGAAGTGGTTCTCGCCGGCCGCGAGCGGCACGGTGCCGAAGCTCGTCGCCGTCTCGTAGGCGCGGTCGTCGTAGGGCGAGAACGGCTCCTCCAGCCAGCCGACGCCGAGCTCGTCGAAGGCCGGCATGGCGCGCCGCGCGTCGTCGAGGCTGTAATTGGTGTTGGCGTCGACCAGGATGTCGATCTCGTCCCCGAGGCGCTCGCGCACCGCCCGGACCCGGGCGATGTCGCGCGCGACGGTGTCGCCGCAGCGCAGCTTGAGGGCGCGCCAGCCCGCCTCGACATAGCCCTGCGCCTCGTCGGCGAGCGAGGAGGGCGCCTGCCAGCCGAGCGAGATGCCGCCCGCATACGCCTTGATCGGCTTCGAGGCGCCGCCCAGCAGGCGGTAGAGCGGCCAGCCGGCGACCTTGGCGCGGATGTCCCACAGCGCGAGATCGATGCCGGAGAGCGCCATCGCGGCCGCCGCCCCCATGCCGTGGCTGGCGAGCTGCATCTGATGGACGCGCTTCCACACGCCGACGACGTCGAGCGCGTCGAGGCCGACGGTCAGCTCCGAGATGGTGGTGTCGACCAGCTTGGCGATGGCGCCGGGGCAGCGGCCGTGATGGGCCTCGCCCCAGCCCGTGATGCCCTCGTCGGTCTCGATCTTCACCAGCACCGAGTCGCGCTTGACGGCGCGGCCGATGCCGAGCGTGACGTTCTGGCCCTGCGGGACCCGGAACGAGATCGGAAATGCGGTGACGGAGCGGATGCGCATGGCGTCCTCACGCGGCGACGGCGGTGGGATTGACGAGATTGCGCGGCCGCTCGCCGCGCAGGATGCGCAGCATCTCGTCGACCGCGCCCATGGTCATGGCCCGCATGCTGGTCGACGTGATGGCGGCGACATGCGGGGTCATCAGGAGCCGCGGCACCCCGAACAGCGGGCTGTCCGCCGGCACCGGCTGGCTGTCGTAGACGTCGACGGCGGCGCCCGCGATGGCGCCTGCCCTGAGGGCATCGACCAGCGCCTGGGTTTCGACGACGGGGCCGCGTGACGTATTGATCAGCACGGCGTCGGGCTTCATGCGGCCGATCAGCCGGCGGTTCACCAGTCCGCGCGTCTCGTCGGTGAGCGCGCAGGTCACGGCGATCGCATCGCTGCGCGAGAAGAGCTCGTCGAGCGAGACCTCGCTCACGCCGTCCGGGAACGGCCCCTTGTTGACGCCGATCACGGTCATGCCGAAGCCCTCGCGGGCGATCCGCGCGATGCGGCTGCCGACGGCGCCGACGCCGATGACGCCGAGCGTGTCGCCGGCGACCTCGCGGGTCGCGTCGGCCATCGGGCGGGCCGTGTTCCAGCCGTCGCGCCGCATCACCGCCTCGATGTGGCCGAGCGGCCGGCGCAGCCGCAGCAGCGCGGCAAAGAAATACTCGGTGACGGCCTGGGTGTTGCAGCCCGGCAGGTTCGCTACCATCACGCCGTGGCGGGTGGCCGCCTCGACCGGGATGAAGTCGAGCCCGACGCCGTGACGGACCATGCCCTTCAGCTTCGGCGCGTGGTCGCAGATGTCGTCGGGCAGCAGGGCGCGCACGATGATGCCGTCGACGTCGCGCGCCATCGCGCGCAGCGTGTCGGGCTTGGTGTCGGGCGCCAGGATCAGGGTCGCATGCGGCGCCAGGATCGCCTCACCGTCCGGGTGGATCGCGTTGGTCAGCAGCACGGTGGGCTTGTCGGACATCGGGGCACTCACGGTTCGGTCTTCACTGTTCGACGATGGGATTGACGAGGCGGCCGAGGCCTTCGACCTCGGTCTCGAGGACGGCGCCGGGGCGCAGCCAGGTCGGCGGATTTCGCACCGGCGCGACACCGGCCGGCGTGCCGGTGGCGATCACGTCGCCGGGCTCGAGCGGATGCTCGGCCGAGAGGGTGCTGATCAGGGTCGCGACCGAGAACAGCATGTCGGCCGTGGTGCCGTCCTGGAGCCTCACGCCGTCCATCCAGAGCCTCACCCGCAGCGCTTGCGGATCCGGAACCTCGGATGCTGACACCAGTGCCGGCCCCATCGGGCAAAAGGTCGGAAAGTTCTTGCCGCGGCGGAAGTGGCCGTCGGCCCGGATCACATCGGAGGCGCTGACGTCGTTGAGCACGCAGTAGCCGGCGACGTGGGACAACGCGTCGCCTTCCGACACGGCATCGGCGCGACGACCGATGACGGCGGCGAGCTCGGCTTCGTAGGTGACGCCGCCGACGCCGGCCGGCAGCACGATCGTGTCGGTCGGACCGGCCACGGCGCTCGGCTCCTTCACGAAGGTGACGGGCTTTTCGGGCGGGCTCATTTTCCGTTCGGCGACGGCATCGCGAAAATTGTGGGCGGCGCCGATGATGCGGCCGGGACGCAGCGGCGCGAGCAGCCGAACCTCTTCGAGCGGCAGCCGGGCGTCCGCCGGAACCACCACGCCCGAGAGCCGCGTCTCGATGACGTCGAGGCCCGTCCTGATCAGATCCAGCACGGTCGGCTCCGGGCCGACGATGTCGTGGAACGCGGGATGGCCGAGATCCAGCACGGTCCCGCCCGCCTGGTCGAGGACGCCGGCTCGAACGGCGCCGCCTCGTGCAAATGTCACGAACCGCATCGTCTCACGCCTTCCGGTACTTTTCGATCACGGCGCGGTCGACCTCGATGCCGAGGCCGGGGCCGGTCGGGATTTTTACGATGCCGCCGTGCTGGACGATCGGCTCCTTGGCGAGATGATCGCGGAACGGGTTCTCCTCCTGCTCGAACTCCAGCAGCGGCGGGCGTGGGAACAGGCAGGGCGGCTGATCCGGGATCGCCGCGAGGAAGTGCAGCGTCGCGGCGAGGCCGACGGCCGAGCCCCAGGCGTGCGGCACGCATTCGACGCCGTGCGCCGTCGCCATGGCGGCGATCTTCTTGCACTCGGTGATGCCGCCGGCGGCGCAGACGTCGGGCTGGACGATGTCCATCGCCTTGCGGACGAGCTTGTCGCGGAAGCCCCAGCGGGTAAAGTCGTTCTCGCCACCGGCGACGGCGATGTCGAGCGCGCGCGTCACCTCGATGTAGCCGTCGACGTCCTCGGGCGAGATCGGCTCCTCGAACCACTCGATGTCGAGCTCTTCGAGCTTGCGACCGAGACGGATCGCGTTCGGCACGCTGAGGCAGTGGTTGGCGTCCACCATCAGGCGCACGTCGGGGCCGATCGCCTTGCGCACCGCGGCGATGCGGGCGACGTCGCGGCCGACGTCGCCGAGCCCGATCTTCATCTTGATGGCGCCGAATCCGCGGGCGACGAAGCCCTCGGCCTCCTCGACGGCCTCCTCGATCAGGTGGTCGAAGTCGATGAAGTAGAGGCCGGTCGCGTAGGCCTGCACCTCGCTCCGGAAGGCGCCGCCGATCAGCTTGTGCACCGGCTTGGCCGTCAGCTTGCCGATCAGATCCCACAGCGCGATGTCGATGCCGCTGATCGCGGCGATCGCCATGCCGGTCTGCCCGTAGTCCTTGATGCGGTTGTAGAGATATTCCCAGATCACCTCGACGTCGAACGGGTCGCGGCCGATCACGTGGGCGGCGAGCTGGGTGTCGATGAAGGCCTTGGCGACCGCCGACGGGCCGTAGCACTCGCCCCAGCCGACGACGCCGTCGTCGGTCTCGATCTCGACCAGGCAGGTGCCGCGCACCTTGTAGAGCCAGCCGCGCGACGAGGTGAACGGCTTCTCGACCGGTGCGCTGACGACGTGGGTGGTGACGGACTTGATCTTGCTCACGCGATGGGGCCTTCGATGGAGTGAGGGACGAGACGTGTGATATCGGGTCGGCTTTTCCGTGTGGCCGCCCCCCACCCCCGACCCCTCCCCGCCACGAGCTTCGCTCGCGGGAGGAGGGGAGCGAAAGCGCCGCGCGCGCGGAGAGAAGACCGGGCCGCTGTCTTCTCCCCTCCTCCCATTCGCGTCAGCGAATGGCGGGGAGGGGGCGGGGGTGGGGGCTCTTTCTTTGAGGGGCCGGTTATTGCTGGTCCTTGAAGACCTGGGTGCCGACCTCGCGCAGCGAGGCGGTGACGGCTTCGACCTCCTTGGTGAGCGCGTCGCCGGTCAGGTCGTCGACCAGGAACGAGTTCTCCTTGGCGAAGGTCTTGAAGCGCGGATCCTGGATGGCCTTGCGGAACGCCGCGGTGATGCGCTCGCGGATCGCCGGCGGCAGGCCGGCCGGGCCGACGACATAGGCCATCTGCACCACCGGCCCGTACGGGAAGACGTCGTAGCCCTTCTCCTTGAAGGTCGGGATGTCGGGGAACTGCTCGAGCCGCTTGTCGGCGAACACGCCGATCGGCTTCACCAGCCCCTCCTGGATCTGGCCGATGCTCTCCGACGGCTTCAGCACGCCGGCCTCGAGATGGCCGCCCAAAAGGTCGGCGATCACCTTGGAGCCGCCCGTGTAGGGCACGTTGACGTAGCCGACGCCGGCGGCGCGCGCCGTCATGGCGGCGAAGATGTGGTTGACGTTGTAGGTGCCGGGCGTGCCGATCGACACCTTGCCGGGGTTCTTCTTCATGTTGGCCAGGAAGGCGTCGAGCGGCTGGTGCGGGCTCTTGCCGGGGACCTCGAGCAGCAGCGGGTCGGTCGAGACGCGGACCAGATGCGCGAACTGCTCGTTCTTGAGCTGCGCCTTGCCCTGGGCGATGGCCGCGAGCGTCGAGCTGGTGCCCATGCCGAGCGTGTAGCCGTCCGGATCGGCGCCGGCGACCCGGCGGAGCCCGATGGCGCCGTTCGCCCCGACGATGTTCTCGATGATGATGCCGATGCCTTGTTCCTTGAGCAGCGGCTGCAGCTGTCGCGCCATCACGTCGTTCGAGCCGCCCGGATTCCACGGGACGATGAAGGTGACGTCGCGGCTCGGAAACGCGGGCGTCTGGGCCCCGGCCTGGCCGGGCTGCGCGGTTAGCGCCGCGGCAAGGGCGGCGGCGAGAGCGAGAGAAATCCTTGGCACCGGGCTATCCTTCCTGCTTGTTGTTTGTTATAACAAACAACGGAGGTAAGGCCCTGTCAATCCTGGAAAATCGAGAGCGGTGGATTTTTGCAGTGCAGCATGGGCCGGCGTAGGACGGACGGGGGAGGATTCTTCTCGCGTCTCGGCCGCCGAATCGGCGCACATCCTGCAGGGACGTCGCGTGGCGCGGGTTCCGAGCGTTTCCGGACGCTACGGCGTGTCCGGGTCCAACGCAGCACACCGGCCGCGAGGGCGGCCGAGAGATGGAGCGATGGCGAAAGCAGCCGCGAAGCTGAAGAAGATCGAGCGGGAGCCGTTGTGGGATCTCGCGCATGTCCAGCTGCGCGACGCGCTCCTGGCCGGGCATTTCGCGCCCGGCCGTGCGCTGCCCCTGCGCGACCTGGCCGAGAGCTTCGGCATCTCGATCACGCCGGTACGCGACGCCATCACCCGGCTGGTCGCCCAGGGCGTGCTTCAGCAGGGGCCGCGCAATGCCGCCGTGGTGCCGACCCTGACGGTCCGCGAGCTGCGCAATCTCACCATCGTGCGCTGCGAGCTGGAAGGTCGCGCCGCCCGCGAGGCGGCCGCGAATGCCGATCCCAAGGGCCTGCAGGCGCTACAGGCCGGACTGCGGACCATGCAGGACATGATCGAGCGGGAATCGCTGACGCGATATCTCGACGTGCATCGCGAGTTTCATTTCGGCATCTACGCGATGGCCGACATCCCGGTGCTGCTCGAGATGGTCGAGAATCTGTGGCTGCGCTGCGGTCCCGTGCTGTCCTTCGTGGTCCCGCACTACGTCCTGCTGCGCAAGGGAACGGATCATCACGCGGCGGCCTGCGACGCGATACGTCGCGGCGACGGCGCCGCGGCCGAGGCCGAGATCGTCGCCGACATCGAGGGCGCGGCCCGTTATCTCGAAAGTCTCGCCGATGCACACGGCATCATTCAGCGCAGCGCGGTTGCGTCCGTGCGTCCGGGCGGCTCTTGAGCCGGCCCGGAGAGCCGCACGGACGGCTCGTCCGGCTCAGCCGTGGCTCGCCGTGGCCCAGGCCGACGCCCCAGGGCCCGGCCGCATCGTCCGTGGGCCGGTTGTGAGGGCGACGAGCCGCTGCGCCATGGCCTGCTTCGCCTCGTCGAGGCCGAGGGCGACACCACGGTCCTGCGGCGTGCCCGGAGCGCTGTCCACCGACCAGTACCAGCGGCGTGCCGCGCCGTCGGCGAACGAGCTCATGATTCGGCCGACGCGCCGCTCGTTGATCCTGACGATGAAGTCGTCGGGCCGGCGGCCGCCCTCCGCGTAAGGGACCTCCACCTTTTCCAGGACGAGGTGCAACGTGGTCTCGGGCATGATCATGTTCCCGGGTGAGCGACCGGCGCGGCGCGCGCCTGCGTGACGTGCGACGTCGCGTCGGCCACGGCGGCCCGTTCGCCGGCGTGAAGCGCGACGATCGTCGCGATCATGATGCCGGCGACGCCGGCCCACAGGGCAGTGTTGTTGTTCGAGCAGATGCACATGATCCATCTCCGTGCCGGTCGTGTCGGTCCGGGCGCGAAGGCAGGAGTCGAACGCGAGCGAGGCTGTCGAAGAGCCGTATCAGGCCGTGACGCGGCTCCAGACCTTCCGGCCTCTTGCTACGCTCGCGAACCGTGGCTGTACAATATTCAGTTGTGGGTTCACCATTGATCCCGCTTATGCTGCGCGGATCTTCATAGGTAGTTGTGCGGATCGTGGGATGCGTGCTGCACGCAACCCCGCTCCGAGTCACCCCCGATCGTCGCGCCGGTCGATTCCTGCTAATTCCCGCCCGGGCCGTGCTCCCTCGGCCGATATCGAAGACGGCCGAGCCCGTAGCGTCAGGAGACATCGATGGCAGCGGACAACCAGATCCTCGGATCTGACGCCTACTCGCCCGCGGAAATTCAGGACAAGGTCGAGAAGCTCGGGGTCAAGAAGGCGCGCATGCCCTTCCTGCCCGAGTTCATGCTGGCGGTCGTCGCCGGCGGCTCGATCGGGCTGGGCGGCATGTTCTTCACCATCGTGCTGGCCGACCCGACGCTCGGCTTCGCCGTTCAGCGGGTGCTCGGCGGCGTCGTGTTCACGCTCGGGCTGGCGCTGGTGATGATCGGTGGTGCCGAGCTGTTCACCGGCAACTGCCTGATCGTCATGGCCTGGAGCAACGGCCAGATCCGCACCGGCGAGGTGATCAGGAACTGGACCGTCGTCTGGCTCGGCAACCTGGTCGGCGCGCTCGGCCTGGTGTTCCTCGTGTTCATGGCGCACCACCCGGAGATGAACGACGGCGCCATCGCGGCCGCCGCGCTGAAGCTCGCCATCGGCAAGATCCAGCCCGACGCGGTGACGATCTTCTTCAAGGGCATCCTGTGCAACATCCTGGTCTGCCTCGGCGTCTGGCTGGCCTATGCGGGGCGCTCGGTCGCCGACAAGATGGCCGGCATGGTGCTTCCGGTCGCCTGCTTCGTCGCCGCCGGATTCGAGCACTGCATCGCCAACATGTACTTCCTGCCGCTCGCCTGGCTCCTGGTGGTCACCGACCACGTGCCGGCCGGGCTCGACGTCTCCGTCATCACGCTGTCCGGCATCGTCCACAACATCATCCCGGCGACGCTCGGCAACATCGTCGGTGGCGCCGGCTTCGTCGGCATCGTCTACTGGGCGATCTACCGCAAGGGGCTCGGCGGCATCACGCCGCTGCCGCCCGAGCCGGTGCCCGCTCCCGAGCCGGACCGGCGGAGCGTCGCCGCCCGCTGAGACCGGTAGCCGCCATGGACCGCGACGCGAGTGTTCGCCCGGGTGCCGCCGCGAGGTTCGATCCGGGTCGGGTCGTCGTCTCGGCCGGCATTGCCGATGGGAGGATCGTCTCCGCGGCGGTCCGCAGCGAGCGTCCGCGCGGCCTGTCCGCGGCGCTCGCCGGCCATCCTCCGTCCGAGATTCCCGATCTCGCCCGGCGCCTGTTCGCGCTCTGTGGCCTGTCCCAGGCGACGGCGGCGCGGTACGCGCTCCGCGCCGCGGGGGCCGTGGTGCCCGGGCCGGCCGTCGAGGCCGAGTCCGACGCGCTCGTCTGCGAGCGCCTGGTCGAGCATCTGCGCGCCACCGTCATGGGCTGGAGCGGCCCGGTGCCGCTGTCGGCCGTGGAGCGCGCGGCCGTGCCGGCCGCACTCTCGCTCGCTGCAGCGCCGCGGCTCGATCCCGAGGCCTTGCACGGCTCTTTGGCGCGGCTCGGGCTGGCGGACCGGATGGCGGCGGCCGGCTCCTGGGCGGAGCGCCTGCTCGCCTTCGCGGCCGGACTGCCGCGGCTGTCGGATCGGCCGCCCGATCCTCTGTCCCCGAACGACGACGCCGCGGTCGTTGCCGCGCTGGACCGCGATGGAGACGCGTTCGCGGCCTGCCCGTGCCTGCCCGGCCGCAGGCCGC
>NZ_NPEX01000117.1 GCF_003258865.1 Rhodoplanes roseus | reverse complement strand
ACGGGCTTCTCCTCGCCGTGCTGGTGCATCCGGCCGACATCCAGGACGTGCACGGAGCGGTGCCGCTGCTCGAACGCGGCTGACCGTCGCCGAGACGATCGCTCGGCTTCCGGCGGAGACGCAGCGCGAGATCGTCGCCGCGGCCGACCCGAAGGCCTTCCGCGCGGTGGCGAAGGTGCGGCGGGCCGAGGAGCAGCTGGAGAAGAAGCGCCGCCGTGACGCCCGCGAGCGCGTTCTCGGCGCCGTCCAGCAATCGATGCCGAAGGGACGTCGGTACGGCGTGATCCTGGCCGATCCCGAATGGAAATTCCTGACCCGCTCCGAGCTCGGCATGGATCGCTCGGCCGCCAACCATTATCCGGTGTCGTCCACCGAGACGATCGCGGCGCGCGACGTCGAGAGCATCGCGGCGCGCGACTCCATCCTGGGCCTGTGGGCGACCGGCGCCATGATCGAGGATGCCCTCACCGTGATGAGGGCCTGGGGCTTTTCCTACAAGAGCCAGATCGTCTGGACGAAGCCCGGCATGGGCAGCGGCTACTGGTTCCGCGAATGCCACGAGCTCCTTCTGATCGGCACCCGCGGCAGCATGCCGGCGCCGGCGATGGGCACGCAATGGCGCAGCGTCCGGGACGCTCCGCGCGGCACCCACAGCCAGAAGCCCGACTGGCAGTACGAGCTGTTCGAGGAGTTCTTCCCGCACCTGCGGAAGATCGAGCTGAACGCCCGCCGCGCGCGGCCGGGATGGGACCGCTGGGGGCTGGAGTCACCGCTCGCCGAGAGCGAGCACGGAACCGGGAGTGCGGCATGACCTCGCGTGATCATCTCGATCCGGAGAGCGTGTTCTGGCCCGACGAGATCAGCATTCAACCGTGCTTCGGCTGCGGCGCCGTCCACATGGACCTCATCGACGAGCACGGCGCGATCGGAGCGCGGGCGACATTCGAGCCTGCCGAGATCGACCGCGCCGTGAAGGCGCTGCTGGCCTGCAAGCGGCAGATCGAGCGGATGCGCGATCCGATCGGCGGCTGCGACGGGGAGGCGTGAAGACGAGCCGCACGATGCACGGAGAGCAGAGGAGTATCGCGTCATGACCATCCAACCGATGCCGACGGAGGTGCCGCGGCTCGCGCCGTCGGCAACGCGGGATCTGGCCTGCTGCTGGGCGCGGGCCCGAGAGCATCTGCTCGGCGCTGTGGGCCGGGACGCATTCGAGTCGTTCCTCACCACGCTGCATCTCGATCACGTGGATGCAGGCACCGCGCAGTTGTCGGTGGCCACGCGCTTTCTTCGCATCTGGATCGAGCGGCACTACGCTGCCGCGCTGCGCGACGCCCTCAGGAGCGCCGGCGTGACCGCGGAGCGGATCGCGATCGCGGTGAGATCGGTCGGCGTGCACCGAACCCCGGCCGTCTCACCCTGCGGCGCCGCGCCGCCCGCGGCGAGGGTGGAAGACAGGACCGATGACCCGGACCGCGTCGCAGCGGAGACTGCCGCCGGGGTTCGGTCCGCGCTCGATCCACGCCTGACCTTCGAGACCTTCGCGCTCGGGGCGGCGAACCAGGCCGCGCACGCTGCCGCGCTGGCGGTGATCGAGGGCACCGGCTTCGACCTGCTGGCGATCCACGGGGAGACGGGCCTGGGCAAAACCCACCTGTTGCAGGCGATAGCGTCGCGCCACGGCGACGCCCTGTACCTGACGGCCGAGCAGCTGCGCTTCGGATTCGATCAGGCGCTGCGGCGCGACGCCGCCACCGTCTGGCGTAGCGCCCTAATCTCGGCGCCGCTCCTGCTGCTCGACGACTTGCACGTGCTGGTCCGGATCGGGCATGCGCTGCCGGCCAGCTTGCTCCATGTCCTCGACCGAAGGGCCGCCCTCGGGCGCGTGACCGCAGCAGCGATAGACCGACCGACCCGCGAGCTCGAAGGCGAGCAGCGGCTTCTGTCCCGTCTCGCCGGCGCTCTCGGGGTCGGGCTCGAGCCGCCGGACGCGTCGCTGCGGCGGGCGATCGTGATCATGAAGCTCGCTGCGATCGCGGAGCGGCATTCGGGTTTCGTGCTGCCGTCGGAGGTCATCGATCTGGTCGCAGGCGCTCTGCGGCGCGGCCCGCGTGACCTCGAGGGGGCGCTGGCGCGTCTCGTTCTGCACCAGGCCGTCGCCGGCACGCCACCGGACCGCGCTGCGGCGGAGCGGGTGATCGGCGAGATGGCCGGCGCCCTTCGGCCACCGGTGCGGATCGACATCATCCAGCAGGTCGTGGCTCGCCGCTACGGCGTGACCGTGACCGACATGCGATCGGCGCGGCGCACCGCGGCCGTCCTGCGGCCGCGCCAGATGGCCATGTGGCTCACGCGGACGATGACGCCCAAGTCTCTGCCGGAGATCGGGCGTCGGTTCGGCGGGCGCGATCACACCACGGTGCTGCACGCCGTCGAGAAGTACGAGCGTCTGCGCCGGGACGATCCCGGTGTGCAAGCCGAGCTCGACGCGCTCGCCGAGGCGATCGAGCAGGAGGTCCTGTGAGCTGCGCCGTCAGCCAGCTCGCCCAGAGCACCGCCGCGATCGCCGGCGCCCTGCTGCTCGGCGTGGTCATCGGCGGCGTTGTGGTCGGCCTGGCGCGAGCAGCGAGCATCTATGGCTCCGACACCGCCGATCGGGAGGAATGACGTGGCGAACCTGCTCGCCCTGATCGACGATCCCGTAGTGCAGCGGCTGCCGCCGCGCGCCTTCCGGCTGCTGGTCAACCTGATGGGCCTGGCAGGAGCCGGGCCGCTGCCGGACCGCGGGCGGCTCGCCTGGCGCCTGCACCTGACGGAGTCAGCGCTGGCGCGGGACCTCGCCCCGCTCGTGGCGGCCGGTCGCGTGGAGGAGGTAAGGGATCGGGTGGTACTTGTCGAGTTCGCATCGTGCTCCTCGCCCAGCGCACAGGAGGCCACGGCCACCGCGGTGTCGCCAGCCCCGAAGAGCTCGACGGACGCCGGGTCTCGCGAGCGGACGCGCGCTTGGCGCGCACGCCGGCGGTCCGCCGCGGCAACCCGGGAGGCCCAGCCGTGCCTGCCACTGGTCTCTCTGGTCCAGGGGGCGGTCGGACCGGTGGTGACGGATGTGACGGCATGTGACGTCACGCGTGACGGCGTGACGGCAGGTGACGCGTCACCCTCGCCGCAAGGCGTCACACGCGAGCCGGATCAAGGACTTGCGAGCGTCACCGAGAGCGTCACCGGCGTCACACCGCGGAGAGAGAGTCTATCTTTTCAGACTCCTGAAGGAAGACAACAGACTCAGACTCTGCGGCGCGAGGGCGTCGCGGTGACGGGCCGTGACGCGTCACCGGATCCCGCGGACGCCCGCCCGACCGGCATCGTCCCGGCGCGCGCTGCCTACGAGCGGTTCCGGGCGCTGTACCCCAAGCCCTCCGGCATGGACCCGCGAAAGCCGGCCGAGCAGGAGTTTCTGCGACTGGTGCTGCGCGAAGGGATCGTTCCCGAGAGGATCGTCGCGGCGGTCGCCCCGTTCGCCGAGCAGGTGCGGCGAGACCGGGTCGAGCCGCGCTACGTGCCGGCGTCGGCTCGCTGGCTGCGCGAGCGGCGCTTCGAAGACATCGCCGAGAGCCCGGCGCCAGCGGCTGCACCGACGAGCTCCGACCCCTGGCTGGCGCCGGTGATCGCCCGGCTCTCGCGAGAGATCGGCGCGGGAGACGCGGTGGCGTGGTTCTCGCGGCTGGCCGTCGTGAAGCGAGATCCGCACCGCGTCACCCTCGCTGCGCCGACCCGCTTTGTGGCCGAGACGATCGAGGTGCGTTTCGCCGACCGTTTGCGGGCCGCAGTGGCAGCAGAGCACGGAGTCGGCGGCGTTGGGATCACGGTCATCGGCTAGGAGGGACTCGAACCCGTGCTAGGCGCGGGCTGTGTGACCGGCGAGGCTTCAGCTAGTTTCCAAATTATGAACTTGACGTGCCATAAGAGGGAGTAAGTTAACACCCAGTTATCCGGTTGACACCACAAGGTGCCCGCGCAGATACACGCGATCAATTCCATCTGGGTCCGTGCGTAGCTCATACGCTGAACCCTCACCGTCACCGGAGACAAGCTTATACATTGTCGCGACTCTTTGAGTTTTCCTCCGGCGAACTACTCAAGATATCTCCGGTCGCTTCGTGCTGAGGATGAGACGAAGCTGGAGACTCGACTCCCGGTAGTTGCTGGCCCACCATCGGCGCGCGGAGTGGCAAGCGGGCAGAATGGCATTCTGAACATGCAAGCCGCCGCATACGTCGTCCTGTCCTCTATTCGCAGGCGCTCAACGCTGGCGAATGGAAGATAGGGAGCCAACGACGCTGCGATCAGCAATCCTAGGACGCTGATGGTGGGCCGATGCACTCGTGAACGACGGCTTATTCGTTCGACGGGACGTGAGACGCAACCCGTAAGGGTCGCGCCGGCGTGACCCGAAGGGCTAGCCCAATGAAGGGTTCCTTTCAGGTCAAGGTTCAGATCAAGGTCGATGTCGCCAAGGTCCTACTCTCGATCGCGGCAATCATCGCGCTTCTGATCTGACCGGGGACGGGGGCTCGGCTTGCCGGGCTCCCGTTCTTCGATTCGGTGCTTTGCCCCCGCGATCCGAGCCCCACGCAAGGCAACCTCCCATGCGACGCCTGGTCTCCTCTTCCGAGAAATCGCGCTCGTCATCTTTCCTTGACGGCATAAAGAAGCTCCGGACATCGAGGCACAAAAGCGCTTTTATACGCGGCACGCTCCGTGCCGTTTTCAGATGGCACCACTTCTTCAAAGAAGCGCAAGCCAAGTTCGACAAGATAGACGAGAAAACTAGCTATATCAATTCTCGATTGAACGAGACAGAAGAGCTGTTTCTTGCCTCTACGATCTGCCAAGGCCTGAAGTCATGGGCTCAAATGGAAGAAGCCTTAGTTTTTCTCACTTCCGTTCTGCTGAACACGGATCGAACCAAGGCTGGTATAGTCATGTATTCCATAGCCGGGTTTCCCACCAAGCTTAATATTATAGACGATTTATTCGCCATCAGTTCCGGATACAACAACGCAAGCAGAAAATGGAACAAAATCAAGAAGCAAATTTATTCCGTCTTAGACGATCGAAACAGGCTCGCTCATCACTCCATCCATACCAGCACTCCGGAGGGAGACAGCCGATCAATAATCACTTTAAGTCCGCCAAGATCAGATGCGAGACAAAAAGCTCTGAAGTACTCGCCACTCACATATAGTGAGATTGTTTGTTTCATATCAAAAGTCGCATCTATTTCACAGTCTTTGGCAGACCTCGTTGAGGAGATGCTTGATGCAATGTCAAATAAATCTCCTTGACTGCTCCTTGGTTCAGGTCAGGCATGTAAACTGGTTAAATGCCACTCTTCCACAGAATATCTGCACCAACCTCAGCCATCGCCTGCGTAACTTCAACCTCTGTCTCTTCGGGCGCGCCAGCCTCGGCGTTCTCTGTCGCCTCAGCGACCATGGCAACTATCCCGCTCGGCTTGTGGCGTCACCCGGATAAGTGGGTTACATTCCTACTGTAAGATTCTATTCGCATGATGTAGGATTGCCCGTCGCCGTGGTCGGGGAGGGGCAGGATGCATCGGGCTTCACAGCCGGCGGCTCGCCGCCTGGTGGACGTCGAGGATGCGCTCAGGTGGGCATTCCGAGACGAGCTGCCCAAACGCGGCGCGGGCGCCTCGGCGAGCGTGTCGCCGATGTTCTCGCTGATCGCGCTGGGCACCGTGATCGACTCGAGCGGGCGCGAGCCGGGGTTCCCGCCGGCCCTGGGTGAGCCCCACCCGGACGCGCTTGCCATCGAGGCCGGCGTGCATGCCCTCGGCCGCTTCGCCGGGCATTCGATCGAGGGCGTCGATCTCGCACCCGATTTCGGGCTTGCGGCCGACCAGGGCAGGGCGGTGCGGCATGCGGTCGCCGGCATGGTCGGCCACGTGACCTGTCACGCCCGGCTCGGCAAGCGCCCGCTTTGCCATTCTCCCGGCTTCGGCTGCGGTCCGTCGATCGGCGCGAACGGCAAGCCGCGCGTGCTGATCAGTGTGGTGAAGCACCACGAGGGCGCCTTCGGGCCGGTTCCGGATATGTCGAGGAACCCGCGCGGGCGACGCGAGCGGGACGCTATCCGGCCGGCGCGTTCTGCCCGCTCGTCTGGGATCCGTCCCCCCAGAGCGTCATCGAGGAGCGCGCCGACTATCTCGCCTGGTGGATCGGTCTCGACCAGCTCGCCCGAGATCTTTCGGGCGCGCTCGCTTCGATGGTGGTGCTGGCGCCGTCGGCGCCGATGCGGCCCTGGGCCGGCGATCGCGAGCGCGGCAAGCCGCCGATGCTGTTCCGGTCCGAGGCGCCGATGTATCGCGCCGTCAGGACGGCGGCGGAGGCGCGCCGGATTGGCGCGGCCCAGCGCCGGCGCGCCGAGCGCCGCGCCCCGGCGTCACCGCCCCTACGGCTCGCCCCGGCGTCGGGACGTGGCAAGGGAGGACGGCAGGCGGGGTGACGCCTCGGCCTCGATCGTGTCAGGTGCCGGCGAGGAACACTTCCACTTCACCCGGGTCGCTCCGAAATGCCTTCGTGGCCCGGCTGCCGCACACCTGGCAGACCAGCGCGCGCGTGAGCTTCGCGAGCGTCACCTCGGGAGGCATCCCGTAGCGGGCGAGCGTGTCGGGATCGATCACGCCGCGGTGTCCGCAGCGCAGGCACTCGATGAAGACGATGGTGACGTCGGAGCTGGAGAGGGCGCGCACCGCTGTCTCGCCGGTCAACTCGCCTGGCGGCCGCGCGTGCGGGGCCGCGCCGGTTCGGCCACGGACGGCTTTGCCGCCCCCTTTCCGGGGATCGGCAACAGCATCTCGCGCTGGCCGGTCGGACGTTTCGCCTTCTTGGTGCGCCCCGGTTTCGTCTCGGCCGGCGCGCTCCCGGTCCCCGTCTCGGCCACGATGCTGCGCTTGAGCGCGTCCATCAGGTTGATCACGGTCGCAGGCGTCGATGCGGCGGTCGCCGGTGCGCTCGGGCGCCCCGCCTGCTTCTTCTGCAGGAGCTCGACGAGGGCCTCCTCGTAGCGGTCGTGGAAGCCTGCCGGATCGAAGTCGGTCGCCTTGCTGTCGAGGATGTGCTCGGCGAGCGACAGCATCTCCTTCGGGACCTGGACCTCGGGAATGTCCTCGAAATACGGCTCTTCGCCACGCACCTCGTAGGGGTAGCGCAGCAGCACCCCGCGCAGGCCCTTGCCGAAGGCCTCCAGCGCGATCACGCGCTCGCGGCGCGACAGCACCACCCGGCCGAGCGCCACCATGTTCTTGCCGCGCATCGCCTCGCGGATCACCGCGAAGGCCTCCTGGCCCACCTTGTCGTTCGGCACGACGTAATACGGCGCCTCCAGATAGCGCACGTCGATCTGATCGCGCGGCACGAAGGCGTCGATCTCGATCGTCCGGGTGCTCTCGACTTGGAGGGCGTCGATCTCGTCGTCGTCGACCAAGATGAAGCGGTCGCGCTCGACCTCGAAGCCGCGCGCCTTGTCGGCCGCTGCGACCGGGTCTCCGGTCACCGCATCGACGAGCTGCTGCTTCAGCCGGTTGCCGGTCGCCCGGTTGATCTGACGGAACGCCACCCGCTCGCCGGCCGAGGTTGCGGGGTAGAGCGCCACCGGGCACGAGACCAGCGACAGCTTGAGATAGCCCTTCCAGTTCGGACGCGGCGCCAACGCAGACCTCCCGGGCCAGAGCGAATCACTCCGACTCAAGTGGCTGTTTCGACTCGGTTTTTGGAGTCTCCCTCGGGGAAAAAACGAATCCGATCAATACGTTGATTCGGCGAGGTGATTCTCGTCCGCGGTAGCCCACTCCGGTCATCGACCCGAGGTCGGCGCCATCGTGTGCAGCCCGAGCAGGCGCGGCATCGGCGCGGCGGGGCCGCAGCGCGAGCAGCTGAGGCCGAGCACCAGGCTGGCCACCGCGGCTTCGGGATGCCGGTCGATCCGCCGCAGGTCGACGGTGCCGATCGTCGCGCAAGCCGGGCACAGCACCTCGAGCCAGGGCGTTCCGGCGACAAGCGCGCCGCGAAGGCTCGGCGACCACAGCGGCAGATCGGGACCGGCGGCGAGCGCCGCATTCCAGCGCGCGATGATGGTGCGCGCCCGCTCGCGCTCCGCATGCGCCTCGGCGCGCGAGGCGGCTCGGGCCATCATGCGGGGAATGCGGTCGCGGACGCCCATGGGTCGACTCGGAGATGCGGGCGCCGACCCTAGTCCGTCGCGCCCGGCCGGCCAATGTCGCCGCGCTGCCGCGTCACGCCGCCGACGCCTCGTCCTTCTTCTCGCCGCGGGCGACGATCCGGAGCGCGTCGTCAGGCAGCGGCCGCTGCAGCGCGAGGGCCTCGGGCGCCGGCGCCGTCAGCCAGGTCGCGACCTCGTCCTCGGTGCGCAGGATCACCGGCATCGCCTTCGGGTGGATCGGACCGACGACGCCGTTCGCATCGGTCGTCAGGAAGGCGAACACGTCGCACGTGACCTCGCCCTCGGCTTTCTTGCGCACGCTGGTCCAGGTGGTCCAGATCCCGGCGAAGGCGGCAAGCGGTCGGTCCTCCCCCAGCGCGAACCACACCGGGACCTTCTTTCCCTCCGACGTGGTCTCGTACTCCGAGAACGACGTGAACGGCACGACGCACCGGCTGGCCTGGCCCAGCCATCGTCGCCAGTGCGGCGAGCTGACGTTGCGGACGTTCGTCACCCCCGGATCCGTGGTGCGGCCCTTCAGCGCGAACACGGGCGACGGCATGCCCCAGCGCGCCGTCACCAGCTCGCGGCCCACCTGTCCGGTGCGCACGATCGGCGCGGGGTAATCCGGGAACACGCCCGGCATGGACGGCAGATTGCCGGCGCGATCCTGCGCGATGCGGAACAGCGCGCGGATCGCCGCCTGTCCCTTGGTGACGGAGTAGAGATTGCACATCCGCCGAGCTTACGAACCTGGTGATCGATCGAGCAAGTCGTCCCGGCACGCGAGCCGGAGGCACGCCTTCGGATAGGTCGACGATTGCGAGGAGTTCTGTCTGGTCTAGCGTAAGGCGGTGGCCCGCCTAGTCGACCTAAGTGCCGTCACAAATGAAAGAATTCTTGATACCGGAGTTACATGACTACCGGGCGCTGAATCAGAAACGCTTTTAAACTGTGCGTTCATCTCCCGAGCGTGCACGGAGTGAGCGATCATGACGGGCGCACAATTGAATTGGCTGCTCAGCCTGCGGGAAGACCGGCTTGGACACCGCAGGTACATTCCCCATCCGAGGACTGTCACTCAATGTCAGGCGCTCGGCTGGGTCGAGTACTGTTGGGCGGATCATGGGCGCGGCTTCTGGTGCTTGACCGAGGCGGGGTTGACCGCGCTGGAGGACTTCAAAGGAGACGATGTCGGCGGTGCGCCACTCAGCCCCGGGTTGATGGTTCGGAGAGGCGATCAGCGATGAGCATGCCTCACAAGATGCTGCCTCCGCCGGGCCATCAGCTGCTTGCTTCAGTCGTCGAAGGGGGCCGGGCCCACTTCCTGGTGCTGGTGCCCTCCACCGAGCCGGGAGCGCTTTTAATCCGCCTTCTCACTGTCGATGCAAAGGGCCGGCGCAAGCTCCACGTCGTCCAGGAGCCGGTGCTGCGGGACGAGGTGGTCCAGGTGGTCGACACCATCGCGGACGCCGACTGGGATGAAGCTGAGTGTTTCGTGACCGCTCGAGAGCCCGAGGACACCGCTTCTTGGCAGAAGGCGTCGTCTGATGCGGATGCTCTTGCAGAAGCATCGTCGGCGTCTCGCCCGAGGACCCATCACTAGCGGCCACAACGACGGCTGATGCTCCGCGTCAGTTGCCGAACGCACGCCGGAGTTCAGGCACGTCCTCCGCATCTGCGACGGTGACAAGGTCACCGAAGTCCAATCCAAGGCCCGATGCGATGTCGTAAGCGAGTCGGGGCTGTCCGCGCCGAGCAACATCGGCGAGCACCAAAGAGATGCCCTCCAGCATTGCCCGAGCTGTGGCGGCCGTCTCTTTGCAATCGTCGCTCATTCGACTTTTGCACCGCAATTTGGAAACACGTTCCCGACCCTGAAAAGTCCTGCGGGTCCCGCCGTCCGCAGCTGGACCGGAACCGGTGTTCGCTCCTGAGCGCGGCTCGGTCAGGTTCGGGCGGCGGGACGCTCACCGTAAGATTTCTCAGTCTGGTCCTCTGCTGGGACGAGTGCTGATCCGGATTCTAGCGGATGTTTCTTCCATCGTCGGTCACGCCGAGAAACTCGTTTTCGGAGCCGCTTCCGTCGATGGATCGAGCCACCGGGCCGCAGCTGGCGAGGAGGGATCCGGCAGAGCTATCCGACATCTGAGACCGGCCTCGGAGAAGTCAATCGACACGGTCCCATCGAATTGCTCGAGAGAGTTGGCGAGGAGCCGCATTCCAAATCCTTTCCGGGTCGGCGCTCGGACAGGCGGTCCGTCCTGCTCGGTCCAGTCGATAACGAGGCCAGCTTGGTTCAGTGTCCACCGGATCGCGATCCGGCCGGTCGGCACAGAAAGAGCCCCGTACTTGGCGGCATTGGTCACGAGCTCGTGGACCATGAGTGCCATCGCCAAAGCCAGCTTCGCGGGAAAGCGGATCTCTGGACCTTCGACCGAGGCGCGTGAGACCGGGAAATAGGGCCCGAGCTCGAGTGCGACGATGTCCGAGAGAGCGGCACCCGATCCCTGGGTCGAGGCGATGAGATCATCGGCCCCAGCCAAGGCTTGAAGGCGACCGAGGATTTCCTCCCTGATCAGTGGAGTGTCGCGAAGCTGAAAGGCGATGATGGCGCCGATCGTCGCGACCTTGTTCTTTAGGCGGTGCGAGAGTTCTCTGACGACCAGTTCGCGGAAGCGCTGCTCGTCTTCCAGCCGCTTCATGAGGCGGCGATAATAATGGGCCGCAGCGATGAGCACCGCTGAGCTCAGCGCGTACATCCCGAGCCCGATCTGTTGCCCGGGATTGAGTTCCCCGAAAGGCAGAATGGCCCACCAGATCAAAAGACCACTGCCGGCCCCTGCGAGAATACCTGGCCCAACCCCGCCGATCGCGCCCGCAAGAAACACGACTGGGAAGGCGGTGATATAAGGAGGTATATCCGGATGGAGGAGCCCGAGGCCCCAACGAATCAGAAAGCCGGTGCAAACCAGCAAGGCCGAGATCAAGTAGGCGCATCTCGAGCCTGTTGTGACAACGAGCGTTGGCGAACGGAGCATTTTTCAGACCAGGGCGGGAACCGCAAGACGATACCATAAAACTCTCCAGGGGCTCTAGCGGTCTGGCGAATGCGTCTTTCGCGGACCTGGCCAGCAAACGACGATGCTCGAATCCCGCAACTTTGCTTGTTATGCTCGCTACAGTTGCGAGCGCCTCGCGAGGAGGGCGGGTGATCGCAGTGGTGGGGGCCGTGTCATGTGGAATTTGGAACGGCTCGAGCAGAGCCTCCCCGACCTTCTTGCAGAGAAGCTGGTCACAATTGCCCAGCTGTCCAAGAGCGGCGAAATCCAGCAAGTCAACCGCGCATGGCGGCGATTCGGGTTAGCGAATGGGTTGCGACTTTTCGGTGCCGGGGTGGGCGAGAACTACTTTCAATTTAGCCTCCCTGATCAAGTGGAGGCATTCACGCGCATCGTGACAGGAGACCAGGACGAAATGACCCTGCTGTATCCGTGTCACTCACCTCCTCAGGTCCGTTGGATGTTAATGGTCGCCGCTCCCTTGGAGCTCAGGGCCGGAACCGGGTTGATCATTGTCCACGTGGACGTGACCGAAGAAGTCGAGAAGTGGTTTTCCCCCTGCCTTCTGTTCTCGGAGCCACTGCATATTTCAGAGGGCTCCGGAGCGCGACCGCTTCTTCGGGTGCTCGAGTTCGCTGTTTCCAGCGCCATCGGCATGGAACGGGTGCGAACCTTCTGGGAGCGGGCGGGCCATTCGGATCCCGCCGACGGTCCCGAAGCGGCAGGGCGCTTGCGACCTAGACGGAGGTGATATGAGGCCGTCGAACAATGACAGGCTCACGGGGGCTCCAGGCCGTACGCGCGTATGACGACCGAGTGCAGGCGGCGTCCCCACCCTTTCGGCCAGCTGTGACCGGATTCGACGATCTCGTTAGCGTACAATGCGAGTGCGCGCAGGCCGAACGGGGTCGTCGGAGGCGTTTCGACGAGGGCCCAAGCTGCAGCCTCCGCATCCTCTCGCAGCTTGTCGGCAACTGTAAATCGGTCAGGATCTGCCGGACAGTTTTCGGCCATTGTCCGGAACACCAGATAATTTTGATGCGTGACGCGGTGGTGGCGGATCGCCTCAAAGACCGGGTCTGCGTCAGGTTTTTCGAACATGGTTGCGTGGTACTCTGTGCCGTCCGCAGCTAACCTTCTCACCTGCTGCTTGTTCCGGGTTGCCTACCGCTTGACATCCATTTGGAACTTGACGATGCTCAAACGATTGCTGCTGCGCCTCGCGCCCGCTCGGGCCGGGGCGTTTCGCGTATTTGGGGCATGCATGCCCGGAGTTCGTGATGTGAACGACATGCGCTCCGGCACCTCGCCGGCACCGCTCTCGGCCTTCGCCGACGAGGTCGCCGGCCTGGCCGCCAGGATCAGACAGACCCGATTCCGCGGCAGCGAGCGCTACGTGCTGGACACGGACTCGTTGCGTCGAGAGCTCACCGACCTGTCCGAGCGCATGCGCCGCGTCGCATCCGAGGCGGTGCCTTCGTCACGGTCCTCCGCTCCCGCGATCGCCGCCGTGTTCGGCGCATCCGCCAACCGGATGGACCGGCCGGCGCTGCGCCGGCCGGTGTTCACCAGCACCACCGACCAGCACGGCCGCGCTGTCGTCGTGGAGCGCCGCCGACGCGGGTGACGAGACTTTTGCACGTTTCCGGTAATCCCTCTTCCCGGAAGCTTCGGTTCGCACCCCGCAGCGTGCCGATCACCTTCTGATTTCATAATCTTGGCGGGTGCGCACGGGGCTGCGAAGCCCCTGCGAACACCCCCGTTCGCGCGTCCTCCTGCAGGAGACCGGCGATGCCCGAGCTCGCCAAGCGACAGGGCAGCGCTGCGGCGCCCGGCGTCACGGATGTACTGACCCGGGCCGCCGACTATGCCGCCGCCGGCAAGGCCGCCTCGACCCGCGCCGCCTACCGGGCGGACTGGCAGCACTTCCGGCTGTGGGCCGAGGCGCACGGAGAAGGCGCGCTGCCGGCGGCCCATTCGGCGGTCGCGGCCTATCTGGTCGAGATGGCCGACCAGGGGCTGTCGGTGTCGACCATCGGGCGCCGACTTGCCGCGGTGTCGCACGCGCACCGGCTCGCTGGCCACGCCGAGCCGAGCAGCGCCGAGCCCATCAAGGCGGTGCTGCGGGGCATTCGGCGCACGCTGGGGGTCGCCCCGGCCCGCAAGGAGCCGGCCGTCGCCGGTACGCTCGCGGCGATGCTGGCACAGATGCCCGACACGCTGGTCGGGCTGCGCGATCGTGCGCTGCTGCTGATCGGCTTCTCCGGCGCGCTGCGCCGCTCCGAGCTCGTGGGCCTCGACGTCGCCGACATCGGGCGGTGCGCCGACGGCATCGTGCTGACGCTGGCGTTCAGCAAGACCGACCAGGAGGGCCGCGGTCAGGCCATCGCAGTCCCGCACGGCGTGACGCTGCAGCCGGTCGCTGCGCTCGACGCCTGGCTGTCGGCCGCGGCCATCACCGAGGGACCGGTGTTCCGGCCGATCGACCGGTTCGGCCGCGTCGGCGCGACGAGGCTCACCGACCGATCGGTGGCTCTGGTGATCAAGCGGTGGGCCACCGCCGCCGGATTGGACCCGACGCTCTTCGCCGGCCACTCGCTGCGGGCCGGGTTCGTGACTCAGGCCCTGGGCGTTGGCGTCGATCCGCTCGACGTCGCGCGGGTCACGCGCCATCGGCGGCTCGAGACGCTGCAGGCCTACGATCGCCGCACCGCCTTCGATGGCCACGCGGGAAAGGACTTTCTCTGATGGGCGACGTCGTCCGACTCGCCGTCGTCCGGAAGCAGATCGGGGCGCCGGCGCCGCGCACCTGCATCGCCTGCACGGAGAAGGTCGAGGCGACCAGGCTGCGATGCGACGCCTGCCAGAACGCATTCGAAGCTCGGATCAATCGCCTGGTCGAGGACGGCGCTGTGTCGACGACGGGATGTCGCCATGACCCGTGACACGGTCGCATTCATGGTCCTGACCGCCGTGATGTCGGCTGCTTGGTGGGCCATGGCCGGAGGCCTCGAATGGACGCATCTGCAAGTGTGGATGGGGCCGGGCCTGCGGCCGTGAGCGGTTCCGACACGCCGCCGACCGCATCGAGGTATCTCGCGCTGCTGTCCGAGCTGAGGTCGCGCGGCGTTGACATCACGTCGCGCTCGATCGTGCCGCAGGTCGAGTCACACGAGTGCTTCGGCTTCACGCTGTGGTGCGTCGACGTCTCGGGGCGGGAGCCGATCCATCTCGGCCGCGTGCTCGGTCCGCACGACGGCTTCTTCAAGACTCAGGACGAGCTGCGCGCCGCGCTGCACGCCGACATTGCTGCGTCACCGGCCGCGACGAGCGGCGGGTGACAGGGCCGGGTTTCCCCGGCCGCGGGCCTCGTTTTGCCGACCAGTCCCGCGGAGCGACGCGTTCGGATTGCCGCTACCCCGTCGCCGCTCTTGCGAGCGAGCCGAGGGTGGCATGATCCGGTTAACGACCCATGGAGAGTATCCGCTGCGCCTCCTGCCAGGCGCTGCTGTTCCGGGCGACTGCTCGCGCCGTCGCCGGCACGATCGAGATCAAGTGCCGCCGTTGCGGCACGATAAACATCATGAGGCCGACCGAGCCCTCGCACGAACGCCCCGAGCGTCGTGATGGAGGGGGAGGCGCTCATGGACATCGAGCTCATACATCGGGGAGACGTGTGGCGGCTCGGTCCGCACCGCCTCGTCTGCGGTGACGCGACCGTTGCGACGGTCGCTGCCGCCGCTCTGGACGGCGCTGCTCCGCTGCTGATGGTCACCGATCCGCCTTACGGGGTGAACTACGACCCCACCTGGCGCTCCGCTGTGATCGACCGGGCGACCGGCACGGCGAGCAAGGCCGGCCGTGCGCTCGGTCTCGTGACCAATGATCACCGCGCCGACTGGGCCGATGCCTTCCGCCACTTCCGGGGAGACGTCGCTTATGTGTGGCACGGCGCCCTCAACGGCACCGTGGTGCGCGCTGCTCTGGAAGGTGTCGGCTTCCGACCTCGGGCGCAGATCATCTGGGACAAGGGCCGCCTGATCCTGTCGCGCGGCCACTATCACTGGCGGCACGAGCCCTGCTGGTACGCGGTGCGCAAAGGGCGGACGGCGCACTGGGTCGGAGGCCGCAAGCAGACCACGGTGTGGCTGATCCCTCACCGGCGCTCGGAGACTGGACATTCGGCACAGAAGCCGATCGACTGCATGCGGCGCCCGATCGAGAACCACTCGGCGCCCGGCGATGCGGTCTACGATCCCTTCCTGGGTTCGGGGACGACGCTGGTGGCGGCCGAGATGACGGGGCGCGCGTGTCACGCCGTCGAGCTCGAGCCGGCCTACGTGGCGATCGCCCTCGCGCGCTGGGAGGACATGACGGGACTGAAAGCCGAGCTGCTGCATCGGGAGCCGCCGACGTGTTGACCTTCGATTTCCGCGAGTGGGAGATCAAGGCGAGCGCCATCGAGGGGGCAGCGCGGCAGGTGCCGTTCGTCCTCGCTTATGCGCTGACCAAGTCGATGCAGGACGCCCGGGAGGCCGAGCAGGCCGAGATGGTCTCGGTGTTCGATCGACCCACTCGCTACACCCTCAACAGCATCCAGGTGGTGCCGGCCACGAAGCGGCTGCTCACCGCCGAGATCAGGTTCAAGGAGTTTCCGCGTCCGGCCTGGAAGTGGCTGGGCCCGGAGGTCGCCGGGGGCAGCCGCAAGCACAAGGCCTTCGAGCGTGCGCTGCTGATCAGGGGACTGATGCAGGTTGGTGAGTTCGCGGTGCCGGGCAGGGGGGTCAGGCTCGACGCATCCGGCAACATCCCGGGCTCGACGATCGTGCAGATCCTCTCGCAGCTGGGCGCTCTCGAGTACAAGTCCGGCTACACCGCCAACATGACGGCGAAGTCGAAGGCGCGAGCCACCAAGAAGGCGCGCGGGCAGTTCTTCGTCAGCGGCGGCACCACGGCGCCACGCGGCATCTACAAGCGCGTTGGGCACAAGGCGGTGCCGATCATCCTGTTCGTGCGCGGGGTGAGCTATGAGAAGCGCCTGCCGTACTACGAGACGGCGCGCCGCGTCGTGCCAGCGGCGTTCCGCCGGCATTTCGCGGCAGGCTGGCAGCGGTTCGTCGTCGACGACATCCGCCGCGCGGTCCGTCGCGCCGCGTGACCGTCCCGCACCGCCGTAGCCCGATCGCAACAGTGTGACATCGTTGCCGGGTCCTCCCCGAGGGGGCCGCCGGCGCGGGTAATTCGGACCCCGCACCCTCCGGGGGTGCAAACCCCAAAAAATGGGTTCGCACCGTTCGCAGTTCGCGCTCGGCCGTGGCCGGCTGCAAATCGGCGTCATCTTCGTTGCGGTCGCGAGCCGGTATTAGCCAACAAAGACGCGAGCACTCGCGCGGCTTTTGTAGACAACCTGAGACGCGCCGGCGGCCTGAACCGGAAGGACCCCCGTTGCGAAGCGAGCGAGACCAGGGCCCTGCCATACAGCGAGCGCCTTCCGAAAAAGAAGTCAGCGTGCTCGAGGATCTCTGCACGAAGTCTTGGGCTAGACCTTCGGTCGGTCAGGATGGAGAGAAACTCGTGCGCCAGTGAAGGGCCGTATGCTGTCATCTGTTCAGATTAGCTGGAGCACGCCCCGTCAAGCAGCCGGAAACGCGGATAGCTCACCTGCGAGGAAAGGCTACCTCAGGTGACTTCGATCTCCATTCGCGAATTTGCGCGCCGCGAGGCTGTATCAGACACTCTCATCCGTAAGGCGATTGCGAAGGGGCGGCTGGCTCTCGGACCTGACGGCAAACTTGACGCGAGGCTGGTCGGCAGTGAATGGCGCGCCGCGAATCGACCGGCTGAGGATCGGCCCTCGCACGTGGTTCCGTCCGCGGTCGCCACCGGCAGCGGAACTCCGCCGATCGGCGGAGTTCCGGCACTAGGCCCGACGCCGGCCGGCAGCCCGCTGGACGGCATGCCGGACGATCCACGCGCCTGGTCGCTCGCGCAGGCCGAGCGGGTCAAGGAGGTCTATCTCGCCCTCCAACGGCAGCTGAAATACGAGATCGAGTCCGGCCGATATGTTGCGATCGACGAAATCGTGCAGCAGGTCGAGCGCGAGTACGCCACCGTCCGCGAGCGCCTGCTGGTGATCCCGGGCAAGCTCGCCGCCATGCTGGTCGGTCTCGATCGAGAGGCGATCGAGGCGGCGCTGCAGGGCGAGATCGTCGAAGCCCTGGGGGAACTGCATGACCCGGCCCTCGGCGACCGGGCCGGAGATTCTGGCGCGCCGCCTTCGTGAGGCAAGGCGATCGCTGAAGCCGCCGCCGGTCCTGACCCTGGTCGAATGGGCCGACACGTATCGTCAGGTCTCACCGAAGACCTCGGCCTCGCCCGGCCAGTGGAAGACCGCAGCGCAGCCCGTCGCCTACGGCCCGTTCCTGGCCGTGACCAC
>NZ_NPEX01000116.1 GCF_003258865.1 Rhodoplanes roseus | reverse complement strand
CGGTAGCCCTTCTTGGCGTGCAGCGCGATGGCGCCGCCGGCGCGCCACACGAAATCGCCCGGATGGGCGGTGACGACGAGACCCGTCTTGCTCTTCGCGGACATGCCGGAAGGCCTCCTCACGTGATCGGATTATGAAGGGTGGAGCCGGCCGGCTCGCGCGTCAGCGTGCGGGGACGCCGCGCTCTCTCGACCGGCCGCGGCCGCTGGCGTGCCGGCGCGGGCCGGCGCGACGACGTGCAGTATCGGACGTGCCGCCGCGCAGGATCATCCAGTCGATTCCGCTCTGCATGACATGTCCCTCCCGACCGAACCGTCGAACTTCGGTGGACGGACGCACTGTAGGGCGGCTGCAGGGCGGCGGAAAATTCTAAGTTTGTCACTTACGATGAATTCAGATCATGTTAGCCGACGACGGTCCTTCTTCAGCTCACGTCCGACGATCTGCGCGAACTCGTCGGCGAGCGAGGACATCGGCACGCCGGCCCGCGACACGATGCCGATCGCACGGGTGACCTTCGGGTTCTGCAGCGGCACCGCCGCGACCTTGCTGTCGATGTTGGTGACCGCCAGTCGCGGCAGGATGGTCAGTCCGACGCCCTCGGCGGCCAGCTTGATCGCCGTCGACGTGTGCTGGACCTCGTAGAGCCACTGGAGCTTCTCGCGCCGGCTGCCCAGCGCGTCGTCGAGCAGGATGCGGTTTCCGGTCTGCGGGCTGACGCGGATGAGCGGGTAGCGCAGCAGCACGTCCCAGTTCACCGCCTTCTCGCGGGCCAGTGGATGGTTGCTGGCACAGACGAGCACGTAGGGTTCTTTCAGCAGGATGCTGACCGTGAGATCCGCGCTGTTGGCGGCCACGATGGTCACCCCGAACTCGACCGTGCCGGCCTGCACCATCGCGCTGATCTCGGTCGCGGAGTTGTCGTGGACGCGAACCGCGACATCGGGGTGGCGCTCCTTGAACCGGTTGAGGATGGGCGGCAGATAGCGTTCGGCCAGCGTCGGCAGGCAGCCGATCGACAGGCGGCGCTGACCCGAGCGCCCCTGCTGCCGCAGCTCCTCCATGGTGGCTGACAGCTCGTCGAGGGTCGCCTGCGCCTTCGGCAGGAGCTTCATGCCGGCGCTGGTCAGCGTCACCGGACGGCTGGTCCGCGACAGCAGCTTGAGCCCGAGATCGTCCTCGAGCTTGCGGATGCGATGGCTGAGCGCGGTCTGCGAGAGGTTCAGATAGGCCGCTGCGCGCTGGAAGTTGCCGCGTTCCGCGATGCTCAGGAAGGCCTGGATGCCGAGAAAGTCCACACGCACGTCACCCTCGCATGCAGTGAGACCGCCCGGACGGCCCGACGGGCTCCGCGCGGTCGATGGCGATCGTATCGGCCCGTCGTGGCGGTCGAGCGGCCGGCTCGGGCGTGAGCGGCCGACGATGCCGCGACGCGCGGAGACGGCGGACGAAGCGCCTGCTTTCCACCGGTCGAGCCGGAGCGCGCAGCGCTCGCGCAGCTGCCGACCGATCTTCACAAGACGCAAGTCGAAATCAGATCGGGGTAACCACGTAGCGGTGCTGATGCGATCGTGACGCATGCGTCGCGACGGTCAGGAGACCACCGGCCGAATGCGGGCCGGTGCGGAGAAGTCGCCGTCTCCCGTCGCCCGGACGTCGCCGGTCGATCGGCGTCGGCGACGCAGGATGCATCTGATGCATCGAATGTCGAATACTTCGAACTGTATGGACGGGAAGCACGCGTGTTAGCGTTCGCACGGTTGGCACCGTGACGTCGTCTTTTCGCACCGAACCCCCGATCCGTCAGTGGGCGTCAGGAGCGTCGACTCGATTCGGCGCTCGCGCCGAGAGGAGAGGATCCATGGCTTTGTCGCGCCGCACCCTGCTCGCCGCTTCGACCGGCCTGCTGCTGTCGTCGGCGGCCCGCGCCGCGTTTCCCGAGCGTTTCGTCAGATTCGTCGTGCCGTTCGCGGCCGGAGGAAACGCCGATACGGTGGCGCGTCTGGTCGGGCAGGGGATGACCGAGGCGCTCGGCCAGCCGGTGGTCGTGGAGAATCGTCCGGGGGCCGGCGGCAGCATCGGTGCCGACATGGTGGCGAAATCGACGCCCGACGGATACACGCTGCTGATCGGCCCGAACGGCCCGCTCGTCAACAATCAGTTCATCCAGGCGAAGGTCGGGTACGAGACGTTGAAGGACCTGGCGCCGATCGGCCTGACCGGCATCGTGCCGCATGCCCTGGTGGTTCATCCGTCGCTGCCGGCCAGGACGATCGCCGAGTTCGTCGCACTCTCGAAGCAGCAGCCGATCGACGTCGGCACCAGCGGCTACGGCAGTGCGACCCACTTCACGCTGGAACGCTTCGCGGCGCAGACCGGCGCGTCGGTGGTCCACGTCCCGTACCGGAGTGGTGGTGCGCTGATGCCGGATCTGATCGGCGGCAATTCGCGCGCCGCGATGACGGAGTTCTCGATCCCGCTCGCGTTGCACCTGGAGGGGAAGGTCCGCATCGTCGCGATCGGGGCGGAGAAGCGGTCGGCGCTCGCCCCCGAGGTGCCGACCATGATCGAATCCGGAGTGGCGGGGTTCCTCGCCGGCAGCTATGTCGGCGTGCTGGCCCCGGCCGCGACCCCGGCCGACGTGATCGCGCGGCTCCAGAAGGCGCTCGTCGTCGCGCTGGCGTCCCGAGTGGTGCTCGACCAGTTCGCCAAGCTCGGGATCGACGTCGTCTCGCCCGATCTGATGACGCCGGCCGGATTCACCGAGTTCATCAAGACCGATCTCGCGCTCTGCCGCGAGGCCGCGAAGGTGGCCGGCATCAAGCCGAACTGAGCGATCCACCGGCCTCCTCGCGCGTCACCGGCGCGCGGGACGCCATGGCTGCCACCGAGCAGCACGGAGGACCTCCATGCGTTTGCGCGTTCTCATGGCCGCGGCGCTCGCGTCGCTGGTCGCATTCGTCGCCGATGCCGCCGAACTACGCGTGATCTCCACCCAGGCGCCCGAGCAGGCGTATCGGGCCCTGGTTCCGGAGTTCGAGAAGGCCTCCGGGCACAAGGTCACGACGGTCTTCTCGGGAACCGTCGACATCGACAGGCGGCTGGCGAGCGGTGAGATCTACGATGTCCTGATCATGGCCAGGCCGTCGATCGACGCGCACACCGCGAGCGGCAAGGTCGTCGCCGACAGCCGCATCGACCTCGCCAGGTCGGGCATCGTCCTCGCCGTGCGGGCCGGGACCCCGAGGCCCGACATCGGCACGACCGACGCGTTCAAGAAGACGCTGCTGTCCGCCAAGTCCATCGGCTATTCCACCGGCCCGAGCGGCGTCTATCTGATCAAGCTGTTCCAGCGTCTGGGCATCACCGACGAGATCAAGGGCAAGCTCGTGCAGACGCCGACCGGCGTGTTCGTCGGCAGCATCCTCTCCAACGGCGAGGTCGAGATCGGCCTGCAGCAGGTGAGCGAGCTGATCGCCTTCCCGGGCTGCGACATCGTCGGTCCCCTGCCGGCCGACATCCAGCAGATGACCCAGTTCACGGGCAGCGTCATGGTCGGCGCGAAGGAGGTCGCCGCGGCCCGGGAGTGGCTGAAGTACCTGGTCTCGCCGGCCGGCGCGGCGGCCTTCAGGAAGACCGGCATGGATCCGGGCTGACCGCGGGTCGGCGGGCGGCAGGTGGTCCGCCGCCGGTGGCGTCGCGCGCCCGACATGGCCGGTGAGCGGATCGCGACACTTGAACGGCACGAACTGACGGTCGAGGTTGGCCCGCGGTCCGTCGAATGGAATCAGCCACAGAGCGGCGCGTCACCCGGAGGTTGAAGATGGCTCCCCCGATCACCTGCATCTCGTCGATGGCGACCCGCCACATCCTGAACGAGCTCGCGGCGCTGTGCGAGCAGCGCACCGGCCGGGCGCTCGTCGTGCGGTCGCTGGGCGGCGTGGAGGCCGCCAAGCTGGTGCGCGCCGGCGAGGCCGTGGACATCGTCCTTCTCGCCTCCGGCCCGATGGAGAAGCTGGAGGCCGAGGGCCGGCTGGTGGCCGGAAGCCGGACCGCCTTCGCCCGCTCGGACATCGCGCTCGCCGTGCCGTCGAGCCGGCCGGCGCCGGACGTGAGCACCGAGGCGGCGGTCCGCGAGGCGGTGTCGTCGGCGACGCGGCTGTGCTACTCGACCGGCCCGAGCGGCGACCATCTGATGCGGCTGCTGGAGCGGTGGGGCCTCGCCGCCGGCATGGCCGACCGCCTCCTGCAGGCTCCGCCCGGCGTCCCGGTCGGATCGCTGGTGGCCAAGGGCGACGCCGATCTCGGTTTCCAGCAGTACAGCGAGCTGGTGAACATCCCCGGCATCACGGTGATCGGCGGGCTGCCGGCCGCGGTCCAGTCCACCACGGTGTTCACGGCGGGCGTCGCCGCGGCGAGCCCGGATGCCGACGGAGCCCGGGCCGTGATCGCCGTCCTGGTGTCGTCCGAAGCCGATCCGGTGAAGCGCCGGCACGGCATGGAGCCCGCCTAGGCCCCCGCGTGCCGCGTCGCTTCCGGCGGGCCGACCGGCGCCGGTGGAGCGCGCAGCGCCAGCCAGTGGACGATCACCACCACGGCCGTCGGCAACAGGATCGCCGAGTCGAGGAACAGCGTGATCCCGAGCATGAGACCACGCCCGAGCGGCGTCTGCTCGCCCAGCACCGCATAGGCCAGCAGGCCGCAGGCGGCCAGCAGAAGCGCACCGAGCAGCAGCACCGCCGTCCAGCGGACGGCGGCCACGGTCCAGCGCCAGCGCGCGACCAGAGCGAAGATCGCGACGACGATCGCGGCGGGGACCAGGAACAGGATCAGCGCGATGACCGGCTCGGCGACGCGGGCCGCCGTGACGGCGGCGAACTGCACCGGCGCGACCAGCGCGAACGAGACGGCGGGACCGAGCCAGAGACGGGTGGAGGCACGCATGACGGCGGCTCGCGGTTGAGATCGGACGACGTGGAGGACGAAGGGTAACACGCCGGTCCGGGAGCGGTGATTCGGGGCCGCGATTTCGGTGTCTTTGTGCGAGCCATCACATTGTCGTACCGGTTCGGCGCAACCATGAACGATCGATTCGGGCGCCGGCGCCCTGGGGGGAGAATCGGACCAATGCGCATCGTCTCGGGACTACGCGTCGCCCTCGTGGCGGCGGCGACGCTCTTGTCCGCCGCCTCGGCGGCGCGCGCCGACAGCGGCAGCATCGCGATCACGATCTACAAGGGCGGCTGGTTCATCGGCGGCTCGGGCGGCAGCGGCACGCTGACGTTCCAGGGCCGCAAGTATCGCCTGTCGATCGGCGGCCTCTCGGCCGGCCTGGTGTTCGGCGCCTCCAAGGCCAATCTGCACGGCCGCGTCAGCAATATCAGCCGGCCCTCGGACGTCGCCGGCGTCTACGGCGCGGCCGGGGCGGGCGGTGCGCTCGGCCCGGGCGCCCAGGCCATCGTGCTGCGCAACCAGAAGGGCGCCGTCCTCGAGCTCCAGGGCCGCCAGGTCGGCCTGATCGCCAATCTCGACCTCAGCGGCATGGCCCTATCGCTGAAGTAGGGGCCCGCTGAGGGACCGTCGGACGGGCTACCGGCTGTCCTCCACCGCGGTGTCCGGACGATCGTTGCCGGCGGCGGTTTCGGTGTGCCACTTGCCGTCGGCGTCCTCGTACTCGATGACGTGGGTCTGGTCGGGGACGCGCTGCTCCTGGGCGACGCGCTTGGCGGCCGCCAGCGCCGCCGCATGGCTCGGAAACGGCTCCGAGAAGACGCCGTCGACCGTATAGGCCCAGCCGCCGTCGTGCTGGACGATCTTGTATGTGATGTGCGCCATGGGTCACCGGGGGTTGATGGGCCGGCCGCGAGCGTAGCGCAGGGCAGGGCGGAACGCACGGGTCATCCGGATCGCGACACGCTCGGCCGCCGGCCGGCAAAAAAGGCGGGCCGGCATGTGCCGGGCCCGCCTTCGTCTCACGACGTGAGGCCGCGCCTCACAGCGCCTTGTTGCTCTGCTTCACCAGCGCGGCGTTCCGGGCGGCGTGGGCCGCTTCGGTGTCGAGCGCGGTGGTGCGCGGCGCCGGCTTGCCGGCCGCCACCTGGTCGGCGTCGACATAGACCTGCTGGCCCATGGCGTTGAACTTGTCCGACATCTCCTTCATGCCGGCTTCGGCCGCCAGACCCAGCGCCGCCTTCTCGTTGTCGCCGAGGCCGGCCGCGTAGTCGCGGACGTCCTGGGTGATCTTCATCGAGCAGAATTTCGGCCCGCACATCGAGCAGAAATGCGCGACCTTGTGGGCGTCCTTGGGCAGCGTCTCGTCGTGATAGGCGCAGGCCGTGTCGGGGTCGAGGCCGAGGTTGAACTGGTCCTGCCAGCGGAACTCGAAGCGGGCCCGGGAGAGGGCGTCGTCCCGCACCTGCGCGGCCGGATGACCCTTGGCGAGATCGGCGGCGTGCGCCGCGATCTTGTAGGTGATCACGCCGGTCTTCACGTCGTCGCGGTCGGGCAGGCCGAGATGCTCCTTCGGCGTCACGTAGCACAGCATGGCGCAGCCGAACCAGCCGATCATGGCGGCGCCGATGCCCGAGGTGATGTGGTCGTAGCCGGGCGCGATGTCGGTGGTCAGCGGGCCGAGGGTGTAGAACGGCGCCTCGCCGCATTCCTTCAGCTGCTTGTCCATGTTGATCTTGATCTTGTGCATCGGCACGTGGCCGGGGCCCTCGATCATCACCTGGCAGCCCTTGTCCCAGGCGATCCGGGTCAGCTCGCCCAGCGTCTCCAGCTCGGCGAACTGGGCGCGATCGTTGGCGTCGGCGATCGAGCCCGGCCGCAGGCCGTCGCCGAGCGAGAACGACACGTCGTACTTGCGCATCAGCTCGCAGATTTCCTCGAAGCGTTCGTAGAGGAAGCTCTCGCGGTGATGGGCGAGGCACCACTTGGCCATGATGCTGCCGCCGCGGGAAACAATGCCGGTCACGCGGCTGGCGGTCAGCGGCACGTAAGCGAGCCGCACACCGGCATGGATCGTGAAGTAGTCGACGCCCTGCTCGCACTGCTCGATCAGGGTGTCCTTGTAGACCTCCCAGTCGAGCTTGACCGGGTCGCCGTCGACCTTCTCCAGCGCCTGATAGATCGGCACGGTGCCGATCGGCACCGGCGCGTTGCGGATGATCCACTCGCGCGTGTTGTGGATGTTGCGGCCGGTGGAGAGGTCCATCACGGTGTCGGCGCCCCAGCGGATCGCCCACACCATCTTGTCGATCTCCTCCTCGACCGACGAGGTCACGGCGGAGTTGCCGATGTTCGCGTTGATCTTGGTGAGGAAGTTGCGGCCGATGATCATCGGCTCGAGCTCGGCGTGGTTGATGTTCGCCGGGATGATGGCGCGACCGCGGGCGATCTCGCTGCGCACGAACTCCGGCGTCACGAAGGCCGGCAGCGCGGCGCCGAAGCTCTCGCCGTCGGCGAGCGCCGCCTCGGCCCGCTCGAGCATCTTCTGGCGGCCGAGATTCTCGCGCTCGGCGACGTAGATCATCTCCTTGGTGATCACGCCGGCCTTGGCCCACTCGTATTGGGTCACCGGCTTGCCCTCCAGCGCCCGCAGCGGGGCGTGCTGGTTCGGGAAGGCGCGGGCCAGATGGGCGCCCGACACGTTGCCGTTGTCGACCGGCTTGATCTCGCGGCCCTGATAGGCCTCGATACCGCCACGCTCCTTCACCCAGGCGGTGCGGTGACGCGCCAGACCCTTCTCGGGATCGATGGTGGCGGTCGGGTCCGTGTAGGGACCGGAGGCGTCGTAGACCGGCACCGGCGGTTCGCCCGCCGCGTCGGTCAGCACGATCTCGCGCACCGGCACCTTCAGGTCCGGCGCGGCGTCGGGGGTGGTGTAGGCTTTTCGCGAGCCGGCGATCGGGCCGGTGGTGACGGTCGGAACGGCGAGCGCGGTGGCGGGCGTGTGCTTGTTCATTCGGAGCCTCCCGTGAATGGGCCGTCCGGAACCAGCATGCGTCGGAGTGGGAATGGTCCCTGTCCCTTCGCCGGCATGACCCGGATCAGGTTCAAAGGGTTTCCGCGGTGCCGGGCGGCGTGCCGTTGCTGGCGGCGCCGCGTCGGCCGACGGTGTCTCAGCTCCTTCCGGAGCACCCCTCGGAACGAGGCCTCAATTTAGGGGAGATCGGTGCACTGTCAATGCGAGGCGTGTCGTTACGCCGCTCTGCGACGCGGCTCTCGGGCGCCTGTGGTCGCGGCGTACCCGTGGACCCGCGACCGCTCCTTCCGGCCGGATCAGGCGACGCGGTGGCGGCCGACCGCCGAGGCGACCGGGGTGCCGAGCGGGCGGTCGAGCGTCAGGGCACTCGCCGGCCCGGGGCGGCCGAACAGCCAGCCCTGCGCCTCGCGGCAGCCGGCGGCGCGCAGCAGGTCGACCTGCTCCTGGGTCTCGACGCCCTCGGCCGTGGTGCCCATGTCGAGCGCCTTGGCGAGGTTCATCACGGTGCACACGATGGCGGCGCAATCGGAGCGGCTCGACATCTCGGCCACGAAGGACTTGTCGATCTTGATCTTGCTGAACGGGAAGAGCTGGAGATAGCTCAGCGACGAGTAGCCGGTGCCGAAGTCGTCGAGGACGATGCGCACGCCCAGCCCGGCGAGCTCGTGCAGGACCGCGATGCTGTCCTGGTCCTTCTGCAGCAGCACCGACTCGGTGATCTCCAGCTCGAGCCGGGTCGCCGGCAGGCCGGAGGAGCGCAGCGCGCTGCGGACCACGTCGACCAGGGTGCCGGAGCGGAACTGCACGGCGGAAAGGTTGACGGCGAGGCGGATGTCGTCCGGCCAGGCGACGGCGGTGCGGCAGGCGGCGCCGAGGATCCACTCCCCGAGCGGGATGATCAGGCCGATCTCCTCGGCGACGGGGATGAACTTGTCGGGCGGGATCAGGCCGTGATGGGGGTGGCGCCAGCGCACCAGCGCCTCGACGGCGCAGGGCCGTGCCGTGGCGATGTCGACGATCGGCTGGTAGTGGATCTCGAACTCCTGGCGGACCAGGGCCTCGCGGAGCTCGAACTCGAACTCGCGCTGGAGCCGCACGTCGGCGTCCATGGCGGGCTCGAAGAAGCGGAAGCAGCCGCGTCCGTCGGCCTTGGCGCGGTAGAGGGCGAGGTCGGCGCTCTTGAGGATCTGACTGGGCTCGCGGCCGTCGTCGGGCGCCACCGCGATGCCGATGCTGATGCCGATGACGATGCGCTTGCCCTCGATGTCGTAGGGTGCGCGCAGCTCCTGCAGCAGCGTCTCGGCCAGCGCCGTGGCGGCGGCGCGGGGATCGGGGCGGGCGGTCTGGATGACGGCGAACTCGTCGCCGCCGATGCGGCCGAGCGTGTCGGTGGGGGCGGCGCTGCGGCGCAGGCGCTCGGCGACGGCCTCGAGCAGGGCGTCGCCGCCGGAATGGCCGAGCGAGTCGTTGACCGACTTGAACAGGTCGATGTCGAAGATCATCACGGCGAAGCTGTCGCCGTTGGCCTGCAGCCGGCCGATCGCCTCGTCCATGCGCTCGCGGAACAGCAGCCGGTTGGCGAGGTCGGTCATCGCATCGTGGCGCGCCATGTGGGCGATCCGCATCTCGGCCCGGGTGCGCTCGGTGATGTCCTCGTGCACCGAGACCCAGCCGCCGTCCTCGGTCGGATCGTTGAGCACGGCGATCACGCGCCCGTCGTCGAGACGCGTGGTGATGTGGGTGGGGTTGTTCCCGGCCCGGCCCGACGACAGCTCGGCCAGATACGACTCGGGATCGTTGCAGACCGTGCCGGCCGCAATCCTGCGCCGCATCAGCTCGCGCAGCGACGTGCCGGGACGCACGTCCTCGGGCGCGAGCGCATACATCTCACGGTACCGCGCGTTGTGCACGAGAAGCCGGCCGTCGCCGTCGAACATGCACAGTCCATAGGACATGTTGTTGAGGGCCGCATCCAGCTGGCTGGTCGTCTGCTCGAGGGCCTGCGACTTTCGGACGAGGCTGCTCAGCAGCGCCGCACAGCAGGCCAGCGCCAGCATCGTGCCGATGCCGATCCAGACGGCGCGGCGCTCCCAGGTGGCGAGCGCGGCGTCCTCGGCGATGGCGACGTTCACGAAGAGGGGCAGCCCGTCCACCGGGCGCGCCGCGACGAGGCGCATCTCGGGCTCGGGAGTGGTCATCGCGGTGTAGAAGCCGCCGCCGGCCTGCGCCACCGGCTGCCACAAGGGGCGCTCCGGAAGCGGCTGGCCGACCTGCAGCAGTCCGGTCGGGAAGCGGGCGAGCAGGATGCCGTCGGCGCGCACGAGGGCGAAGGAGCGGTCGGCGATCGATGCCATGGACTCGTAGACGGCGCGGAAATAATCGATCGGGACGCCCATCCCGACCAGCCCCGAATAGCTCCCGTCGGGTGCCGTGAGGCGGCGGCTGAACAGGATGATCTGGGTGCTGCTGACCCGGCTGTGGAGCGGCGCGCTGATATACAGGTCGTCCGGGCCGATGGCCCTCATCTCCTTGTGAAAGGCGCGGTCGGCGAAGTTCAGCGGGCGTGGCGGCCAGTCCTGGGACCAGTTGACCACAGTGCCGTCGACGTCGGCGACGACGATCGAGGTCGCCTGCGGGAAGCCGGTGAGGCGCTCGCGCAGCTCGTCGTGCAGGCGCGCGGTGCCGAGCACCTCGCGCACCTGTGAGGCGGTGAGACGGTGGCGGACCAGGTCGCGCAGCGCCTCGTCGATCGGCCTCACCGCCTGGCCGACCTGGCCGGCCAGCACCACGGCGATGTTGTCGGAGTCGTCGTTCGCCGACGCCAGCGCGTCGCTGCGCAGCTGCCAGACGGCTAAGCCGATCGCCAGCACCGAGGCGGCGATCACCACCGCCGTTACGCCCAGCAGCGTCCCGAAGGACACCCGATGTCTGTGTGGCGAAAGGGACGGCATGAAGGAACGTGGGCCTCGCGGACAAGCGGCACGCCGGGACTCGCCGCCGGCTTGGCGTCGGGCTGCTCGGTAGAGGTTGTGACTCCGTCGGCCGAGCGGTTGGTCCGCGGGGTCGGCGCGCCATCTCCTGGGTGGCCCTTCACCAGTCTGCTTCTTAGCGCGCCGCCGCTACGATTCGGTTAATCCGAACGGGCGTTTGCGTGGCTTGTGCCGGTTCGGCGGGACGGTCGAGGACGAGGGCACTCGGTGGTCCGGGGCGGCCGAACAGCCAGCCCTGCGCCTCGCGGCAGCCGGCGGCGCGCAGCAGCTCGGCCTGCTCCTGGGTCTCGACGCCCTCGGCGGTGGTGCCCATGTCGAGTGCCTTGGCGAGATTGATGATGGTCGAGACGATGGCGGCGCAGTCGGAACGGCTCGACATCTCGGCGACGAAGGACTTGTCGATCTTGATCTTGCTGAACGGGAAGAGCTGCAGATAGCTCAACGACGAGTAGCCGGTGCCGAAGTCGTCGAGGACGATGCGCACGCCCAGCCCGGCGAGCTCGTGCAGCACCGCGATGCTGTCCTGGTCCTTCTGCAGCAGCACCGACTCGGTGATCTCCAGCTCGAGCCGGGTCGCCGGCAGGCCGGAGGAGCGCAGCGCGCTGCGGACCACGTCGACCAGGGTGCCGGAGCGGAACTGCACGGCGGAAAGGTTGACGGCGAGGCGGATGTCGTCCGGCCAGGCGACGGCGGTGCGGCAGGCGGCGCCGAGGATCCACTCCCCGAGCGGGATGATCAGGCCGATCTCCTCGGCGACGGGGATGAACTTGTCGGGCGGGATCAGGCCGTGATGGGGGTGGCGCCAGCGCACCAGCGCCTCGACGGCGCAGGGCCGTGCCGTGGCGATGTCGACGATCGGCTGGTAGTGGATCTCGAACTCCTGGCGGACCAGGGCCTCGCGGAGCTCGAACTCGAACTCGCGCTGGAGCCGCACGTCGGCGTCCATGGCGGGCTCGAAGAAGCGGAAGCAGCCGCGTCCGTCGGCCTTGGCGCGGTAGAGGGCGAGGTCGGCGCTCTTGAGGATCTGACTGGGCTCGCGGCCGTCGTCGGGCGCCACCGCGATGCCGATGCTGATGCCGATGACGATGCGCTTGCCCTCGATGTCGTAGGGTGCGCGCAGCTCCTGCAGCAGCGTCTCGGCCAGCGCCGTGGCGGCGGCGCGGGGATCGGGGCGGGCGGTCTGGATGACGGCGAACTCGTCGCCGCCGATGCGGCCGAGCGTGTCGGTGGGGGCGGCGCTGCGGCGCAGGCGCTCGGCGACGGCCTCGAGCAGGGCGTCGCCGCCGGAATGGCCGAGCGAGTCGTTGACCGACTTGAACAGGTCGATGTCGAAGATCATCACGGCGAAGCTGTCGCCGTTGGTCTCCAGCCGCGCGATGACCTCGTCCATGCGCTCGCGGAACAGCAGCCGGTTGGCGAGGTCGGTGAGCGGATCGTGGCGGGCCAGATGGGCGATCCGCTTCTCGGCCCGGGTGCGCTCGGTGATGTCCTCGTGCACCGAGACCCAGCCGCCGTCACGCAGCGTGCTCACCGTCATGGCGATCACGCGACCGTTCGACAGCTCGCTGACGAAACGGGAGGGGCGGCCGCGATCGACGGCCTGCCGGACCTCGGCGATGCGTGCCGCGTAATCGCCCTGGAACGTGCCGACCGCCCGGCGACGCTCGACCAGCTTGCGGATCGTCGTGCCGGCTCGCGTGTCGTCCTCCGAAAGGCCGTACATGCTCCGATAGGCGGCATTGCAGACGACCAGGCGATCGTCGCGGTCGTACATGCAGAGGCCGTGCGCCATGTTGTTCACGGCCGCGTCGAGGCGAGCATGCATCCGCTCCAGCTCGCGCGACTTCTCCGCCAGCCGCGTCTCCCGCTCCGACAGCGACTCCTGCGACGTGACCAGACGATCGAACTGGTGCTTCAGCGCCCAGAGCAGCGCGATCGCGCAGACGAAGGCGAGCAGGCTGCCGATGCCGATGCGGACCGCGTGCCGGCGCCACTCCGCCAGCGCGGCGCTCTCCAGGATGCCGCTGCTGACGACGAACGGCGTCTCCGGAATCGTCTGGACCGAGACGATCAGCGTGTCGTCGGGGTCGTTGCCGGAAACGACCCGGTAGGTGCCGCCGCCGCGCGCTGCGACCTCGTACCATTGGCCCGTCCTGGGCATCACCGGCCCGCTGACCCCGGTCACGCTGGGGCGGTTGGCGAGCAGCGTGCCGTCCTGCCGGCTGATCAGGAAGGACTGGCCCGGCAGCATTTCGATCGTGCCGTAGAGATGGTCGAAATAGTCGGCCGGGACGGCCGCGGCGGCGAGGCCGACGTGACTGCCGGTCGCTCCGCGGATGCGGCGCGTGAGGTAGATCATCGGCTGCCCGGCAGCCGGGGACGCGATCGGCGGGCTCACCTGCAGGCCCGGCGTGGCCATGCGGTCTGTTCGGCGGAGATGCTCCTCGAGGCCGCTCGCGAGATCCCGCCTCATGGCGTCCGGTGAGGCCTGCACGAGACGGCCGTTGGAATCGAAAATGCCGAGCGCGGACGCCGCCCTCTCGCGGCGCAGCCGTTCCTCGAGGAACTGACGCTGCTCGTCGCTGCCGAAGAACGTGGAAAATTCTTTCGGCGTCGCGATGCCGAGCGCCGGGACGACGTCGCGCAGCTCGGTGAGCACGCCGTCGACCGGGCGCACCGTGCGCATCAGCTGCTCGGCGACGGCGAGCGCCGCATTGGAGCTCTCCCGCTCGGCCGCCCGGATCGCGTCCTTGCGCAGATACTCGACGGTGACGCCGATCGCCATCGCGGACAAGCCGATGACGATGCCGGCGCAGGCCGTGAGCAGGAGGAAAGCTGCGCGTCTTCTCGGGTTCGTCATGACCTGGTGCTTCGCAACGATGGTGCGATATGACCCGGGTTGAATTGATAAAGATGAAAAGACACGCGCGAATTGATGCGATGATTAAGGAAGATTTCGGGATTAGGCCGGTCGTCGGCCGCGACTAGTACATGTTGCGGCAAGGTGCGCCGGCCGCCGCTGCCTCGCATGAAAAAGGCCGGTCCCGGGGGCATCCGGGACCGGCCGAGAATGGAGGCTCAGAGAAGGTGCTGGGAGACGTCTTGCGACGGCTTGTTCTGATCAGGAGGGACGACGAGCTTCAGATCTGCGGCGCGCGGGGCGTCTCGACCTGGCGGTTGCGGCTCGGCAGTACGACGACGCGGGTGCCGACCGTGACGCGAGAGTAGAGGTCGATCACGTCGGCATTGACCATGCGGATGCAGCCCGAGGACACGCGCTCGCCGATCGTCTCCGGCGCGTTGGTGCCGTGGATGCGGTAGATGGTGTCGCCCAGATAGAGGGCGCGGGCGCCGAGCGGGTTGTTGGGACCGCCGGCGACGAAGCGCGGCAGATAGGGCTGGCGGCGCACCATCTCGGTGGGCGGCGTCCAGTCCGGCCACTCGGCCTTGCGGGTGACCGACTGGGTTCCCGACCAGCGGAAGCCGTCGCGGCCGACGCCGATGCCGTAGCGCATCGCACGGCCGTTGCCGAGCACGAGGTACAGATAGGTGTTGGGCGTGTCGATGACGATGGTGCCGGCCGGCTCGCTGGTCTTGTAGTCGACGGTCTGGCGGCGGAAGCGCGACGACGGCTCGGCCGGCTCGTTGCGCGGGACGATCGTGTCGGTCGGCGCGACGGCCTCGTAGGTCGGAGCCATCACGGGCGCGAAGAACGCGAACGGATTGGCCGATGCGGCGCCCGTCATCGCCATGCCGGCGACCAGGATGCCGGCCGCAGCCGTGACGACGGCGGAACGAGCCCGAGTAAAGCGTGTCATGATCACCCCCCTGTTCCCCGCCTTTGTGTCGAAACTTCTCTTCAGGCGGTTCAACCGGGAGATCGCAATTTTAATTACAATTTAAGACATCTCGTCCGAACCGCCGGACGGCCGCGCGCGACGCCGCAGGGCACGCCGCGCGACGCGAAAACACCGCGATTTAGCTGGGTTTTTGTCGTATCGGATCGGCAGGCGCCGCGGCTCTCGACGGCGACGAATCGCTAACCATGCGGCGCGATCGCAAGGCCTTCCGTGAACCGGGTCACATCGCCGGACGACACGGACGCGGATTCGGGACCATGCGCTCACGCCGTCCGGGCGGCGTGCCAGCCGACGACGGCGTCGCCGACCGCGTCGGTCGAGGCGAAGTACGGCTTGATGTCGACCAGCGGCGTGCCGTCCAGGCAGTCGAGCCCGACGACCGAGAGCCGCGGCCCCTCCACGCCCAGGAGCTTCACGACGCTGGCCGCCACCGGGTTCGGCCGCACCGGCGAGCGCAGCGCGAAGGTGCCGCGCGGCTCGCCGTAATGGCGCGGCGCCTGCACGACGAGATCGCGGCGCGCCCGGTGCATCCAATACAGCACCAGGAGATGCGTGCAGCTCTCGACCCCGGTCAGCCCGGCGGCGAACCGCTCGTCGACCTCGATGGTGCAGACCGCGTCCGACTGGCGGGCGTTGCGCGGGCAGTCGCCGCGCCGCGTCCATGGCGTGCGGATGCGGCCGATATAGAACAGCCCCGCGTCGAATCTCTCCGGCAGCGGAGCCGCGACCTCGCCGGGACGCAGGCGATCGTCCTCGTCCTCGCCGGGGACGGGGCCGGAGAGCGGGGGCAGGGGGCGATCGGACGGACTGGACATGCTCTTGCCTGCAGGCGAATGGCCGCCAGCCGGGACGGGCGCCGGCGCGGCTCGCGTCTACGGTTGCGTTGCGGGTTTATTAGCAGATCCAACGCCTTTTCGGAGCGGCGTGCGCCTGCGGGAGGATTGCGTCGGCGACAACCAGCTTCAAGGCATAAAGATATCTTTATGTCTGCCGCGAAACGTGCCTATATGAGGGTCGACCCCTGTCGCACCCGAGGACGGTCCGGATGGACGAGCGCCTGAGCTTCGAGGATCTGAACGCCGCCCTGAAGGCGGCGGCCGAGGAGACGCGCCTGCGCGTCCTCGCGCTGCTCGGCGAGGCGGAGCTCACGGTCTCGGACCTCACCGACATCCTGCGCCAGTCGCAGCCGCGCATCTCGCGTCATCTCAAGCTGTTGGCCGAGGCCGGCCTGGTCGAGCGGTTCCGCGAGGGCTCCTGGGCCTTCTTCCGGGCGGCCGAGCAGGGCGAGGCGGCGGCGCTGGTGCGCGCCCTGCTGGCGCGGCTCGATCCGGCGGACCGGACCATCGGGCGCGACCGCGAGCGCCTCACCGCGGTGCGGGCGGCGCGCAACCAGGCCGCGCAAGATTATTTCGCCAAGCACGCCGCCGAGTGGGACCGCATCCGCCGCCTCCATGCCGGCGACGAGGCGGTCGAGCAGGCGATCGTCGAGGCGCTGGGCGACAGACCGTTCCGCTCGCTCCTCGATCTCGGGACCGGCACGGGCCGCATGCTGGAGCTGTTCGGCCCGGAGATCGAGCGCGGCCTCGGCATCGACCTGTCGCGCGACATGCTGGCGCTCGCCCGCGCCCGCCTCGACCGCGCCGGCAGCAAGAACTGCTCGGTGCGCCACGGCGACCTGTTCGACCTCGCCATGCCGCCCGACTCCTTCGACGTCGTGATCCTCCACCAGGTGCTGCACTTCCTCGACGACGGCGGCCGCGCCATCCGCGAGGCGGCCCGCGTGCTGCGGCCGCAGGGCCGGCTGCTGGTGGTCGACTTCGCCCCGCACGAGCTGGAGTTCCTGCGCGAGGAGCACGCCCACCGGCGGCTCGGATTTTCGCGCGAGGCCGTCACCCAGTGGCTGGAGCAGGCGGGCCTGGAGCCCGGCTTGCACCGCGTCCTGCCGCCCGGGCCCGGGCCCGGCGGCGGGCTGGCCGTCACCCTGTGGCTGGGCCGCGATCCGCGCCTCGCCATCGCCGAACGAACCCGCGAGGTCGCCTGATGCCGTCCCCGACCGAACCCCGCGCCAGCCGCGTGCCGCACCGGCGCGAGGATCTGCGCGTCTCCTTCGAGTTCTTCCCGCCCAAGATCGAGGAGATGGAGAAGACGCTGTGGGACTCGATCGAGCGGCTGGCGCCGTTGCGTCCCAACTTCGTCTCCGTCACCTACGGGGCCGGCGGATCGACGCGCGAGCGCACCCACGCGACGGTCAAGCGCATCCTCGACGAGACGGCGCTGACGCCGGCCGCGCATCTCACCTGCGTCGCGGCGACCCGCGACGAGGTCGACGACGTGGTGCGCGGCTATCTGTCGGCCGGCGTGCGGCACATCGTGGCGCTGCGCGGTGATCCGGTCGCCGGCATCGGCACCGCCTACGCGCCGCATCCGGGCGGCTACGTAAACGCGGCCGACCTGGTCGGCGGCATCAAGCGCCTCGCCGCGGCCGAGAAGACCGACATCGAGGTGTCGGTCTCGGCCTATCCGGAGCGCCATCCCGAGAGCCCGTCCGACACGGTCGACCTCGACATGCTGGCCGCCAAGGTGGACGCCGGCGCGACCCGGGCCATCACCCAGTTCTTCTTCGACAACGAGCTCTACCTCCGCTACCTCGACCGGGTTCGCGCCCGCGGCATCACCATCCCGATCGTCCCCGGCATCCTGCCGGTGCAGAACTTCACGCTGACGCGGTCCTTCGCGGCCAAGGCAGGCGCGTCGATTCCGTCATGGCTGGCCGACCGCTTCGCCGGGCTCGAAGACGATGCCGCGACCCGAAAGCTGATCGCCGCGGCCGTCGCGGCCGAGCAGGTGTTCGACCTGGTCGACCGCGGCGTCACCGAGTTCCATTTTTATACGATGAACCGCGCCGACCTCGTCTACGCGGTGTGCCATCTGCTGGGCCTGCGGCCCGCGGCGGCGCCCGCGGCAGAAGCGAGAGCAGAGGCGGCGGCGTGAGCCCTTTCTTCACCTC
>NZ_NPEX01000115.1:17390-17856 GCF_003258865.1 Rhodoplanes roseus | reverse complement strand
GAGTTCGGCAACGGCACCTCGATCTTCACCCGCGACGGCGACGCGGCGCGCGAGTTCGCCCACCGCATCCAGGTCGGCATGGTCGGCATCAACGTGCCGATCCCGGTGCCGATGGCGTTCCACTCCTTCGGCGGCTGGAAGGCGTCGCTGTTCGGCGACCATCACATGCACGGTCCCGAAGGCGTGCGCTTCTACACGCGCCTCAAGACCATCACGACCCGATGGCCGACCGGCATCCGCGCCGGCGCCGAGTTCGTGATGCCGACGATGAAGTGAGGACGAGACAACGGACCGGCGCCCGAGCGGAGTCTGTTCCGTCCTCGTCCTGAGGAGCCGGTGCTCGGCCTCGTGCCCCGGACAAGGCGCGTCAGGCCGCAGGGCTGACGCGTCGCAGAGCCGGGGCCCAGGGCCCCACGACGGGCCGCGCGGCGACTGCCTCACTTGACGCCCCTGGGTCCCGGTTCGC
>NZ_NPEX01000115.1:14884-17380 GCF_003258865.1 Rhodoplanes roseus | reverse complement strand
CGCGGCGCGTTGCGCCGCGCCCGGGACACGCGAGCCTCTCGGTTGCCTACACGTGCTGGCCGCCGTTGATGTGGATCTCGGCGCCGTTCACGTAGGACGAGGTCTCGGTGCACAGCACATAGATGATCTTGGCCACCTCGTCGGTGGTGCCGAGGCGCTGCATCGGGATCTGGGCGACGATCTTGTCGGTGCCGGGGGAGAGGATCGCGGTGTCGATCTCGCCCGGCGCGATGGCGTTGACCCGGATGCCGACGCGGCCGAAGTCGGCCGCCATCTCGCGGGTGAGCGCGGCGAGCGCCGCCTTCGAGGTCGAGTAGGCCGAGCCGGCGAACGGGTGCACGCGCGAGCCGGCGATCGAGGTGACGTTGACGACCGAGCCCTTGGCCGCCTTCAGCTCCTCGATCAGGCCGCGCGCCAGCATCACGGGCGCGAAGAAGTTGATCTGGAACACCTGCTGCCAGGTGTCGAGCGTCGTGTTGATGGTGCTCAGCCGGCCGCCTTCCTCGTCCTTGGGCGAGATGCCGGCGTTGTTGACCAGCGCGTGCAGCTCGCCGCCGTCGAGCCGCTGCTTCACCTCGGCGATGGCGTCACGGGTGGAGGCCGGGTCGGCGAGGTCGACCTGGATGTGGTCCTCCGGCCCCATCGCCCACGGGCAGTTCTCCGGGAAGGCGTGGCGCGAGCAGGTGATCACGCGCCAGCCCGCCGCCGAGAAGCGCTTCACGGTGGCGTGGCCGATGCCCCGGCTGGCGCCGGTGAGCAGGAGCGTGCGGCGCGGCTGGTTGCTGGTCGGCGTGTTCATGGGTGGCCCCTCGGTCGGACGGTCAATCGGTCGGTGGTGAAAACGTCAGGGGTAAAGGCGGAACTTGGTCCAGGGCGCGCTGGGGCGCTCGCGCTTGAAGACGACCCGGTCGTGCAGGCGGAACGGGCGATCCTGCCAGAATTCGATCGAGAGCGGCGCAATCCGGTAGCCCACCCAGGTCGGCGGACGCGGCACGGTTCCGACCGCGTATTTGGCCGTGTAATAGGCCACCGACTTCTCGAACGCCAGCCGGCTCTCCAGCGGGGTCGACTGCTTGCTGGCCCAGGCGCCGATCTTCGATTGGCGCGGCCGGCTCTCGAAATAGACGTCGGCCTCCTCGTCGGGGACCATCGAGATCGGCCCGCGCAGCCGCACCTGCCGCTGCAGGGACTTCCAGTGGAACACCGCGGCCGCGGACGGATTGGCGGCGATCTCCTGGCCCTTCTGGCTGGTCTGGTGCGTGTAGAACACGAACCCGTGCGAGTCGAAGCCCTTCAGCAGCACCATCCGGACGTTCGGCATGCCGCCGGCATCGGCCGTGGCGATCGCCATCGCGTTCGGATCGGCGGGCTCGCTGCGCTTGGCGTCCTCGAACCACTGGGCGAACAGCGCGATCGGCTCGTCGGCCTCGGTGAAATCACCAGTCGTTAACCGGCTCGTGTGTTCAATCGAACGTGTCTCGGACATGTCTCGGAGCACCTCTTGGCAGACTCGCAGTGGACCCGCGCCGACGGCTACGGGCCTTATAGGCCCGACGCTTCCGGCCGCCTATGCCGCCGATGCGGCATCGGCGTTGCCGGAACGGGGCTCGTCCTCGCGGTGGGGCTGCTGCTGGGCGGCTGCAGCTTTTCCTATCAATTGGGGTCGCTGATGGGAAAAGACGAGGAACCGGTCAAGGGTGGCGTCACCGGCTCGATCGGCAGCCGGCGCGTCCCGGGTGTCGCGGCATCAGGCGCCGCACCCGCATCGGTCGCGACCCAGGCCGAGGCGGCGATGCCGGGCGAGGCGGACCTCGCGGTGGCCCGCAGCGCCATCGCCGAGGCGCTCGGCAAGAGCGGCACCACGACGAGCTCCTCCTGGGAGAACCCGGCGACCGGCGCGCGCGGAACCGTCACGCCGATCACGGCGGCCTACAAGGACGAGGGGCGCACCTGCCGCGACTTCCTGGCGAGCCACGTGCGCGACGGCAACGAGACGTGGCTGCAAGGCGGCGCCTGCCGGATCGCGCCGGGCCGCTGGGAGGTCAAGCGGCTGAAGCCGTGGAAGCGGGCCTGACGCGGGGGCTTGGTTCGCCGGTCGGAATCGCGCGAGATGGGCTCGTCGGAGCGCCGCCGCGTTGCGAAAAGCGTCGCTTCCCCCCACATTTACCGCGAACGGGCCCGACACGGCCCCGGCGGATTTTGGAGTTTCGAGAGCATGCGCAACCCCTACGAGGTTCTCGGGGTGCCGCGGACGGCGGACGCGGGCGCGATCAAGAGCGCGTTCCGCAAGCTCGCCAAGAAGCTGCACCCCGACGCGAACAAGGACGATCCGAAGAGCGCCAAGCGCTTCTCCGAGATCAACCAGGCCTACGAGATTCTCGGCGACGAGAAGAAGCGCAAGGCCTTCGACCGCGGCGAGATCGACGCCGAAGGCAAGCCGCGCTTCCACGGCTTCGAGGGCTTCGGCGCCCAGCCGGGCGCCGGCGGGCCGGGGGG
>NZ_NPEX01000115.1:0-14874 GCF_003258865.1 Rhodoplanes roseus | reverse complement strand
CGGCTCGCATTTCGAGAGCTTCTCGTTCGGGCCGGAAGGCTTCCGGCGCGCGGCCGGGGGTGGCGGTGGCGGAGCCCGCGGCTTCGGCGGCTTCGAGGACATTCTCAAGGACGTGTTCGGCGGCGCGGCGGCGCAGGGTCGGCGGACCGGCTTCGGCGGCGGCTCCCCGTTCGAGCCGGAGGACCTGCACGAGGCACCGGCCGGCCGCGACGTCGAGGCCGCCGTCACGATCACGCTGGCCGAGGCCGCCAAGGGCGGCAACCGCCGGGTGCATCTGCCGACCGGCAAGGAGGTCGAGGTCAAGATCCCGGCCGGCCTGAGCGACGGCCAGCAGATCCGGCTGAAAGGGCAGGGGCTGCCCGGCCCCGGCGCGGTCGGCGACGCCCTGGTGACCATCACGATCGCGCCGCATCCGCTGTTCGAGCGCGACGGCGCCAACCTGCGGCTCGATCTGCCCGTGACGCTCTACGAGGCGGTGCTGGGCGGCAAGGTGCGGGTGCCGACGCTCGACGGCGCGGTGGAGCTGGCGATCCCGGCCGGCACCTCCAGCGGCCGGACCTTCCGGCTCAAGGGCAAGGGCCTGCCCGCCAAGGGCGGCCCCGGCGATCTTTTGGCGAGCGTGCGCATCGTGCTGCCGAAGGAGAGCGACACCGAGCTCGACGATCTGATGCGCCACTGGCGCGACCACAAGGCCTACGATCCCCGCGGCGACATGGAGTGACGCCGGGCGCGGCCCACGGCACGCGGCCCTCACGCCTCCGGGGCGAGCGGGGCCGTCGGTGTCGCCTGGTCGCCGAGCGCCAGCGCGAGCGGGCGGCCGTCGCCGAGCGGCGTCAGCAGCACGGTCAGCACCCCGATCCGCGCGCCGAGTGGTGGGACCAACACCAGCAGCGAGCCCCCCGGGCCTGCCCGCACGATGTCGTCCGCGAGCGTCGCGTCGACGGCGCGCAGCCGGTCGGCGCCCAGCATCGTCACCGCGCCCTTCTGCACGGCATCGGCGCCGGTCTCGCCCTGCTGCAGGGCGACGCCGCGCACCAGCGCCCGCGAAGCGAGCTGGCCGACCGGGATCGCCACTGCCTCGATGCGGCCTTCGGCCATCAGGGGTACGCGGAGGCGGAGGTCTCCGGCGGGCGTCCGCAGGCAGGTGACCTCGACCGGCGCGGCGCGGCGCTGATCGACCAGCGTGACGGTGATCCGTCCGCACGGGACGTCGCCGAACACGTCACCCGGCAGCGCACCGGCGCCGAACAGCGTGTAGGCGAAGCCGTGCAGGGGCGAAACGGCGGCGAGGCTGCCGGCCGGCCACATCGGCGGCGCCTCGATCCCGCAGGCGTCGGGCAGCGGTCGCGCCAGGACGGCCCGGCTCGCAGCGTCCGGATCGGCGAGCGGCACGGTGTTGCGTGAGCCGAGATTGACGTCGTGGGTCAGGCCGCCGAGCAGCAGCACCTCGTCGTCGGTGGGCAGCAGCAGCAGCCGGCCCAGCATCGCGGCCGTCCAGGCCGCCGTCGTTTGCGCGGTCTCGGTGTCCGTCGCGGCGAACGGATCGGGGCGGCCCTCGAGAGACTCGAGCGCGAGTGCCGTCGCGAAGGCCAGGGCGCCGGTCCGCGCCTCGGCCGTGAGCGCGACCTGGGCCGGATCGCGCTGCTCGGTCTCGCGCACCGGGGCGCCGTCGCGATAGGACCGTACGCTGCCGGTCGCCGCGGCGCAGAGCTGCTCCAGCACGGCGATGTTCGACAGGAGCGCCGCCTTGGTCTCGGGCGTCACCACCAGATCCGAGATCAGGCTCTCGGCGGTGTCGCGGCCGAGATCGTCCAGGGCGGCGTCGCGGCCGAGCAGATAGAGCCCGTGCAGCCGCGGGCCGCCGGTGCCCGGACGGGCGGCGTCGAGGGCGCGACGCAACCCCTTCTGGACCGAGCCGCCATAGCCGAGGTCGACCAGGACCAGGTCGGTGACGGAGTCGAAGGCGTCGATCTCGCGGCGCAGATGGGCGAGCACGCCGCTCCGCATGCCGTCGGCCAGATCCACGATCATCTTGCGGCCGAACAGGCGGGGCAGGGCGGTCGCCAGCGCCCGACCCGTCGTGGTTCCGCCCGCCTTGGAGAAGAAGCGCTTCAGCGCCGGGGCGTCGAGCCCGAGCATGTCGACCGCGGTGCGGTGGTCGATCACGCCGATCGCCTGGAACAGCGGGCCGAAGCCGATCGGATCATCGACGGCCGCGAGCGCGGCGGTGCGCCGGTTGATCTCCAGATAGGCGGCCCGCCGCTCCGGATGCAGCCGGGCCCAAAAGTCGCGCGCCAGGAACGCGATCGCGACGCGGCCGCCCGCGGCCGCCAGCCGGTCCACGCGGTCGGCCACGAAGCGGTCGAAGGCCGCCATCACCGGGCCCAGCACCGCGGTGCCGAGAATGCCGGCCGGCGAGGTCGCCGGCGTGGTCCGGGCGATGCGACGGCGCAGGCTGCGCAGGCCGGCGTCGAGGCGGCGGCCGGTGGCGGCGCCGTGGGTGGCGAGCGAGAAGATCGTGTCCTCGCGCTGGAGCACGCCGGCCAGCCAGGGCGTCGCCTGCGCATAGGCCCGCGCCCCGATCCCGAGCTTTCGCGGGGTGGCGACGTCCGCCACCGGATGGTCGCCGATATGGGTCAGCTCGCCGGGCGAGAGCCCCTCGGCCGCCAGTACGCGTTCGAACAGCTTTCGCGACTTGCCGGTGTCGTGGTCGCACGAGGCGTAGAGAAAATCCCAGGCGAGGCCGGGCCGGCAGTGGCGCAGCAGTCGCCCGAGCCGCTCGGCGCCCCAATAGGTGTCCGAGACGAAACCGGTGCGGAAACCGTCGCTGCGCGCCTCGTCGTACAGGAAGGCGATCTCCGGGTCGGCGAGGCAGAGGTCGAGCTCGGCCCGGAACTCGGCTTCGGCCAGCTCCTCGGGCGAGAGTGCGGACAGCCCGAACAGGCGGCGCGGGAACTCGGCCCAGATCGCCTCGATCGTCACCTCGCCGTCCCGGCCGGCCCGGGCGCTCTTGCGCCGCGCCGCGCCTTCCGCCAGCCGCCGATGCTGGACGAAGCTTTCGACCAGGCCGGGCCGCCCGACATCCGCGCCGGCATGCCGGCAGGCCAGCTCGAACACGCCCTCCGGCGTGGTGCAGCGGCGCATCAGCACGGTGTCGAAGACGTCGAACGAGACCGCCACCCCGGCCCGCGGCGCCGGCGCGATGCCGCCCGCGGCCGCTCCCGTCCCGGCCCGGTCCGGAGCGCCTGCGGGCGGACGCCCCCCCGCCTCGCCGGACACTCCTCGCTCGTCGACCCGCATCTCCCGTCCCCCTCGCATGTGTCCCCTTTGTAAACGCCACGCCGCCCCGAACCGGGCGGCCTTCGTCGCGCAGGCGAGGCGACCGGGGTGGGCCGTTCAGGAGATCGGCCGCCGACTTTCCATGGGGAACCGCAGGAAATCCCGACCAATTGCTGGTGCTTGGGTAAGCTTCCTTCGCCTTGCCGCCCCCTGGTGCCTGTGCCATAGGTGCGGCCGCGCCGGTCACCGGCAGCACAGAGGATCATCATGCCGGATACTGCAGGGCTCCTGCGCGGCAAGCGCGGGCTCATTTTTGGCGTCGCCAACAATCGTTCGATCGCGTGGGGAATCGCCAAGGCGGCGCGGGCCCAGGGCGCGGAGCTGGCTTTCACCTATCAGGGCGACGTGCTCAAGAAGCGGGTCGAGCCGCTCGCGGCCGAGCTCGGCGCCACGCTGATCGGCCACTGCGACGTGACCGATCCGTCGACCATCGACGCCGTGTTCGCGGCGGCGGCCGAGACCTTCGGCAGCATCGACTTCATCGTCCACGCCATCGCGTTCTCCGACAAGGACGAGCTCGACGGCCGCTATGTCGACACCACGGCCGACAATTTCACCAAGACGATGCTGATCAGCTGCTACTCGTTCACGGCGCTCGCCCAGCGCGCCGAGAAGCTGATGCCGAACGGCGGGGCGCTGCTGACGCTCACCTATTACGGCGCCGAGAAGTGGATGCCGCACTACAACGTCATGGGCGTCGCCAAGGCCGGGCTCGAGGCCTCGGTGCGCTATCTGGCGGCCGATCTCGGCGAGAAGAACATCCGGGTCAACGCCGTCTCGGCCGGCCCGATCAAGACGCTGGCCGCGGCCGGCATCGGCGACTTCCGTTACATTCTGCGGTGGAACGAGTACAACTCCCCGTTGAAGCGGACCGTGACGATCGACGAGGTCGGCGACACCGCCGTTTATCTCCTGTCCGATCTGGCGCGCGGCGTGACGGGCGAGATCCACCACGTCGATGCGGGCTATCACGTGGTCGGCATGAAGCGGCCGGACGCGCCCGACATCTCGGTCGTCAAGGACTAGCCCGGCGGGCCGCAGGCGCGGCCCGGTTCGCGGCCGGGCCGGCGGGAGCGGGGCCGATTTGACCCCCGGGGGCCCCCGCGCTACCAGACCGGCAGCAGGACCCCCACCATCATGTCGTTCAACACCTTCGGCACCTTGTTCCGCGTCACCACCTTCGGCGAGAGCCACGGGCCGGCGCTCGGCTGCGTGGTCGACGGGTGCCCGCCCAAAATTCCGCTGGAGGCCGCCGAGATCCAGGAGCGGCTCGACCGCCGGCGGCCGGGGCAGTCCCGCTTCACCACGCAGCGCCGCGAGCCGGACGAGGTGAAGATCCTGTCCGGCGTGTTCGCCGACCCGGACACGGGCCGCCAGGTGACCACCGGCACGCCGATCGCGCTCTTGATCGAGAACACCGACCAGCGCAGCAAGGACTATTCGGCGATCCAGGACACCTACCGGCCGGGCCACGCCGACTTCACCTACGACGCCAAGTACGGGCTGCGCGACTATCGCGGCGGCGGCCGCTCCTCGGCGCGCGAGACGGCGGCCCGGGTCGCGGCCGGCGCGATCGCCCGCAAGATCGTCCCCGGTCTCATGGTCCGCGCCGCGCTCGTGAAGGTCGGTCGGCACGAGATCGACCGGCGCAACTGGGACTGGGACGAGATCGACCGGAATCCGCTGTTCTGCCCGGACGCCGAGGCGGCGCGGGTGTTCGCCGATTATCTCGACGACGTGCGCAAGAGCGGGTCGTCGATCGGGGCCATCGTCGAGGTGGTGGCCGAGGGCGTGCCGGCGGGGCTCGGCGCGCCGGTCTACGGCAAGCTCGATGCGGACCTCGCTTCGGCCCTGATGGGCATCAACGCCGTGAAGGGGGTCGAGATCGGCGCCGGTTTCGCCTCGGCCGAGCTCAGCGGCGAGGAGAACGCCGACGAGATGCGCCTCGGCAACGACGGCGCGCCGCGCTTCCTCACCAATCACGCTGGCGGCGTGCTCGGCGGCATCTCCACCGGCCAGCCGCTGGTCTGCCGCTTCGCCGTCAAGCCGACCTCCTCGATCCTCACCCCGCGGGCGACCGTGAACCGCTGGGGCGAGGAGACCGAAATTCTGACAAAAGGCCGCCACGACCCCTGCGTCGGCATCCGGGCCGTCCCGGTCGCCGAGGCGATGGTGGCCTGCGTGGTCGCCGATCACTATCTGCGCCAACGCGGCCAGGTCGGCGACACGCCGGCATGGCCGTTCGTGCGACCGGCCGCGCCGGCCGAAGAGATCCCTGCCGCTCATACGAAAGCCCGTGAATGACGAACGAGAACAACAAGCGCGTCGAGGTGGCCGTCGCCGCCTTCGCGCGCGGCGAGCTGGTCATCGTCACCGACGACAACGACCGTGAGGACGAGGGCGATCTCTTCGTCGCGGCGTCGATGTGCACGCCCGAGAAGATGGCCTTCATCATCCGCCACACCTCGGGCATCGTCTGCGCGCCGCTGTCCGGCGAGGAGGCGAAGCGTCTCCGGCTCGACCCCATGGTGGCGCTCAACGACGCGCCGCTCGGCACCGCCTTCACGGTGTCGGTCGACGTGAAGCACGGCTTCGTCACCGGCATCTCGGCCGAGGAGCGCACCAACACGGTGCGGGCGCTCGCCAACCACAACAGCGCGGCGGCCGATTTCGTGCGGCCCGGCCACGTGTTTCCGCTGGTCGCGCGCGAAGGCGGCGTGCTCATGCGCTCCGGCCACACCGAGGCCTGCGTCGACATGTGCCGCCTCGCCGGTCTGCCGCCGGTCGGCGTGCTGGCCGAGCTGATGAACGACGACGGCACCGTGATGCGCGGGCCCGAGGTGCGCGCGTTCGCCGAAAGGCACAAGCTGGTCAACATCTCGGTCGCCGATCTGATCGCCTACCGGCAGGTGCGCGACAAGCTGGTCGAGCGCATCAGCTCCTTCACGGTGCAGACCGAGATCGGTCCACTGAAGGGCTACGCCTATGTGACGCCGTTCGAGGCCGTGCACCACATGGCCATCGTGGTCGGCGAGGTCGGCGACGGCGTCGACGTGCTCACCCGGCTGCACCGGCACAATCTGCTGCGCGACACGTTCGGCGGCGCCCCCGGCGTCCACGCCGCGCTGCGCCGGTTCAAGGAGGAGGGCCGCGGCGTGCTGGTCTTCCTGCGCGACGGCACGGTCGGCGTGCCGGCGGCCGATCTCCCGAAGAACGGCGACTCCGGATCCGAGCACGCGCGCATCATGCAGTGGCGCGAGATCGGCGTCGGCGCGCAGATCCTCAAGGATCTCGGCGTCTCCTCGATCCGTCTGCTGACCTCGGCCGAGCACAAGTATGTCGGGCTCGGCGGCTTCGGCATCGAGATCGTCGGCACCGAGCCGATCTCGAGCTGATCGTGCGTATTCCTGCGCCTCACGGTCGAGCCGGCCGTGGGGCTCGCGCGACCGTCGCCGTCGCGCATCCTGGCGTACCGTCGTGATGATACGATCGTGAACGCGGCCGCGGCCCGCCCTGTGAGAGCATTTCGATTCTCACGGACTCGGAGACGGGCATGCGGACAGGGACTTGGGCGGCGGCTGCCGTTGTGGCGGCCGCAGGCATCGCCGGCTTCACCGCCGTCGGAGCAGGGGCGGGGCCCGGCCCGGCACCGGCGCTGCGCTTCGCCGACCTGCCGAAATCCCAGGCCGACTCGACCGTCGACGTCGAGATCGTGCTGGCCGTCGACATCTCCTATTCGATGGATCCTGAGGAGCAGGCGCTGCAGCGCGAGGGCTACGTCGCGGCGCTCGGCTCGCCGGAGTTCCTCGGCGCCCTCAAGCAGGGCATGCACGGCAAGATCGTCGTGACCTATGTCGAATGGGCCGGCGCCGCCGACCAGCGCGTGCTGGTGCCGTGGCGCGTGATCGACGGCCCCGCCAGTGCCGAGGCCTTCGCCGCGTCGATCGCCGAAGCGCCGTATCGCCGAGCCTATCGTACGTCGATCTCGGGCGCGCTGCAGTTCTCGGCGGATCTGTTCAAGGACAGTGGCCAGCGCGGCATCCGGCGCGTCATCGACGTCTCGGGTGACGGCGCCAACAATCAGGGCGCACTCGTCGACGCCACCCGCGACGAGGTGATCGCCAAGGGCATCACCATCAACGGCCTGCCGCTGGTGCTCAAGCGCCCCAACGCCGCCACGATGGATATCGAGGCGCTCGACGTCTACTACGAGGACTGCGTGATCGGCGGACCTTCGGCCTTCATGATCCCGATCCGCGACCGCACCCAGTTCAAGGAAGCGACGCGGACCAAGCTGGTGCTGGAGATCGCCGGCCGTACTCCGGAGCTGCGCGTGATCCCGGCCGCGGCGAGCCAGCCGCGCATCTCCTGCACGATCGGCGAACGCATGTGGCAGCAGCGCTGGGGCCGGGATTTCAATTGAGCATCTGATCACTTCGCGGGGACTGGCTTTCGACCCTCTCCCTCGCGAGGGCTTTGCACAATCCGTCATTCCGGGGCGCGCCAAAGGCGCGAACCCGGAATCCAGCGGCGAACTCGGCATTTTTCGCTGGATTCCGGGTCCGGCGCTGCGCGCCGTCCCGGAATGACCAATGATGCAAAGCCTTCCTCGCGGGAGAGAGGTTCAAGACGGTGCCCAGCGGACACTCACCGCGAAAACTTCGCGACGATCTCGACGTGATAAGAATAGCGGAACTGATCGACCGGCGTGACGTCGGTCAGCCGGTAGCCGCCGGCGATCAGCAGGGCGGCGTCACGGGCGAAGGTCGCGCTGTTGCACGAGACGGCGACGACGATCGGCACGCGGCTCTCGGCCAGCGCGCGCGCCTGCGCCTCGGCGCCCTGGCGGGGCGGATCGAACACCACGGCGTCGACCTTGCCGAGCTCGTGGGCGATCACCGGACGGCGGAACAGGTCGCGCGCCTCGGCCGTCACCGGCTTGAGCCCCGGCGTATTGGCGACCGCCTTGGTCAGCGCCGCGACCGCCTCGGCGTCGATCTCGAGGGCGCGCACGCGGGCCCGCTCGGCGAGCCGCAGGGCGAAGGGTCCGAGCCCGGCGAACAGGTCGACGACGCTCTTGGCCGGCCCGACGTGATGATCCACGAGCCGCGCCAGCTGCGCCTCGCCCTCGGCGGTCGCCTGCAGGAACGGTCCGGGCGGCAGCGCCACGGTGGCCCGCCCGATCCGCACGGTCGGGGCGGCGCGCTGGGCGACGAGCTCGCCGTGCCGCGTCAGGCGGGCGAGCCGGTGGTGGTCGCAGACCGCCGCCAGGGCGCGGGTGCGGTCCGCCTTCAGCGGGCCGGAGCCGCGCACGTCGATGTCGAGCCCGACGTCCGTGGCGGTCGCCTGGATGTCGAGCGGCTTGCGCAGCGGGTGCAGCGCCTCGGCGATCGCCCAGGCGGCCTCGATGGTGCCCTTCAGCCCGGGCGCCGTGATCGGACAGCGGTCGATCGGCACGATGTCGTGGGCGCGCTGCGCCGCGAAGCCGACCTGGAGAATGTCGTGGGTGCCGCGCCGAGCGTGCAACGTGACGCGTCGGCGGCCGTCGCCATGCGCATCGACGAGGTCGTCGACGGGCGCGTCGAGCCCCGCGGCGCGCAGCGCCTCGACCAGCAGGCCGCGCTTCCAGACGCGATAGAGATCGGGGGCGACATGCTGGGTGGCGCATCCCCCGCAGACGCCGAAATGCGGGCAGATCGGCGCGATCCGGTCCGGGCTGGCGACGTCGACGCGCACCAGCCGGCGGCGGTCCGGGTGGCCCGGCACCGCCTCGACCTCGACGGTCTCGCCGGGCAATGCGTAGGGAACGTAGACGGTCTCGCCGGGGCCGTCCGCGACACCGTCGCCGCGTCGGCCCAGAGAACCGATGGTGAGGTGCTCGGTCATGCCGAAGCAATAGCGACCCCGGGGCGCAAGGCAACTCGTATTCGGCGCTGGCGTCGCCATCGTCGGTGCAGGAGTGCCGTGAGCGACCGGTCCGCACGCGCTGTATGTGTCGAACAAGCGGGGCGGCGTGCTCCGTCCGCACGCCGTAGTGAGAAAATAAAGATGCGCCCGCCTAGGGTGCGGCGTGCAACAAAGGAACCCCCGCCCGTGGACACCAAGAACAATTCCCTCGACCACCTGTTCTCATCGGCCCGTGTCGTAGAGCGGCGAGGCTTTCTCGCGTCCGGCGCCGCGTTGCTCACCGCCGCGTATGCGGGCGAGGCCGTCGCGGCGACGGCGGCCGCCGCGACCACGGCCGCGACCGAGCAGGATCGGCAGCACATGCGCATGGCCATCGACCTGATGCGCAAGGCCGGCGTGGTCGAGAAGACCGGCGGCCCGTTCGGCTGCGTCATCGTGCGCGACGGCGAGATCCTGGCCGCGTCCGGCAACAGCGTCCTCAAGGACAACGATCCCTCGGCCCATGCCGAGGTGAACGCCATCCGGGCGGCCTGCAAGAAGATCGGTGCGCCGAACATCAAGGGCGCGACCATGTTCACGAGCTGCGAGCCGTGCCCGATGTGCTACTCCACCGCCTACTGGGCGCGGGTCGGCAAGATCTATTATGCGGCGGCGTGGACCGACTACGCCGACCTGTTCGACGACTCCAACATCAGCATCGACATGAAGAAGCCCTACGCCAAGCGGGCCGTACCGGTCGCTCCGCTGCTGCGCGAGGACGCGCAGAAGGTCTGGCTGGAGTTCCGCAAGATGCCGGACGGCGCCAAGTACTGATCGACGCTCGCGACAACGGCGCGGCGCGGACACCGGTCAGGTGCTGCGCCGCGCCACCAGCAGAAACTCGCGGTTGCCGTCGCCGCCGGTGATCGGCGAGGGCAGCACCGCGTGCACGGTGCAGCGGAGCGAGCGGGCCAGCGCCGTGACGGTCTCGCAGACCGCGGTGTGAATCTCGGGATCGCGCACCAGCCCTTTCTTCACGTGCTCGCGGCCGGCCTCGAACTGCGGCTTGATCAGGGCGACCACGTCGCAGTCCGGCGCCGCGAGCGCCAGCGCGGCGGGCAGCACCAGCGCCAGCGGGATGAAGCTGACGTCGACGACGACCAGCGACGGCGTCTCGTCCAGCACGGCGGCGCTCAGCGCCCGGATGTCGGTCGATTCCAGCGAGACGACGCGGGGATGGGCGCGGAGGCGTGCGTGGAGCTGATCGCGGCCGACATCGACCGCATAGACCTTCCGGGCACCGCGGGAGAGCAAGAGTTCGGTGAAGCCGCCCGTCGAGGCGCCGACGTCGAGGCAGACGCGGCCGGCCGGATCGATCGGTCCCGCATCGAGCGCCGCAGCGAGCTTGAGGGCGCCGCGCGACACGTAAGGGTGCGCCGGCAGTGCCTCGATCACCGCGTCGGGTGCGATCGTGTCGGAGGGCTTGCCGACCCGCACGCCGTCGGCCGTCACGAAGCCGGCCGCGATGGCGGCCTGGGCCTTGGCGCGGCTCTCGAACAGGCCGCGATCGACCAGCAGGCGGTCGGCGCGCAGGCGAGGGGACATGGCGACAATCTCGATCGTTCGACGCCTGCGCGACGCGGCGCCTGCAAGCGGCTCGGTCGTCCACGGGCGCGACCCGCGTCGCGATCTCGCGTGAATGATGCTTCTTGTTGCGGATGGACGGCCGGGTCAAGCCTGCCGTGACCACCGCACACGAAAACGGCCGGGCGGAGCGCCCGGCCGTTCGAAATCCTCACGTCGCGAGACGGTCAGGCCAGCCGCACCGTCTCCTTGGCGGCGTCCTTGCCGAGGGCCTCGAACACCTTGGTGACGATGCCTTTGCGGTCGAGCCCGGCGACGGCGTACATGGCCGGCTGGGTGTCGTGGTCGATGTAGCTGTCGGGCAGCACCATGGAGCGCACCCGCAGGCCGCGGTCGAGCAGACCGTGCTCGGCGAGCGCATGCAGGCAGAAGCTGCCGAAACCGCCGATCGAGCCTTCCTCGACCGTGATCAGCACCTCGTGCTCGCGCGCGAGCCGGGTCAGCAGGTCGACGTCGAGCGGCTTGGCGAAGCGCGCATCCGCGACCGTGGTCGAGAGACCGAGCGCGGCGAGCTCGTCGGCCGCCTGCAGGCATTCGGCGAGGCGGGTGCCGTAAGAGAGTAGCGCCACCTTGTGCCCCTCGCGGATGATGCGGCCCTTGCCGATCTCCAGCGGCGTCCCCTCGAGCGGCATCGGCACGTTCATGCCCTCGCCGCGCGGATAGCGCAGCGCGGTCGGGTGCTGGTCGCAGGCGACCTGGGTGGCGACCATGTGCACGAGGTCGGCCTCGTCGGCGGCCGCCATCAGCACCATGTTGGGCAGGCAGCCCAGATAGGCGACGTCGAACGAGCCCGCATGGGTCGGGCCGTCGGCGCCGACCAGGCCGGCGCGGTCCATGGCGAAGCGGACCGGCAGGTTCTGCAGCGCGACGTCGTGCACGACCTGGTCGTAGGCGCGCTGCAGGAAGGTCGAGTAGATGGCGACGAACGGCTTGTAGCCCTCGGTCGCGAGACCCGCCGCGAACGTCACCGCGTGCTGCTCGGCGATGCCGACGTCGAAGCAGCGCTCGGGGAACAGCTTGCCGAACAGGTCGAGGCCGGTGCCGGACGGCATCGCCGCCGTGATGGCGACGATCTTGGTGTCCTTCTTGGCCTCGTTCACCAGCGCGTCGGCGAACACCTTGGTGTAGGACGGCGCCTTGGCGTTGGACTTCACCTGGGCACCGGTCGCGACGTCGAACTTCACGACTCCGTGATACTTGTCGGCCGAGGTCTCGGCGGGCGGGTACCCCTTGCCCTTCTGGGTGACGCAATGGACCAGGATCGGGCCCTTGCGCTTGGCCTCGCGAACGTTCTTGAGCACCGGGAGCAGGTGGTCGAGATTGTGCCCGTCGATCGGGCCGACATAGTAGAAGCCGAGCTCCTCGAACAGCGTGCCGCCGTGCGTGATCATGTTGCGCGCGAACTCTTCGGCGCGCACCGCCTGCTCGTGCAGGCGACGGGGCAGGTGCTGGGCGAACTGCTTGCCGATCTCGCGCAGCGACAGATAGGGCTTGCCCGACATCAGCCGCGCCAGATAGGCGGACAGCGCGCCGACCGGCGGCGCGATCGACATGTCGTTGTCGTTCAGCACCACGATCAGGTTGGAGTCCATGCCGCCGGCGTTGTTGAGCGCCTCGTAGGCCATGCCGGCCGACATCGAGCCGTCGCCGATCACCGCCACCACGTGGTTGTGCTTCGACTTGTCGAGGTCGCGAGCGACCGCCATGCCGAGGCCGGCCGAGATCGAGGTCGAGGAATGGGCGGCGCCGAACGGGTCGTACGGGCTCTCGGCGCGCTTGGTGAAGCCCGAGAGGCCGCCGCCCTGGCGCAGCGTGCGGATGCGGTCGCGCCGGCCGGTGAGGATCTTGTGCGGGTAGGCCTGGTGGCCGACGTCCCAGATCAGCCGGTCCTCCGGCGTATTGAACACGTAATGCAGCGCCACCGTGAGCTCGACGACACCCAGGCTCGACCCGAGATGACCGCCGGTCTGTGAAACGGCTGCGATGGTCTCCTCGCGGAGCTCGTCGGCAAGCTGGCGGAGTTCACCCGTCTCCAGGCGCCGCAGATCGTCCGGAACGACCACGCGGTCGAGCAACGGAGTTTTCAAAGAGTCGGGCAAAGCACTACCTCCCTCGCGGGGTGGACAACAATTCCTATCAGGGACTTACACCAGATAGGCGGATTATGACAAACCGGCAGTCGCGACCCGGGCGCGCGCAGCATGTGCGAGCCCGTTTGGACTGGAACCTCTTGCCACTATTCAGTGTTCTGTCTCAACGACTTGTCGACGCGACTTGAATGTTACTTCAGCGACGCCTGGGTGGCCGAATGGCGGCACGTGCAAACTGGAAAGGCTACCTGAAGCTCTCCCTCGTGTCATGTGCCGTCGCCCTGTTTCCGGCGGTCTCGACCTCCCAGCGGGTGCGCTTCAATATTCTTAGTAAGACCACGGGCCATCGGGTTCGCAACGAGGTTGTCGATTCCGAAACCGGCGAGCCGGTTTCCGAGGAGGAGCGGGTCAAGGGCTACCGCCTCGACGACGGGTCCTACGTCCAGCTCGACGAGGAGGATCTCGACCAGGTCGCCCTGGAGAGCACCCACACCCTGGACATCGAGAGCTTCGTCCCGGCCGATGAGGTCGATCCGGTCTATTTCGACACCCCTTACTATCTGGTTCCCGACGACGAGATCGCCCAGGAGGCGTTCGCGGTCATCCGCGACGCGATGGCGGCCGAGAACGTGGTGGGTCTCGCCCGGGTGGTACTCTACCGCCGGGAGCGGATCGTGACCATCGCGCCGCGCGGGCAGGGGCTGATGGTGCGGACCCTGCACTACAAGACCGAGGTGCGCGACGAGGATGCCGCATTCGATGCGGTGGAGAAGGTGAAGATCGCCCCGGACATGGTCGATTTGGCCATTCATATCGTCAAGAGCAAGGCCGGCCACTTCGATCCGAAGAAATTCGAGGACCGCTACGACGAGGCGCTGCTGGAGCTGATCCGCTCCAAGCAGGAGGGGCGGCCGCCGCCGCCCGCCCCGGAGCCGGGCCCCGGCAACGTCATCAGCCTCATGGACGCCCTGCGCCGCAGCGTGAAGGCGGGCACCGGCGCCGCCGCGGGCGCCGCTCGATCCGAGGGAAAGGGCGAGGCCGACGCGCCGCGGACCGTCGGGCCGAAGCGCGCGGCGAAACACGCCGCCAAGCCGCCGGCCGCCAAATCGCCAGCCAAACCCGCGGCCAAATCCCGTCGTTCCGCCGCGCCGCGCAAGCGGCTGAAGAAGGCGGGCTAGATCGTTCCTCCGAGTGGTGCGTAACCCATGGCGCTCGACGTCTACCGCAAGAAGCGACAATTCGACGTCACGCCGGAGCCCCGCGGACGCAAGGCGCGCACCAAGGGCGACAGCTTCGTGGTGCAGAAGCATGCCGCCCGCCGGCTGCATTACGATTTCCGGCTCGAGCTCGACGGCGTGCTCAAGAGCTGGGCGGTGACGCGCGGACCCAGCATGGTACCGGGCGAAAAGCGGCTGGCGGTGCAGACCGAGGACCATCCGCTGGAGTATGGCGGCTTCGAGGGGACGATCCCGCAAGGCCAGTACGGCGGCGGCACCGTGATGCTGTGGGACCGCGGCCGCTGGATCCCGGACGGCGACCCGCATTTCGGGCTGAAGAAGGGCCACCTGCAGTTCACGCTGGAGGGCGAGAAGCTCGAGGGCCACTGGCACTTGGTGCGCATGCAGAAGCGCCGCGGCGACAAGCACGACAACTGGCTGCTCATCAAGAGCGAGGACGAGGCCTCCCGCACCGCCCGGGATCCCGATCTCCTGGAGGAGAAGACCCTGTCGGTGGAGACCGGCCGCTCGATCGACGAGATCGCCGCCGGCAAGACGCCCAAGCGCAAGACCAGCGTGAAGGCCGCCGCGGTGTGGCAGTCGTCCCGGACGGAAACGCCGGCATGCCTTGCCGGTGCTGCGGAGGATCGTCTCGTTGGACGATTATCTCGCGTTCGTCTCCAGGCACTATTTCCGCC
>NZ_NPEX01000114.1 GCF_003258865.1 Rhodoplanes roseus | reverse complement strand
GCCGGCATCGACCCCGTCGAGCCGGCGACGATCACGGGGCCTTCGGTATGGGCGGCGACCCGGGCCGCCTCGGCCTCGATGAGCCGATCGCGGCGGGCCGCCGGCTCGATGGTCCGCCGCTCGGCCAGCACGGTCGGCCAGTAGTCGCGGGCGATCCGCAGGAACTTCAGCGTCAGGCTCCAATACGCATCGTGCTCGGCCGGGACCAGCGTGTCGAGCCGGTCCCAGGAGACTCCGCGGGTCGTCATGTCGTCCATCAGCCGGGCGAGCTGGTCGGCCATGGCGAGCGCCGCGGCCGGCGTGTCGACCACGACCGGCGGCTCTTCGGCGTGCCGGGGCCGCAGCGATTTCGCCCAGGCCAGCACCAGCTGCGCGAGCAGCAGCCGGCGCGACAGGCTCGACAGGGCCGGGGGCAGATCGAGCGCGTCCGGCAGGGCGCCGTCGGCGGACGCGCCGCTCGCGGAGGCGAAGGCGAGCTCGTCCTCGTCGATGTCCCCGAGCGCGACGATCCGGGGCAGGACGGCGCCGTCGCGTCCGAGCGCGTCGAAGAACGCGTCGCGGGCGATCCGGCAGGCCCGCCGGGTCGGCAGATAGAGGGTCGCGGCGGCGAGCGCCAACGGATCGCGGGCACCGGAGAAGCCCGGCACCAGCCGGCCCTCCAGCAGGGCGGCCACCAGGGTCGGCAGGAACGGCACGGCGGCCGGGATGGTGAACACGCGGGGAGCTGGGAGCATACGGCCAGCTTAACGGATTCGCCGGATGCCATACGGGTCCGCATTTGCCTTTCTTGTGCGGCTCTCCGGTTCCGACTAGTGTGCCGGGTCGCCGGGCCCCGGGTTCGGTACCAGTCCCGGAACGGCAAGCTTTCCAGAGATTTGGTAGACCGGCGGTCGATCCGCAGGGCGGCGGCAGGACGGGTCGGCGCGATGCCGCGCCGGGCTCCGGAGGCAGCGAGAGGATTCGTGCGCTACATCTCCACCCGCGGCGAGGCTCCGCCGCTCGGCTTCATGGACGTGACACTCGCGGGACTGGCCCGCGACGGCGGCCTCTACGTACCGGAAACCTGGCCGACGCTCGATCCGGCCGCCATCGCAGGGTTCGCGGGACGCCCCTACGCCGAGGTCCTGGCCGACGTGGTCGCGCCTTTCGCGGTCGGCTCGCTCGCCACGTCCGAGCTCGCCCGGATGGCCCGCGAGGCCTACGAGACGTTCCGCCACCCGGCCGTGGTGCCGCTCGTCCAGGTCGCACCCAACACCTTCGTGCTCGAGCTCTTCCACGGCCCGACGCTCGCCTTCAAGGACCTCGCCATGCAGGTGCTGTCGCGCCTGATGGATCACGCTCTGGCGGCGCGCGGCGAGCGCTCCACCATCGTGGTGGCGACCTCGGGCGACACCGGCGGGGCCGCCGTCGAGGCGTTCCGCGGCTCGGCCCAGGCGGATCTCTTCGTGCTGTACCCGCAGGGGCGCATCTCCGACGTCCAGCGCCGGATGATGACGACGGCGGGGGCCGATAACGTCCATGCGCTCGCCATCGCCGGCACGTTCGACGACTGCCAGGCGATCGTGAAGGGCCTGTTCAACGACCATCCGTTCCGCGACGCCGTGCGGCTGTCCGGCGTTAACTCGATCAACTTCGCCCGGCTGGTCGCCCAGGTCGTCTATTACTTCGCCGCCGCGGCCGCCCTCGGGGCGCCGCACCGAAAGGTCGCCTTCACGGTGCCGACCGGCAATTTCGGCGACGTGTTCTCGGGCTATGTCGCGGCCCGCATGGGCCTGCCGATCGACAAGCTGCTGGTCGCCACCAACGTGAACGACATTTTGGCCCGGACGCTGGCGACCGGCACCTATCAGGTCCGCGACGTGGTGCCGACCACCTCGCCGTCGATGGACATCCAGGTGTCGTCGAACTTCGAGCGGCTGCTGTTCGAGGCCTTCGACCGCGACCCCAGGCCGGTGCGCGCCGCCATGGCGTCGCTCGCCAAGAGCCAGAGTTTCTCGGTGACGGCCCGCTCGCTCGGCGCGATGCGGGCGCTGTTCTCGGCCGACCGGGCCGCCGAGGAGGAGGTCGCCGCGACGATCCGCACGGTGCGGCGCGAAGCCGGCTATCTGCTCGATCCGCACACCGCGGTCGCCATGGCGGTGGCCGAGAAGGAGCCGCGCGACCCGTCGATCCCGATGGTCGTGCTCTCCACGGCGCATCCGGCCAAGTTTCCCGACGCTGTCGAGGCCGCCTGCGGCATTCGGCCGGCGTTGCCGGACTGGCTCGCCGATCTCGGCGGCCGTCTCGAGACGTCGACCATGCTGCCGGCCGATCTGGCCGCCGTCGCCACCTACATCCGCACCCACAGCCGTGCCGCCAGCGCCGGCGCAGGAGCAGCCGCATGACCGTCGAGGTGTCGCGCCTTCCGTCCGGCCTGATCGTCGTCACCGACGACATGCCGCATCTCGAGACGGCCTCGCTCGGTGTCTGGGTCAACTGCGGCAGCCGGCACGAGCGCTCCGACGAGCACGGCATCTCGCATTTCCTCGAGCACATGGCGTTCAAGGGAACGAGAAACCGCACGGCGCGCCAGATCGCCGAGGAGATCGAGGCGGTCGGCGGTGACCTCAATGCCGCGACCGGCGTCGAGGTCACGGCCTACTACGCGCGGATGCTGCGCGACGACGTGCCCCTCGCCTTGGAGGTGCTGGCCGACATCCTCTCGAATCCGCGCTTCGACGACGACGAGATCGCGCGCGAGAAGAACGTGATCATCCAGGAGATCGGCGCCCTCGAGGACACGCCCGACGACCTGGTGTTCGATTTCCTGCAGGCGACCGCCTACGCCAACCAGCCGGTCGGCCGCTCGATCCTCGGCACCCCGGCGACCGTCCGGGCCGTCGATGCGCCGATGCTGCGCGACTATCTGGGTCGCAACTATCGCGGGCCCGGCACCGTGGTGGCAGCGGCCGGCGCGGTCGACCACGCGGCGGTGCTGCGCGACGTGGAGCGGCTGTTCGACGGCTTCTCGGGGCCGGCGCGGGGCCGGCCCGAGCCGGCGCGCTTCCGCGGCGGCGTCCACATCGAGGGGCGCGACCTCGAGCAGGCGCATCTCGCGCTGGCGCTCGAAGGCGTTCCGCAGCGCGACCCCACACTCTACAGCCTGCAGGTGTTCACCAACGTGCTGGGCGGCGGGATGTCGTCGCGGCTGTTCCAGGAGGTCCGCGAGACCCGCGGGCTGTGCTACTCGATCTACTGCTTCCATTCGCCCTATGCCGACACTGGGCTGTTCGGGCTCTATGCCGGCACCGACGCCGCCGACGCCCAGGAGCTGATGCGGGTCGTCGTCGACGAGATGGAGGCGGCGGCCGAGCAGCTCACCGAGGCCGAGGTCAACCGCGCCAAGGCGCAGATGAAGTCCGGCCTGCTGATGGCCCTGGAGAGCTCCGGCGCCCGGGCCGAGCAGCTCGCCCGGCAGATGATCATCCACGACCGGGTGATGTCGATCGACGAGATCGTGGCGCGGGTCGATGCCGTGACGGTGGAGAGCGCGCGGGCCGCCGGGCGGTCCCTTTTGGCGCGCTCGCGGCCGGCCGTCGCGGCGCTCGGCCCCGGTGGGCTTGAATCGGCGGCAGCAATCGCCGAAAGTCTCGCCTTGAAAGCGGCGTGACCGGTCCGGCGCCAGCCGGACGGACAGCGACCAGCGCGCGACCTGGACCATGGCGTTCTTCCGCACCGTCAGTCTCGCCGAGCCGGCAGGGACGATCGAGGGCAAGGGGGTGGTCCTGCGGCCGCCCCAAATGTCCGATTTCGAGGAATGGGCGGTGCTGCGCGAGCAGAGCCGCGAGTTCCTGACGCCCTGGGAGCCGACCTGGCCGATGGACGACCTCACCCGCGGGGCGTTCCGGCGGCGCCTGAAGCGCTACGCCGAGGACCAGCGGTCCGACCAGTCCTATGCGTTCTTCATCTTCCGCAGTCCCGACCGGGTGCTGGTCGGGGGGCTGACGCTCGCCAATGTCCGGCGTGGCGTCGCCCAGGCCGGCAGCATCGGCTACTGGATGGGCGCGCCCTTCGCTCGGCGCGGGTTCATGACGGCGGCGGTACGGGCGCTGGTGCCCTACGCCTTCTCGGCGCTGCGGCTGCACCGGCTCGAAGCGGCCTGCATCCCGACCAACGCGCCGTCGATGCGGCTGCTGGAATCCTGCGGCTTCACCCGCGAGGGCTATGCGCGCCAATATCTCTGCATCAACGGCTTGTGGCAGGATCACCTGCTCTTCGCCCGACTGAAGGACGATCCGCCGGGGTGAGCATGGCGGACCGGCATCGGCGGTACGGGGGGCCGGCGCCTTGGACCTGCCACGGTTGGGCAGGACAAGGGCGGTCCGAACAGCGTTACGGGTGGGACATCATGGTGGGGCGAAACCGGATCGGCATGGCAGGACGGCTCGGATGCCTGATGGCCGGCCTCCTCGCGGCCGGCATGGTCGGCGCGTGCTCGTCGACCGACGAGTTCTTCAATGGACAGCCGGCCCCGCCGGAAAAGTCGAGCTCGACAGGCTTCGCCGACCGGTTCCGCAGCCTGTTCGGCAGCAGTGCCGAGGCACAGGCCGCGGTCCCCGCCCAGGCGCAGCCGGGCGGCGGCTCGACGCTGTCGTCGCTCGACGTCGATTGCCCCTCCGTGGACATCCGCCAGGGCGCGTCGACCCTGCAGATGAACGCCCCGGGCAGCGACCAGGCGATGGGCCTGCGCTACCAGGCGACGTTCGGCCGGACGGCGCGCCAATGCACCGTCAGTGCCGGCACGCTCGCCATCAAGATCGGCGTGCAGGGACGGCTGATTCTCGGGCCGGCCGGCGGCCCCGGCGAGACCCAGATTCCGCTCCGCTATGCGCTGGTGAAGGAGGGAATCGAGCCCAAGACCATCTGGTCGAAGCTCTACATGCTTCCGGTCCAGGTGCCGCCGGGCCAGCCCAACGTGCCGTTCACCCATGTGGCCGAGGACATGGTGGTGCCGGTGCCGCCGCCGGCGGATCTCGACCATTACGTGATCTATGTCGGCTTCGACCCGCAGGGCGCCGTGCACGAGAAGAAGCCCGTCCGCAAGCCGCGGCAGGGGTAGGCCGCTGCCCGACCGGTGCGGCGACGAGCTGCAGCACAAACAAAAACGCCCGCGGACACCGCGGGCGTTTTTGTTTGGAAAAGGCCGTTCGGCTCAGTTGAGCTTGGCCGCGAGATCCTTGATGCCGTCGGTCAGGAGCTTGGTCGCAACCTGGCCCTTGACCGTCTCGGTCAGGAGCGTCTCGGCGGCCGCGACGGCGGCCTCGGCGGCGGCGCTCTTCACCTCGGCGACCGCCTGTGCCTCGGCCTGGGCGATCTTGGTCTCGGCCATCTTGGTGCGCCGGACCACGAACTCCTCGACCTTGGCCTTGCCTTCGGCCTGCAGGCGCTCGCCCTCGGCCCTGGCGTTGGCGACGATCGCCTCGGCTTCCTTCTCGGCCTCCTGGCGCCGCCGCTGATATTCGGCCAGCAGCGCCTCCGCCTCGCCGCGCAGGCGGCGGGCCTCGTCGAGTTCCGCCTGGACGCGGCGGGTCCGGTCGTCGAGCGCGCCCGTGACCGTCTTGTGGGCGCCGAGCTTCAGGAGCACGAGCAGCAGCAGCACGAAGGCGACGGCCACCCAGAATTCGGCTTCGTAGATCATCGACGCGCCCTTCAGCGTTTCAGCACGTGGTCGACGGCCGCCGCGGCCGCCGCCTCGCTCGGTGCCTTGCCGAGGAGCCGGCCGACGATCGCGCCGGTCGCATCGACCGCGATGCCACGCACGTTCGCCATCGCGGCGGTTTTGCTCGCCGCGATCGACTTCTCGGCCGCTGCGAGCTTGTCGGCGAGCTCGGCCTCGACGGACTTGCGATGCGCCTCCGATTCGGCGGCGAGGCGCTCGCGCGTCTCGGTCGCGATCGTGTGGGCGCGGTTGCGCGCGTCGGCGAGCGCCTTCTCGTAGCTCGCCACAGCCGCGTCGGCGTCGCCCTTCAGGCGAACCGCCTCCGCGAGGTCGCCGTCGATCCGGCTGCGCCGGTCGGCCAGGATACCGGCCATCCGGGGCAGCGCGATCTTGGAGACCATCGCGTAGAGGACGACGAAGCAGAGTGCGAGCCAGAAGAGCTGGGACGCGTAGGTCTCCGCCTTGAAGGGCGGAAAACCGCCGCCGTGCTCGGAGGCCGGGACGTGTTCCGTCGTCGCCTGGGTCGGCTGGGCCATCGCCCCCTCCCTGTCAAACGTGTCGCGCGGACGCCGGGCGTCCGCGGGTCACGGCACGCGGATCGTCAGACGGCGAACAGCAGCAGCAGCGCGATCAGCAGCGAGAAGATGCCGAGCGCTTCCGTGATGGCGAAGCCGAAGATCAGGTTGCCGAACTGGCCCTGGGCGGCGGACGGGTTGCGCAGCGCGGCCGACAGATAGCTGCCGAAAATCTGGCCGACGCCGAGCGCGGCGCCACCCATGCCGATGCAGGCGATGCCGGCGCCGATGTACTTGGCGGCGATCGGATCCATGTGGAAGCTCCTTCTTTCGTGCTGGATTGAGGATCGGTTGGTCGTTCAGTGGCCCGGATGCAGGGCGTCGCTCAGGTAGATGCAGGTGAGAAGCGTGAAGACATAGGCTTGCAGGAAGGCGACCAGCAGCTCGAGCGCGGTCAGCGCCGTCACCATGGTGAGCGGCAGAATTCCGCCGATCCAGCCGACCACGCCGAGCGCACCGCCGAGCCCGGCGACGAAACCGGCGAACACCTTCAGCGTGATGTGGCCGGCCAGCATGTTGGCGAACAGACGCACGCTGTGGGAGATGGGCCGCGACAGGAACGACACGATCTCGATCAGCACCACGAAGGGCAGGATGTAGCCCGGAATGCCGTGCGGCACGAACAGGCGGAAGAAGCCGAGCCCGTGCGAATAGAGCCCGTAGCCGATGACGGTGAAGAAGACGAGCAGCGCCAGCGTCGCCGTCACCACGATGTGGCTCGTCACCGTGAACGTGTAGGGGACGATGCCGATGATGTTGGCGAACAGGATGAAGGTGAACAGGGAGAACACCAGCGGGAAGAACCGCATGCCCTCCTCGCCGGCGGTCGACCTGATCATGTCGGCGACGAACTCGTAGGTCACCTCCGCCATCGATTGGAGGCGGCCCGGAACGAGCTGGCGACCGGCCGTCGTGCCGATCATCAGGAAGCCCGTGACGGCGACGGCCGCCATCATGAAGACGGCCGAGTTGGTGAGCTGGAGCCCGGTCCCGCCGAGCGGGACGAGATCGACGATCTCGAACTGATGAATCGGATCGGCCATGACCTCGCAGGTCCCCTTCCTTACAATGCCGCCGGTCTCGTCGCCGCCGACGCCTGTGGCGCCGTCAGGCGTCGCGATTGTCCTTGCCTTGTTCCGGCACCACGCCGGCGGCGCGCATCAGGTTGAGCACGCCGGCCGCGAAGCCGACCAGCAGAAACACGATCATCCCCCACGGCGAGATGCCGAGCCAATGGTCGAGAGACCAGCCGATCACGGCGCCGACGATCACGCCCGCGACCAGCTCGGAGGAGAGCCGGAACCCGCGGGCAAACCCCGCGAAGCGCGCGCCCGATCGCGGTGCCGACGCATCGTTCGACGGATTGCTCGGCCGTTGCCGGTCGAGCTTTTCGCCGAGACGCTGGAGCCTCGCGGAGAGATCGGCTTCCTCGGCCGAGCGGTCGTCCCTGTCGCGCGCGTTCGGGGCCATGATGTCGCCTCCCGCGCAACGACGTCCGGTCGGACGTCCGCCCCCCGCCAAAGCCGCGCGGACCATACTGACCAGGGTCGAGCGAGTCAAGAATTCGGCAACCCTTTGTGGGCGGTGCAGCGAAGCCACTAACCCCTTTGTTCCGGCCCGGTTATCCGGCACGGCGCCGGGCGCGCTGCCGCACCGGCGCACGGGTGCCGATTTGCCGCAATCGGCGTTAAGCTCGACAAGCGACTCCGCGCGTCGCGAGCCGCCGACCATAGCCGAGAGGACCCCCGATGATTCGACGCCCCGTGGTGGCGGCCGCGATCCTGCTTCCCGCGCTCGTCGCGCTGGCGCCGGCCGCCTTCAGCCAGAGCCCGCCGGGCGGGATCCCGTCCCTGCCGCCCGACGCCGACACCAACCGGTTCAGCTATCATCGGACCAACGACGGGTTCGCCAGGCTCGACCTGCGGACCGGCCAGGTCTCCCTGTGCAGCCTGCGCTCGGCGGGCTGGGCCTGCCAGGCGGCGCCCGACGACCGTACCGCCTTCGAGAGCGAGATCAGCCGGCTTCAAGCCGAGAATGCGGCCCTCAAGAAGGCGATGCTCGACCGCGGCCTGCCGCTCCCGAGCGGGGTGAAGCCGGAGGCCGTCACCCCGGCCCCGGAGGCCGGGCGGAGCGGCGATGCCGATCTCGACCGGGCCTTGAACTTCGTCGAGCGTGCCTGGCGACGGCTCATCGAGATGATGGGCAATCTCCAGCGCGATCTCGGGAAGACCTGAGCGAGCGGACCATGGCCGGAACCCTGAGCTCGATCCGCACCGCGGCGGTGACCCGGGTCGCCACCACGACCCTGACGGTCGCGACCCGCGGCGCCGGCTTCACCGACATCACCGACGAGGCCCGGCGTTTCGTCGAAGCGGCGGGTGGCCGGCACGGAACCTTGCTTCTCTTCATGCGCCATACCTCGGCGTCGCTGACCATCCAGGAGAACGCCGACCCGGATGTGAGGACCGACCTCGTCACGGCGCTCGACCGGCTCGCCCCGACCGACGCCGGTTGGGTCCACGACGCCGAAGGGCCGGACGACATGCCGGCGCATGTGAAAACGATGCTGATCGGGGTGTCGCTCGCCGTGCCGGTGGTGGGCGGGACGCTCGCGCTGGGCACTTGGCAGGGCATCTACGTGGCCGAGCACCGGGCCCGCCCGCACCGGCGCGAGGTGATGCTCCAGTTCCTGGGCGAGACGGCCTGAGAGCCGGTGCTTCCGGTCCGCAGCGCCGTCGGCGGGCCGCCGCCCCGAGTTCGGGCCCGTTTCATTCGGCGTATTATCGGCACAAGCCCCGATTGGGCCGCGCGCGCATTTGTCCTATGATCGCGTCCAGCGGGCGGAGGCCCGGCGCCGGGAGTCCGGCCGGGCCGCGCACGACCACGCCCGAATCAAGGGGCAGGATTCGACTTGAGTGACATCACGTTCTACCGACTGGTGATCGCCGACGACCATCCCCTCTTCCGCGGCGCGATGCGGGAGGCGGTATCGGGGCTCTTCGAGCGGATCGAGATCGCAGAGGCCGGTTCGTTCGAACAGATCACCGAGCTTCTGGATCGCGGCGGCGACGTCGATCTCATCCTCCTCGACCTCGCGATGCCGGGGGTCCGCGGATTTTCAGGGCTTCTCTATCTGCGGGCTCAGTATCCGAGCGTCCCGGTCGTGGTCGTGTCGGCGACCGATGATCCGAGCGTCATCCGCCGCTGCATGGATTTCGGCGCCGCCGGCTACATTCCCAAGACGCTCGGCGTCGACGTCATGCGCCAGGGCATCACGGCGGTGCTGCAGGGCAGCCTGTGGACCCCGCCCGACATCGATCTCGATGCGAGAGCCGATCCCGAGACCTCGGCCGCGCTCGCCCGCTTCTCCACCCTGACCCCGCAGCAGGTGCGGGTCTTGATGATGCTGTCGGAGGGGCTGCTCAACAAGCAGATCGCCTACGAGCTCTCGGTCTCCGAGGCGACCGTGAAGGCGCATGTCTCGGCCATCCTGCAGAAGCTGGGCGTCGAGAGCCGCACTCAGGCCGTGATCGCGGCCTCCAAGATCGAGATCGGCCAGTGGCCGCCGGCGCCTGCCGCGCAGCACTGAGCGGAGGAGAGCGCCCCGTCCTCAGTCGATCTCCACCTCGGCCTCGATCTCCACCGGAATGCCGAAGGGCAGCTCGGCGACGCCGATCGCCGAGCGGGCGTGCTGGCCGCGCTCCGGCCCGAACACCGCGAGGATCAGGTCCGAGAAGCCGTTGACGACGTGCGGCATCTCCTGAAAGCCCGGCGCGCTGGTCACCATCCCGAACACCCGCACCCACGCCGTGACCCGGTCGAGGCTGCCGAGCTCGCGCCTGAGGCTCGCCAGGATGGCGAGGCCGGTGAGCCGGGCCGCCTCGTTGGCCTGGGCGATCGTCACGCCGTCGCCGACCCGCCCCGGCGGGGCGAACATCCGGCCGTCCGGCAGCACCGGGCCGTGACCCGAGATCGCGGCGCGACGCCCGACCACGCGAACCGGCGCGAAGGGCAGCACGGTGCCGGGTGGAAGCTGCGGCACGGGCGGCAGGACCAGGCCGAGCTCGGACAGCCGGGCATCGATCGACATGCGGACCTCCTTCGAGCGGCCTCCAGGGGAGGCCTGAAATAAAAAGCGCGGGCCGAAGCCCGCGCAAGATCGTCCAGGTCGAAACAATCAGGCCGAATACCCGACCACGTCGGGCCGCGCCGGAGCGTGCCTCACTCGGCCGCGATGGCGTTGGTCGGCTTCAGCGGGAGCTGCAGGCGCTCCCACACGTCGACCAGCGCCTCGGCCAGCTCGTGGATCAGCGCGTCCTCGTGATAGGGCGAGGGCGTGATGCGCAGCCGCTCGGTGCCGACCGGCACGGTCGGGTAGTTGATCGGCTGGATGTAGATGCCGTGCTCCTCGAGCAGCATGTCGGTCGCCGCCTTGCACTTCTCGGCATCGCCGACGAACACCGGCACGATGTGGGTGTCGGTCGGCATCACCGGCAAGCCGGCGGTCGACAGCACCGCTTTCACCTGGGCGGCGCGATCCTGGTGGCGCTCGCGTTCCCAGGTCGAGGTCTTGAGGTGCTTGATGGCCGCCGTGGCCGCGGCGCAGACGGCCGGCGGCAGCGCGGTGGTGAAGATGAAGCCGGGCGCATAGGAGCGCACCGCGTCGACGAGAGCCCGGCTGCCCGTGATGTAGCCGCCGAGGCAGCCGAAGGCCTTCGCCAGAGTCGCCTCGATCACGTCGATGCGCGCCATCTCGCCCTGGTGCTCGGCCTGACCGCCGCCGCGCGCCCCGTACATGCCGACCGCGTGGACCTCGTCGATATAGGTCATCGCGTTGTATTTCTCGGCCAGGTCGCAGATCTTGCCGATCGGCGAGACGTCGCCGTCCATCGAGTACAGGCCCTCGAAGACGATCAGCTTGGCCCGCTCCTTGCCGGCCTTCTTGAGCAGATCCTCGAGATGCTCGACGTCGTTGTGGCGCCACACCATCTTGTCGGTGCCGGCATTGCGCACGCCCGTGATCATCGAGTTGTGGTTCAGCGCGTCCGACAGGATCAGGCAGTTCGGCAGCAGCTTGGCGATGGTCGAGATGCCGGCGTCGTTGGACACGTAGCCGGACGTGAAGACCAGGCCGGCTTCCTTCCCGTGCAGGTCCGCGAGCTCCTGCTCGAGCAGCACCAGCGGGTGGTTGTTGCCCGCGATGTTGCGCGTGCCGCCGGCGCCGGCGCCCATGCGGGTCGCGGTTTCGACCATGGCGCCGATCACCTTCGGGTGCTGGCCCATGCCGAGATAATCGTTGGAGCACCACACGATGACGTCGCGCGGGCCGTCCGGCGTGTGGTGGATGGCGCGCGGGAAGCGACCAGCCAACCGCTCGAGATGGGCGAACACCCGGTAACGACGCTCGTCGTGCAGCCGATTCAACGCGTCGGTGAAATAAGTGTTGTATCCCATTGATTTAGACTCCCCGATCAACGGTCGGCAGAACGCGATAATAACACGTGGTGAGAACAGTTGACAACGTTCGCTGTCACGCTTCCTTGACGTTTGTCAAGGCGAGCGCCAAGAGTCAGGGGTATTATAGTAAGCATGGATCGGGGACTCCATGGACGGCCGGTGGCCCGTGATGAACCCGGGCCTTCGCCGGGCGGCCGGCACGAGACCAGACCTTTCTGGAATTGTCCTAGACGGAGATCAACTCCCAGGGAAGTCCGTCCACGCACTCGTGTCCGCTCTCGGTCACGATGAAGGTGTGGCCGAGAAAGATGCCGAAGCGGCCGTCCGCCGTGATCGGGTTCGGCTCGGCCATGAACACCATGCCGGGCTTGAAGACCTGCTCGAACGGCTCGGCCTCGGTCCGCTCGGTGTAGACGTGGGGCCCGTCGGTAATCAGGTCGATTCCGTGGGCGTGGATCGGCCGCGACTGCACGCCCTGCTCGCGGAAGACGCCGCCGATCTCGCGGATCCGCTCGAGCGGCACGCCCGGCGCGATCGCCTCCGCCATCCGGGCGAAGCAGGGCAGGGTGATGTCCTCCCAGAACCGCTTCACCATGTCGGTCGGCGGGCCGAGGCAGATGGGCGAGCCGATCTGCGCCGTGTAGCCGCGGTATCCGGCCGCCAGCTCCATGTTGATGATGTCGCCCGTCTGCAGCTTTCGTCCCGAGGGGCGCGGATTGCCGAACACCATGGCGGGATCGGCCATCGGCGTCGTGCCGATGATCAGGAAGTCGATGTCACCGCCACCCTCCAGGATCGCGGCCGCGGCCGCCGCCTTGAGCTGGTACTCGGTGACGCCGGGCGCCGCGCGGTTCGCGATCGCCCGCATCGCCGCCTCGCACAGCGCGCCCGCCTTCCGCACGCAATCGAGCTCCTCGGCGCTGTGGATCGACAGCAGCTCGTGCAGGATGCCGTGGGTGAAGACCAGCTCCGCCTCGGGCAGCTTCTCGCGCAGAGTGTTGTACTGGTTGACCGGCAGATGGTCCTTGTGGCGCGGATCGATCTCCATCAGGCCGATGCGGCCCTTGTCGAGCTTCAGTTCGCGGATGCGCTCGGCCATCACTTCGGCATAGCGGCCGCCGCGGCTGCCGCGCACGTCGGAGAGCGCCGCCGAGGTCTCGCGCCGCACCGACTCGGCATGGGTGCCGCCCATCGAGTAGACCAACGTCGGCTCGCCCTCGCGCGGCACCACGACGTAGCAGCACAGCGCATGCCACTCCCAATGGCCGGTCAGCCAGAGCATGCCGCCCCCGAAGCTCCAGTGGCTCGGGCCGCCTGGCACGATCATCACGTCGAGCCCCAGCTCCTGCATCTTGGCCCGCAGGGCGGCGTAGCGGCGCGAGTACTCTTCCTTGGTAAACTGCTCGTACACGGCGTCGCGGTAGTACGGCGTGTTGCGCATCGTGTTGAACGGCTGCCCCTGATCGAGGCGAGCGCTCAGCTCGTTCCAGGGCAGGAACTTTTGCGGCGTCGCAGTGGTGCTGGTGCTCATGGGTGCTTCCCTCCATAAGATGCTGTGATTCGGTTCGGCGCTTTATCGCTGCGACCTCGTGCCGACTGTCTCCTCATGGTGAGGAGCGCTCCGCAGGAGCGCGTCTCGAACCATGGGGCCCCGTCGGGGCCGCCCTCGCCCTTCGAGACGGCTGCTCTGCAGCCTCCTCAGGGTGAGGGCGGAGAGCGATTTCGGGCCGCGGCCGGCGTCGTGTCGTTCAATCCTTACAGGCGCCGATCGTCACCGGGCCGCCGGCGGCCTTCACGGCGTCGTCGGCGATCGACATGTCGACGATCTTGTCGAAGGGCAGCTTCTTGGCCGCGTCGAGATCGCCGTTGTCGACGGCGTTCTGGTGCGTCCATTCGGTGCGCTCGCGCACGAAGCCCTGGTTGACCGAGAGCACGCAAGCCTTGGTGAGGGAGTCGATCGCGAACTCCACCGCGTCGCGCGGCTTTCCGGTCGCCTCGACGATGACCGGCGCCACCTTGTCCTTGTCGCGATAGATCGCCCGGTTCGCCTCGATCATGGCGGCGATCGCGTCGACCAGCAGCGGCCGGTCCTTGGCGATCAGGCTGTCGGCGGCGCCGTAATGATTGAAGGCGAGGTTGGGCAGGAGATCCGCGATGGTCGACAGCACATGCGCGCCGGGCTTCTGCTTGAGCACCAGATAGACGTCCTCCGGGTGCAGCACGACGCCGTCGATCTGCCCGGCGACGAAGCCGGGCAGCCGGCCGGCCGTGCCCTGCGAGACGAACTGCACGTCGCCGGCCGCGAGCCCCGCCTTGCGCAGCACCTCGCGGCCCATCAGCCAGTTGAAGCCGCCGATGCCGCCGGCGGCGCTGAGCCGCTTGCCCTTGAGATCGGCCGGCGTCTTGATCTCGGCCGTCACCACATAGGCTTGCGGCGGACGGGGGGCTAGGCCCCAGATCTGCCGCGCCCTCAGCCCCTGCGCGATGGCGACGTCGGGCAGGTTGGAGATCGCCGTGCCCTGGCCGACCGCCGTCACCGAAGTGCCGGCGGCGCCGCCGTCGAACTGGATGATGTTGGCGTCGACGCAATGCTTGGCGAAGAAGCCGAGCGCCTTCGCCACGAAGGGCGCCGTGTGCACCACGTTGGGCGGCGCCACCGCGACGCCGATGTTGAGCTTGCGCAGGCCCTGCGGACAGCTTTGGGCCTGGGCGGCGGCCGGCGAGCCTGACAGAACGACGGCGAGGCCGGCGACGGCGGCTGCTCCGGTGACGGACAGCGAACGGCGTGTCTGCATGGCGTGGGTTCCTGGGCGTTTCCTGGGGCGGTTTTCTTGTTTGTGAGGCGTGTCGGTCGGCAGGTGCCGCGGCTGGTGAGGTGGCCGCAGAATCGTGTCGGGAGAGGCAGCTCGTGTCGGCCCGTGGGCCGGCACGGCACGGGCGGCGGGCCACTCAATCCTGGTCGCGGGCCGCGGTCCAGGGGGCGACCTTCAGCTCCAACAGGCGCAGCAGCGCCGTGAGCGTCACGCCGAGCACGCCGAGCGTCACGATCGGCACGAACATCTTGTCGACCTGATAGGTGCTCGCCGTGCGGACGATCAGGTAGCCGATGCCGGAGATCGCCGTGTAGAGATCGGCCAGCACCATGCCGATCAGCCCGCGGCCGACCGCGAGCCGCAGCCCGGTGACGATGAACGGCAGGGCGCCGGGCAGGATGATGTTGGTCCACAATTGCCGCTCGCTGCAGCGGAACGCGCGGCCGACCTCGAGCAGCCGCGGATCGACGTTCTTGACGCCCTGATAGGTGTTGATCGCCATCGGGAAGAAGGCGAACAGGAACAGGATGATCACCTTGGCCGTGGTCTCGAACCCGGCCCACAGCACGATCAGCGGCACCAGCGCGACGCTCGGCGTCGAGTACAGGAACGTGATGTAGACGCCGAGCGCGACGTCGAGCACGCGGAAGCGCGCCAGCAGCAGCCCGATCGCGACGCCGGCGACCGCCGCCGTGGTGAGGCCGAGGAACAGCACGACCAGGCTGGGCCACAGATAGGTCCACAGCTCGCCGCTGCCGATCATCGTCACGGCGGCCCGCGCGATGGCGGAGGGCGTGGTGAACAGCACCGGGTCGACGCGGGCGCCGAAGAACTCCCACAGGCCGAGCACGATGGCGAGTGACACGATGCGGATGACGGCGTTCTCGGCGCTGCGTCGCCAGCGGCGGTTCGTGGCGGCCCTGCGGGCGTTCTCGCGCTCGACGCCTTCGCGTTCGGCGCTGTCGTCGAGCGTGACGGTGGGATCGGCCGATTGCACCGTCATCACGCCACCTCGCGGGTCTTCGCCGCCCGTTTCGGCGCGGTGTGGAGCTGGTGCCAGATATGGGCACGCAGCTCGGCGAAGCGCGGATCGGAACGCACCGCCTCGGGATCACGCGGGCGGCCGAACGGCATCTCGATCACCTCCTTGAGGCGGCCCGGTCGCGCCGTCATCACGGCCACGCGGTCGCCGAGCAGGATCGCCTCGTCGATCGAATGGGTGATGAACACCATGGTCTTGCGCTCGTCGGGCCGCTCCATCAGCTCGAGCAGCTCGTTCTGCAGGATCTCGCGGGTCTGGGCGTCGAGCGCGGCGAAGGGCTCGTCCATCAGCAGGATCGCCGGGTTGATGGCGAGCGCCCGCACCAGCCCAACCCGCTGCTGCATGCCGCCCGAGAGCTGGTACGGGTAGTGCTGCTCGAAACCGGACAGCCCCGCCAGGTCCAGGTAGTGGCCCACCCGGTCCCGGATCGTCTCGCGCGACGCTCCCGCCATGGCGAGACCGAAGGCGGCGTTCTGGTAGACGGTCTTCCACGGCAGCAGGCCGAAATGCTGGAACACCATCGCGACGGAGTCGGGCGGGCCCGAGACCGCCTTGCCGGCGACCAGGATGTCGCCGGCGCTGAGGTCGATCAGGCCGGCGATGCAGCGCAGGAACGTCGTCTTGCCGCAGCCGCTGGGGCCGACGATGCACAGGATCTCCTGCGTCCGGACCTCCAGATCGAGCTGGCGGAACGCGACGACCGCACCGTCGAGAAACAGCTTGCTGGCGTTGCGCGCACGAATGGCGGCAGCGGGAGGCGTTTCCATGGGCATCCTTTTTTGTGTCCGCCGCGAGCCCAATCGCGCGGCGGGACTGTTCCTGTTACGTAACAAGCGTAAGTTGGCGAATCAATGCTGCGCCGTGACCGCCGGCCTCGGCCCGACCCGGCGGGTCTATGCCGCGGCCCGGCAGCCGCTTCGTGCTTGTCGCGGTGGCGCCCCCGGATTATGGGTGTGCGACCCGCCTCCCGGCGCTCAGGATTTTGTTTAAGTCGTTGCCGACATGGCTCCATTCGTTTCAGATCTCGTCGAACGGGCTCGCCTCACGGCCAGGGCCATCGCCGACTTCGGCGAAAATCTCGTGCGCCCGACCATCCGGATCGGCGTTACCGGCCTGTCGCGCGCCGGCAAGACCGTGTTCATCACGGCGCTGGTGCACGGGCTGGCGCGCGGCGGCCGCTTTCCGGTGTTCACGCCGCTCGCCGACGACACCATCCTGCGCGCCTATCTGGCGCCGCAGCCCGACGACGCGGTGCCCCGGTTCGACTACGAGAGCCATGTCCGGGCCCTGGTGGGCGACCGGGTCTGGCCGGACTCGACGCGCCAGATCAGCGAGTTGCGGGTCGTCATCGAGCACAAGGGCAAGGACGGCCAGGCCCGCACCCTGACGCTCGACATCGTCGACTATCCGGGCGAATGGCTGCTGGACCTGCCGCTGCTCGACAAGACCTACGAGCAGTGGGCGAAGGAGAGCCTGGCGCTGTCTCGGGCCGGGCCGCGGGCCATGCTGGCCGCCTCCTGGCACGCCTACAACGCGACGCTCGACCCGAACGCCCCGGCCGACGAGCAGGTCGCCATCACGGCCGCGCAGCTCTACACCGACTACCTGCGGAGCTGCCGGGAGGAACGCTGGGCCCTGAGCCTGCTGCCGCCTGGCCGGTTCCTGCTGCCCGGCGACCTCGCGGGCTCGCCGGCCCTCACCTTCGCGCCGCTCGCCCTGCCGGCCGAGGCGGCGCCGCCCGAGGGGTCGTTGTGGGCGATGATGAAGCGGCGCTTCGACGCCTACAAGGACATCGTCATCCGGCCGTTCTTCCGCGACCACTTCGCCCGGCTCGATCGCCAGATCGTGCTGGTCGACGTGCTGGCGGCGCTGAACGCCGGCCCGGCCGCGGTCCGTGACCTCGAATTCGCGCTCGCCTCGATCCTCGACTGCTTCCAGGTCGGCCGCCGGACGCTGCTCTCCAGCCTGATCAGCCCGCGGGTCGACCGGGTCCTGTTCGCCGCCACCAAGGCCGACCACCTCCACCAGGTCAGCCACGATCGGCTGGAGGCGATCCTGGGCCGCATGATCGAGCGGGCCGCGAGCCGCGCCCGCTATGCCGGGGCCGAGACCGACGTCGTCGCGCTCGCCGCCGTCCGAGCGACCCGCGAGGCCCGGGTGCGGTCCAACGGGGACGAATTGCCCGCCATCGTCGGGGTGCCGGCCGCGGGCGAGCGGGCCGCCGGTCACCTCTTCGACGGCGAGCGCGAGATCGCGCTTTTCCCGGGCGACCTCCCGGCCGACCCCGAGCGGGTGTTCGACGTCGGCCGGACCGGGTTCCAGGGGCTGGCCGCGGCCTCGCCCGAGGACGCCGAGTTCCGTTTCCTGCGCTTCCGGCCGCCCCGGATCGAGCGTACGGTGGACGGAATGCCGACTCTTCCCCATATCCGCCTGGACCGCGTGCTGCAGTTTCTGATCGGAGATCGATTTCAATGAGCAGCCCAGCCGAATCCCGCCGTCCCGCTGCGTTCAGCCTCGACGACCCCAATGTCGTGATCGGGCCGGCGCCGGCC
>NZ_NPEX01000113.1 GCF_003258865.1 Rhodoplanes roseus | reverse complement strand
CACGGCGCGTCGCGCCGCGCCCGGGACACGGCATCCGGAGCAACGCAGCCGAGCGGCGAACGCCCGAGCTGCGGAGCATGTGGCGAACGGCGGGAAAAATGCGCTAGAGCGTCCCCGGCGGCCACCGCCTGGCCGCGGGAGTGTTCGACATGACCTATCTGGTGTCCTCCGATCTCGCCACGGTGCCGGCCGGCCGCCGGCTGCGCGCGCTGCTGGCGCGGCCCGGCATCCTGCCGATGCCGGGCGCCCAGAACGGCCTCGCCGCCCTGCAGGCCAAGTCCGCCGGCTTCGAGGCGCTGTATCTGTCCGGCGCCGCCATGACGGCGTCGATGGGCCTGCCCGATCTCGGCATCATCACGGTGGACGAGGCCTGCTTCTTCATCCGCCAGATCGCCCGCGCCTCCGGCCTGCCGCTGCTCGCCGACGGCGACACCGGCTACGGCGAGGCGCTCAACGTGATGCACATGGTGCGCTGCTTCGAGGACGCCGGCGCCGCCGCCGTCCACATCGAGGACCAGCTGCTGCCGAAGAAGTGCGGCCATCTCAACGACAAGAAGCTCGCCGATCCGGCCGACATGGCGGCGAAGATCCAGGCCGCCGTGCGGGCGCGCCGCGACCTGGTGATCGTCGCGCGCACCGACGCCGCCGCCAGCGAGGGCCTCGACGGCGCCGTGGCACGGGCGAAGCGCTACGTCGCCGCTGGCGCCGACGCGATCTTTCCGGAGGCGCTGACCACGCCGGACATGTTCCGTGAGTTCGCGCAGAAGATGCCGGGCGTGCCGCTGCTCGCCAACATGACCGAGTTCGGCCGCACGCCGTATCTGACCGCCAGCGAGTTCGAGGCGCTCGGCTACAAGATGGTGATCTGGCCGGTGTCGTCGCTGCGCTGCGCCGCCAAGGCGCAGGAGGAGCTCTACGCCGCGATCCGCCGCGACGGCGGCGCGCAGGCGATGCTGCCGCGCATGCAGACCCGGGCCGAGCTCTACGCCACCATCGGCTACGCCGACTACGAGGCGCTGGACGCCTCGATCGTCACCACCGTGATCCCCACCGCCCCGGCGAAGCCGGCCGGGTGAGGCGGCGATCTCGTCGCTTGTTCCCGATTGCGGAACACGGTTCTTGTCTGCGAAAGGTCTGCCGGACCGAAAAGTCCGTGCTACCAGCGCGCGATAGCACTCGCGGGCCACAATCCGCTTGATCTCGACTCCTTGCGCGATAACCTGTTTTGCGATCGCAGACAGGAGGCGGGCTTGCGCAAGGACGACTCCACGACCGAGGACCGGGCCGGCGCCGGCGTGCGTTCGGTCCAGCTCGCTCTCGACGTGCTCGAGGCGATCGCCTTCTCGGGCGACGAGCTCGGCGTCACCCAGCTCGCCGAGAAGCTCGACGTCACCAAGGGCTCGGTGCATCGCCATCTGCACACGCTGGTGGAGCGCGGCTACCTGGTCCAGAACCCCGCGACCACCCGCTACGCGATCGGTCCGAAGAGCCGGCTGCTCGCCCGCTTCGCCCCCGACGCCGACCTGATCCAGGTCGCCGAGGCGCCGATGCGCGAGCTGCGCGACCGGCTCGGCCACACCGTCGTGCTGTCCGCCCTGACGCCGCGCGGCGCCCTGGTGCTGGCGACGCTGGCCTCGACCTCGCCGATCGAGATCGGCGTGCGGCCCGGCAGCGAGCTGCCGTTCCACGCCTCGGCGCAGGGCAAGGTGCTGCTCGCCTTCGCGCCGCGCCCCGTGCAGGAGCGCATCCTGGCGCGGCCGATGGAGAAGTTCACCGAGCGCACCATCGTGACGCGCGACCACCTCGAGGCGGAGCTGGTGCGCATCACCCGGCAGGGCTTCGCGTCGGCGCCCGAGGAGGTGCTGCTCGGCATCAACGTGATGGCGGCGCCGATCTTCGACGAACGCGACGGCTGCATCGGCGCGCTGGCGATCGTCGGGTCGATCCAGTACCTGCCGGAAACGCCCGACGCCGACACGGTCGCGGCGCTGAAGGACTACGCCAAGCAGATCTCGCGTCGCTTCGGCCACGGCCGCGGTCCGGGCGGCGCGTCGACGACGGTGCCACCGCGGGCGGCACGTCGCTCCGCCGCGGGCTGACCCCGGGCGCCCGGCCCGGCCTCACGATTCTGTGCCGCGATCCCCTGCGTTGCGCGCCCGCCGGCGCCGGTCCGCATCTCGTCCATCCCCCGTTCCTGCGAGGAGACCGCCCCATGACCACCGCCGCAACGACGGCCCGCCCCACGACGCCGGCCGCGCCGCGCCGCAACGACGACGACCAGTCCTATCGCGGCTTCCTGGCCGAGCTGGAGGCCAAAGGCGAGCTGGTGCGCTTCACCAAGCCGGTCGATCCAGTGACCAACATGGCCGCGATCGAGTGGAAGACGTTCCGCGATCTCGGCAAGGCGAGCCTGTTCACGGCGATCGACGGACATCCGGGCTGGACCGCCTGCAGCCAGATCGTCGCCGACCGGCGCAAATGGGCGATCGGCCTCGGCATCCCGGAGGCCGCGTTCCTGGAGGAGATCTCGCGCCGGATCACCCGCCCGGTCGGCGCGACGCCGGTGGACGCGGCGGATGCGCCGGTCAAGCAGGTGCGGCTGATCGGCGACGAGGCCGACCTGCACGACATCCCCGCCATGGTTACGTCGGCGCGTGACGCCGGGCGCTACATCCCGTCCGGCATCGCCTTCGTGAAGGATCCCGACACCGGCATCGGCAACATGTCGCTGCACCGGCTCCAGGTGCAAGGCCCGCGCAAAACCGGCTTCGTGATGCTGCCGCGGCACGCCCGCGCCATCTACGACAAGTTTTCGGCGCGCGGCCTGCCCACCCCGGTCGCCATGGTGATCGGCGTGCATCCGGCGATCTGGTTCGCGGCCGGCTTCACGACCAGCTTCGGGCTCGACGAGCTGGAGCTGGCCGGCGGCCTGCTCGGCCGCGGCGTGCGCACCGTGCGGTGCGAGACCATCGACGTCGACGTGCCGGCCGAGGCCGAGATCGTGCTCGAAGGCGAGCTGGTGCCGCACAATCACCTGGAGCCCGAAGGGCCGTTCGGCGAGGTGACCGGCACGTATCCGGATCCGGGCGTCGCCCACGTCTTGAGGATCAAGGCGATCACCCGGCGGCGCGACCCGATCTACTACGCGCTGCATTGCGGCTTCCCAACCACCGACACCCAGTCGACCACCGGGCTCGGCATCGAGATCGCGACGCTGGAGCATCTGCGCAAGGTCGACGGCGGCCTCGACCTGCTCGACGTGCGGGTCCTCACCGTGTCGGGCCTGATGACGCTGGTGGTGAAGATCCGGCCGCGCTTCGAGGGCCAGGCCAAGACCGCCCTGATGGCGGCGCTGGCCGGCCCCTATCAGCAGCCCAAGATGGCGATCGCCGTGGACGACGACATCGACGCCGCCGATCTGCGCCAGATCATGTGGTCGATCTCGACCCGGGTTCGCGCCGACCGCGACGTGATCACGATCCCCAACACGCGGGTGTGGGGGCTCGACAACGCCTCGCCCGTGGTGCCGGGCGTCGAGGCGTTCCAGCGCGTCGGCACCAAATGGATGATCGACGCGACCAAGCCGGCCGTGACGCTGCCGACCGAGCGCGCCCGCTTCGACATGGCGTTGCCGCCCGGCCTGGAGACCGTCGACCTCGCCGACTTCCTGCCCTGACGCGACCGAACCGACCACGACCCCAAGCAGAACAAGATCACGAGGAAACCCCCGATGACACTCCGACGCTTCACGCCGACGCCGCTCGCCGGCCTCGCCCTCCTGGCGCTTCTCGCCGGCGCGGCCCCGGCCGCGGCCCAGACCGACGCGTTTCCGTCGCGGGCGATCCGCCTGGTCGTCGGCTTCACGGCGGGCGGACCGACCGACGTCCCGGCGCGCTTCCTGGCCGACAAGCTCAGCGCCGCGCTCGGCGTGCCCGTGGTGGTCGAGAACAAGCCGGGCGCCGGCTCGATGCTGGCGATCCGCGACGTGCTGTCGAAGCCGCGCGACGGCTACACGCTGCTGGCCTGCTCGTACCTCGATCCGGTCAACACCGTCCTCTACAAGAACCCCGGCTACAAGCTTTCCGACATCGCGCCCGTGACGCTGATCGCGCGCTACGACTACGCCATCGGCATCTCGAAGTCGCTGCCGGTGAAGACCTTCAAGGAGCTGGTCGACTACACCAAGGCGCATCCGAACGAGGTGAACTACGGCCATCTCGGCGTCGGCTCGTTCCAGAACATGGTCGCCAAGCAGCTCGAGAAGCTCACCGGGATCAAGATGACGGCGATCCCCTACAAGGGGGCGGCCGACGCCATGCAGGAGATCGTCGCCGGCCGCAACCACCTCTATGTCGGGCCGCCGCTGGTGGTGATGCCGCTCTACGAAGGCGGCAAGGTCGACATCATCGCGGTGACCGGCACCGAGCGCCTGAAGTCCGCGCCGAACGTGCCGACCCTGGAGGAGAGCGGCGTGCCGCTGGTCGCCTTCGCCTGGCTCGGCATCTGCGCCGGCGCCGGCACGCCGCAGCCGGTCCTCGATCTGCTCAACAGCAAGATCGTGCCGATCGTCAAGTCGCCCGAGTACCGCGCCTTGGTGGAGCGCTCCGGCTCGGTCGCGGCGTCCTCGACGATCCCGGAGTTCCAGGCCGTGATCGAGAAGTCGGCGGCCGATGCCGCCCCGATCATCGAGGAGTTCGGCCTGAAGATGGAGTGAGTCGAGGCTCGAGCTCCGCCGGCAGCCGGGTCGCCGTTTCCGCTCACGACCGGCCGGCCGCGCCGTTGGCGTCGGCCGGCTCGTCCGCCGCCAGGCGCGCCTCGATCTCGGCGGCCGGGACCGGATAGCCGAACAGGAAGCCCTGCGCCTGCGTCACCCCGGTGATCCGGACGATGTCGAGCTGCTCGCGGGCCTCGATGCCTTCGGCGACGACGGCCATGCCGAGGCTGAGGCCGAGTGCGGCCGCCGAGCAGACGATCGCACCGCAATCCGCCCGGGTCATCACGTCGCGGGTGAAGCGCTGGTCGATCTTGATCTTGCTGAACGGGAACATGGTCAGATAGCCGAGCGAGGCGTAGCCGGTGCCGAAGTCGTCGAGCGCGATGGCGATGCCGAGGCTCCTGAACTGGTGCAGCACCGAGACGTTCCGCTCCTCGTGATCGAGCAGCACCGATTCGGTGATCTCCAGCTCCAGCCGGTCGGGCGCGAGTGCCGCGTCGTGCAGCGCCCGCACGACGCTGTCGAACAGCCCCGGCCGCCGGAACTGCACCGGCGAGACGTTGACGGCGATCTTGACGTGCGCGGGCCAGCGCGCCGCCTCGACGCAGGCGGTCCGCAGCACCCATTCGCCGAGTGGCGCGATGAGCCCGGTCTGCTCGGCGACCGAGATGAACTCCCGGGGCCCCACCAAGCCGCGCGCCGCGTGCTGCCATCGCACCAGCGCCTCGACGGCGCAGATGCGGCCGGACGCGACGTCGACGATCGGCTGGTAGTGGACCCGGAAGGCGTCGTCGAGCAGCGCCTGCCTGAGATCGATCTCGACGCGGTGGCGCGCCTCGACCTCCTCGGTCATGGCGCGATCGTAGAACACGAAGCCGTCGCGACCCTTCGCCTTGGCGCGATAGAGCGCGAGGTCGGCCTTCTTCATCAGGTCGGACGGCTCCTCGCCGTCGCCCGGCGCGAGCACGATGCCGATGCTGCCCGTGACCACGTGCGTCTCGCCGCCCTGCGTATGCGGCACGGCGATCAGCTCGAGGATGCGGACCGCGAGCGCCGCGGCCGCGTCGCGGCCGGTCCGGTCCCCCTCGGCGGCCGGTCCGTCGCCGCTGCCGAGCGGACGGATCACGGCGAACTCGTCGCCGCCGAGCCGCGCCAGCGTGTCGCCGTGCTGCAGCCCCTCGGCGAGCCGCGCCGCGGTCTGGCGGAGCACCAGGTCGCCGACCGCGTGGCCGGCGGAGTCGTTGACGTCCTTGAAGCGGTCGAGATCGATCATCAGCACGGCGAAGCGCTCGCCCCGGGCGCGCTGGGCGAACCACGCCGCCTGCAGCCGCTCCAGGAAGCTCCCGCGGTTCGGAATCCCGGTGAGCGAGTCGCAGCGGGCCAGGAAGGCGATGCGCTCCTCGTGGCGATGGCGGTCGGTGACGTCCTCGTGGGTCTCCAGGAAGCCGCCGTCCCCGGTCGGGCTCTCGGTCACGGCGATCACCCGCCCGTCGTCGAGCTCGACCAGCCCCGTGGTCGCACCGGCAGGCGCGGAGTCGAACAAGTCGTCCACCGGCTCCGGCCGGACGATCTGCCGCTTCAGCCGGCGGGCGCGCTCGGCCGCGACGTCGTCGTGCGTCCAGCCCGGCCCGAGCTCGGCCGGCATCCCGTAGATGCGGCGGAACTCGTCGTTGCAGACCCGCAGCACGCCGGCGGCGTCGAACATGCACAGGCCCTGCGACATGTGGGCGAGCGTGGCGGCGAACTGCGCATTGGTCTGGCGCAGCCGGGTATTGGAGCCGGCCAGCGTCTCCGACTGCTCGGCGAGCTGCCGCCGGGACACGACGAGCTGGCGGAGCTGCCGCGCCAGGATCGCCAGCAGGACGGCCAGGCAGGACAGCAGCGCGACGGCGCCGAACGCTGCATAGGCCGAGCGGGCGCGCCACTTTCCCAGCACGATCGCCTCGGGACTGGTGACCGCGACCACGAGATCGAGGTCGGACAGCGGCTGCACCGAGACCCAGCGGGGGACCTCGTCGAACAGCCCGGGCGAGCGGTAGCTGCCGCCCCCGTCCGCCACCCTGGCATGCCACGGCCACCCGGCCGGGACCCGGGCGAAGGCGCCGTCGGAGGGATAGCGCAGCAGGACCGTGCCGTCGCGCCGCGACAACGAGAAGGTCTGGTCCGGCAGGAAGCCGGACGCGTTGTACATGCGGTCGAACTGGCTCGCCGCGATGCTGACGATCACGATGCCGCGGAACACGCGGTTCGGGCCGTGGACCCGGCGTGCGACGACCAGGACGGGCTCGCCGGTCGCGTGACTCGGGCGGCGCGAGACGAGCAATGCGTCGTCCGGCGCGTCGCGCAGCACCGTGAAGGTGTCCGTGTCGGCGATGGTCACGGCGCCGAGCGACGCCGGATGCGTCGACATGACGATGCGGCCGGTGACGTCGGCGATCGACAGATGATGCGCATGCGGCATGGACTTGATCTGCGCCGTCATCCAGTCGCGCAGCGAGGCGGCTGCGAATTGCCCGTGGAAGCCGTCGTCGGCCGTGATCGTGAAGATCTCGGCGAGGTCGCGGTAGTCCCTGACGACGCCGTCGACCTCGCGGACGACGTGCTCGATCTGCCGGGCCAGGAACAGCGCGGTGTTGCTGTCGCTCCTGACCGCCTCGGCGATGGCGTCGGAGCGGCTCTGCCAGACCGACAGCCCGACTGCGACGGTGGCCAGCCCGCAGACCAGCAGGGCGCTGACGAAGACGGCGCGATACGGCAGTGTCGTGGGGCCCGTGGCCATCGGCGGCACCGCTCCGTTTGTCGCGACGCCGGCGGGCTGGCCGCCGACACCGCATCATACCACTCGCTCCGTCAGGCGGCCCGCACGGTCGCCAGGAAGGAGGCCAGCTCGCGCGCGAGCTGGTTGCTGTCCTTCGACAGCGACTGCGCCGACGACAGCACCTGGGCGGAGGCCGCCCCGGTCTCCTCGGCACCATGATTCACGTCGGCGATGTTGCGGGCAACCTCGGTGGTGCCGGCCGAGGCCTGCTGGACGTTGCGGGCGATCTCCCCCGTGGCCGCGCCCTGCTCTTCCACGGCGGCCGCGATGGTCGAGGCGATCTCGGCGACGCGGCCGATGGTGCCGCCGATCTCCTTGATGGCCGCGACCGAGTCGCTCGTCGCTGCCTGCATGCTGGCGATCTGGGCCGAGATGTCGCCCGTTGCCTTGCCGGTCTGGGCGGCCAGCGCCTTGACCTCCTGGGCCACCACGGCGAAGCCCTTGCCGGCCTCGCCGGCGCGGGCGGCCTCGATGGTCGCATTGAGCGCCAGCAGATTGGTCTGCTCGGCGATGGCCGTGATCAGCTTGACGACGTCGCCGATCCGCGCCGCCGCTTCGGACAATTCGCCGATGCGGCCGTCGGTCTTCTCGGCCTGCCGCACCGCCTCGGCCGAGATCCGCGTCGATTCCTGGACCTGCCGGCTGATCTCGGTCACCGAGGCCGCCATCTGGTTGGTCGCCGAGGCGACGCTCTGGACGTTCGCCGAGGCCTGCTCGGAGGCGGCCGAGACGGCGCCCGAGTGCTCCTGGGTCGTCTGCGCCGTGCGGGTGAGCGTCGAGGCCGCGGCCTCGAGCTCGGTGGCGGCCGACGACACCGCGCCGACGATGGTGCCGACCGCGCCTTCGAACTGGTCCGCCATGCGGGCCATGTCCTGCTTGCGGGCGGCGGCGGCGCGGGCCTCGATCTCCTGCTGCTCGCGGCGGAGCCGCTGGGCCTCGATCCCGTTCTGCTTGAACACCGCGACGCTGCGGGCCATCAGCCCGACCTCGTCCTTGCGCTCCGCACCGGCCACCTCGGCCGCCAGGTCGCCGCCGGCGAGCCGTTCCATGGTGCCGGACAGGATGCCGAGCGGTCTGGCGACGCCGAATTGGACCACCGCGAAGGCGAGCGCCAGGACCACGGCCGCCGCGATCGAGATCGTCACGATCGTCAGCCTGATGGTCGCCACCGTCTCGTCGGTGGCGGTGTCGGACCGCGCCTTGAGCGACTGCTCCACCTCCGCCGTGATGGTGCGCATGTACTGGCGCATCTCCCCGGTGGACCTCTGCAGCGCCTCGGCGCCCGCCACCCCGGCAGCCACGTCGTCGGCCAACACGGCCCGGACGACCGCGGCGGCTTCGACGTGGATGCTCGCGAACATGTCGCGCGCCCTGTCGAACCGTGCCGCGAACTGCGGAAGCCCGGTCTTGGCGGCCTCTATGTGCTCCAGGAAAGCTTTGTCGTTGGCGGCGATCTCGTCGATCGTACGCTTCTTCTCGACCGGATCCCGCTGGGCCACCAGCCGCCAAATCAGCCGGCCGAAGTTGAACACCTCCTGGTTCGCCCGCAGCCCGGCCTTCATTCCGGCGACGTCGCGTTCGATGATCACCGTGTAGGTGGTATCGATGTCCATCATGCGGCTCGCGGTGAACCAGACGGCCCCGGTGACGACCGCCAGCAGCAGCACGAAGCAGCCGAGAATCTTGTAGAGGATCTTCACGTTCGACAATGACATGTCACTCTCCAGTCGACCGCATCCCGCGGCCGACGTCTTCGTCCGCGGCGTCGAGCGCCGCCGATCGGCCGGGTCTCAGCAGTCTTCCGCCGCGGCGGCGGCCGGACTCGCGCCGTGTGTCTCCGAGACTCCGGCCTCGAGCAGCCCGACCAGTCGATCCAGATCCGCCAGCGCGTCGTCGTGCTCACGGCGAAGTCCGGCGAGCAACGCGCGACTCCGGGCGGCCTGGCCGTCCGAGCCCCGCAGGTCCTCGACCAGATCGGTGATGCACCGCGCGTAGATGTCCAACGCGCCGCGCAGACGTGGCAGATCGGCGCGCAACACACAGAGCGCCATCCGCTCCGCGTCGCTCCGCGCCTTGCGCCGATCCCCACCGATGCCATTCCCCTGACGCATCCTGATCTCCGCCGCGACGAGACATTTCCGCCGCAGCTTTCGGCCCGGATGGTTACCGAGATCTTATTTTCGGCCGCCGCGACGGGTCATTTGACAGTCAGATGCAGCCACGACCGTCACCTCGCCGGGTTCGGCCGGGCTATGACGTGTGGGGGACACAAGCCCGCATTGCGCGCAAATGCGTATTTCTTGTTATTCAAAATTGTGACCCGATGTGGCTGCCTTCCGCCGAATATCGCAGCCGCGGCTCGTCTTCGAGCCGGCCGATCTATACTCAGGATGATCTAATCTTGCTGGAGCAGGGCGATACCTCTCGCCCGTCGGACGCCGCCATTGTCGCGGCGCTGACGCGGATCGTCGACAGCCCGCGCTTCCGGGATTCACCCCAGATCGCGGGATTCCTGCGATACGTGGTGGAACGCACGCTCGCCGGCAAAGCTGATCAGATCAAGGGCTACACCATCGCGGTGGAGGCGCTCGGGCGCGACGCGAGCTTCGATCCGAACAGCCAGTCGATCGTCCGCACCGAAGCCGCCCGCTTGCGCCAGGAGCTCGCACGGTATTATGCCGATGCGGGCCGCGACGACGAGATCCGCATCACACTACCGCTCGGCCGTTACGTGCCGACGTTCACGCGGCACTCTCCGCCCGAGGCCGCGGCGTCCGAGCTCGCTGAATCCGAGGCCGTGGACTTCGCGACAACGGACGTCGCGCCGATACCGCCTCCGGCGGCGAGCGCGAGTGCGGCCCCGGCCGACGCACCGGCCCGTCACGCGTTCCGCGTGCCGACCGTCGGCCTCGTCCTGATCGCGGTCGTCGTCTACGCGCTGCTCGACGCCTTCGTCATCGACGGACGCAACCTGCAGCCGCTCCCCGGACCGCGGGCCGAGCGGGCGACGGCAAGCCCGTGGCGCCGGGGCGAGCCGCGGATCGCGATCGCCCCAGTCGCGACCGTCGGGCCGCACGCCGGCGAGGTGATCGAGCCCGCCGTGCTGCAGGACGAGCTGATCAACGCACTGTCCCGTTTCGAGGACATCGTCGTCGTCGCGACCGATCCGAACAAGCCGGAGACCGCGCCCGGCACCGATCCGAACGAACTCAGCTATGTCCTGGTCCCGGCGCTCAGCCGCGCCGGGGAAGGACAGACGATCCTGAGTCTCCGCCTGATCTCGATGCCGGACCGCGCCGTCGTCTGGCACGACAATTACGCCGTCGAGGACAGCGGGACCGCCCACCCGAGGATGCCGGATCGCCTCCTCCTCGACATCACCAGCGCCTTGCTGCAGCCCTTCGGGGTGATCCCCGCGGCCGAGCGGCGCAAGCTCGGCGACCGGCCGTCCTCGCCCTATCATTGCGTGCTCGATGCCGCCGAGCTCGCCCGCTACTTCGATCCGCAGCTGCGCGAGCGAACCCGTGCCTGCCTGGAGACGGCGATCCGCGACGACCCCGGCTTCGCCTATGGCCACGTGCTGCTCGCACGCCTGCATGTCCGCGACTACATGTTCGGCTATGCCGGACCCGACGTGCTGATGCCGGCCGTGGCGCTCGCCCGCCGGGCCGTCGAGCTTTCGCCGACCAGCGCCCGCGCCCATTACACGCTCATGAACGTTCAGGTCGCGCGCGGCTTCGTCCAGGACGGCCTCGAGCACGGCGAGAAGGCGCTCGCGCTGAATCCTTACGACGTGCGGGTGCTCATGCAGGTCGGCGGACAGCTCGTGACGACCGGCGACCTGAAGCGCGGGTCGGACTTGCTGATGCAGGCCCGCAGCAGCACGGTGTCGAATCCGCTGCCGCTGACCTGGGCGCTCTTTCTGGTCGCCTATCTGACCGACGATCTCGCCGCCGCCGCCCTGTCGGTGGACCGGATGCCGGGTGATTACGACGTCAACGTGCTGGCCCGCGCCCTGCTTGCGGCGCGCCGCGGCAACATGGCGCTGGCCCGCGCCACCCTGGCACCGCTGCAGGAGCGGCGATCGGTCTGGCTCGCGGACCCGCGGGCGCTGTTTTCCCGATTCATGCCGGCGCGCGACATCGTCGAGCGGCTGGGGAGCGACCTCGACGCCATTCTGGCGGACGGGACCGGTCCGGCCGCCTCCGAGAAGGCCGCCCTGCGCTGACGCGCGGGCGGATCACGTCGACCGATCAGATCACGTAGACGAAGGACTCGTAGGCGGTCTCGCCGAGGATCTGGTCCATGCTGCGGGCCGGCTCCGAGCAGCCGGCCGGGCCGACCTCGCGGGCCGGCACGCCGGCGACCGTGGTGGCGGGCGGCACGGGTTTCAGCACCACCGAGCCGGCGGCGATCCGGGCGCAGTGGCCGATCTCGATATTGCCGAGGATCTTGGCGCCGGCGCCGATCAGCACGCCGTTGTGAATTTTCGGATGACGATCGCCGGTCTCGTTGCCGGTGCCGCCCAGCGTGACGCCCTGCAGGATCGAGACGTTGTCGCCGACCACCGCGGTGGCGCCGACCACCAGGCCGGTGGCGTGGTCGAGAAAGATGCCCTGCCCGAACGGCGCCGCCGGATGGATGTCGGTCTGGAACACCTCCGACGAGCGGCTCTGCAGCCACAGCGCCAGATCACGCCGGTCGCGCCGCCACGCCCAGTGCGCCAGACGGTGGCACTGGATGGCGTGGAACCCCTTGTAGAACAGCACCGGCTCGATCAGCCGCGCGGTGGCGGGATCGCGGTCCATCACGGCCAGCACGTCGGCCCGCACGGCGCGGCCGATCGCCGGATCGTCCGCATGGGCGCGCAGGAAGGCGTCGCGCAGGATCGCCACCGAGATGTCGGCATTGGCGAGCCGCGCCGCGATCCGGCGGCCGACCGCGTCCTCGAAGCCGTCCGCGCCCAGGATGGTCGACATCACCAGGGCGCCGAACTCGGGGGCGGTGCGCAGCATGGTCTCGGCCTCGTCGCGCAGACGAGTCCAGATCCGGTCGGCATTGACCAGCGGGCGGCGCGCCAGATTGGCGTGGAGAGCGGTCGCGGTGCTCACGAGCGTCCTTTCCGAAGGCAAGTCCGGCGCCCGGCACGCGCGGAGGACCTCATCATGGGTCATCGAGATCTTTCCATCGGAGCCCCCGAAGTCAAGGAAACCGTCTCCTCTTCTTAGACCGAACGGCAGATGGTTTATCCTCCCGCGGATCCGGCATGGACGCGGATGCCGGTCGCACGCGGCGGCCGACGGGCTGGCCAATCCGGGCGGTTTGGTGGATATCCGAACGGTCCGGGGAGGAGCCGACGCGTGGAAATCAAGGAACTCAAGAGCTTCTGCATGGTGGCGAAGCTCGCCAGCTTCTCCAAGGCCTCCGCCGCGCTGGGCATCGGCCAGCCGGCCGTCACCAAGCACGTCAAGCGGCTCGAGGCCGAGCTCGGCCGCACCCTGGTGGAGCGCGGGCTGCGGCCGCTGCGGCTCACCGCGGCCGGCAGCAACCTGTTCCGCATGGCCGAGCCGCTGCTCGAGGGGCTGGAGAACCTCGACCGCTGCGGGCCGATGGCCGTCACGGCCCCGATCAACATCGCGGTCCCGCACGGCTATGTCAGCGACCTGCTGCCGGAGGCGGTGCGCGCCCTGCGGACCGAATGGCCGGCGGCGCGGGTGCGCATCCGCTCGGCCACCAAGGAGGAGGTGTTCGAGCTGGTGCAGACCGGCAGCGTCGACTTCGCCGTCGCGCCGATCTCGGGATCGGCAAGGCAGTTCGCCTTCGACCGGCTGTTTCCCTCCGAGCGCATCCTGATCACGCCGGCCGACCATGCCTTCGTGACGACCGCGCCGGCGTCGCTGGCCGAGGTCGCACGGCACCCGCTGGTGCTGCCGCGCTTCCACACCCAGACGCGGGCGCTGCTCGAAGGCGAGTTCCGTCGGCTCGACCTCGCCTACGAGGTCGCCGTCGAGGTCGACGGCATCGACCAGCTCGAACGCTATGTGGAGCTCGGCGTCGGGCTGGCGGTCGGGCTCCGCGGGGCGGCCAGCACGGGGCGAAATCCCAGGCTCGGCACCGTCAGCCTGGCGGCGTTTCTGCCGTCCGAGACGATCGGCATCGTGCGCAACCGCTCGCTGCCGCTGTCCGAACCGGCCCAGGCTCTGGTCGCCGGACTGCACGCGCTCGTCGATGCTCCCGGAGAGGCCCGCCCGGCGAAGCGGCACCGCGACGGCACCGGGTGAGGCAGCCCGCCTAACTTTTCAGCATGGAATGACAATTGACCGAAAAGTCCGATATGGAATAATCTGCCTCGCGTCCGACCGGACGACACCGAGGCCCGAATGACCGATCCGACCGACCTGTCGTTGCCCGAGGCGGCCGAAGCGATCCGGACCGGCACCCTCTCCCCGGTCGACTACGTCTCGGCTTTCCTGGACCGGATCGACCGCTACGACCATCGCCTGAACGCCTTCGTCTCGGTCGACCGCGACGGCGCGCTGCGCGACGCGCGGGCGGCCGAGCGTGAGATCGCCGCCGGCGGCTGGCGCGGGCCGCTGCACGGCGTGCCGATCGCCATCAAGGACATTTTCGACGTCGCCGGACAGCGCACCTCGGCGCACTCGAAGATCCGGGTGGACCATGTCGCCGAGCGCGACGCCTTCGTGATCGCGCGGCTGCGCCGGGCCGGCGCCGTGCTGATCGGCAAGACGGCGCTGCACGAGTTCGCCACCGGCGGCCCGTCCTTCGACCTGCCGTGGCCGCCGGCCCGGAATCCGTGGAACCCGGACTGCCATCCGGGCGGCTCGTCGAGCGGCTCCGGCGTCGCGGTGGCGGCCGGGTTTTCGCCGGTCGCGCTCGGCACCGACACCAGCGGATCGATCCGCCATCCGGCGACCGTCTGCGGCGTCGCCGGCCTGAAGCCGACCTACGGCGTGGTCGGGCGTTCCGGGGTGTTCCCGCTGTCCTTCTCGCTCGACCATGTCGGTCCGCTCGCCCGCACGGCGGCGGACTGCGCCGTGCTGCTGGAGGCGATCGTCGCGGCCGATCCCGACGATCCGGCCGCCGTCCCGCACCCCGCGCCGGATTTCCGCAGCAGAATCTCGCAAGGCGTGAAGGGGCTGCGGCTCGGCGTCATCGAAGCATTCACCGCGGCGGCCAATGCGGAAATCCGCGACGGCTTCGAGGCAGCCTGCCGCCAGCTCGAAGCGCTCGGCGCAGAGCTGGTGCCGCTGCGCCTGTCGCCGCTCGACACCTATGCGGGCTGCGGCCGGCTGATCCTGCAGGCCGAGGGCTTCGCCGTGCACGAGCCGTGGCTGCGCAGCCGCATCGCCGATTACGGCATGCGCGGCCGCACCCGCCTGCTGCCCGGCGCCTTCCTGTCCGCCGCCGACTACATCCGGGCGCAGCAGATGCGCACGCTGCTGGCGCGCGAGTTCGCGGCCGCGATGGCCGGCGTCGACGCGGCCTTGTGCGTCTCCAGCCTGGAGCTGCCCTGCGCCATCGCCGACGAGGCCGAGGTCGACCGCACCTACGACCGCCAGGCGCGCACGCCGTTCAACGTCACCGGCACGCCGGCCGTCTCGGTGCCGATGGGATTCTCGCAGTCCGGCCTCCCGATGGGGCTGCAGGTTCTCGGCAAGGCCTTCGACGAGGCGACCATGCTGCGGGTCGCGCACGCCTACGAGACGGCGACCGGCTTTCATCGGCGCCGCCCCGACCTGGACCCGGCGCGGCCGTGACCCGGTCGCGCGCAATAGCTCAAACCCGCTCACGACAAGAGGTGACCGCCATGCATCCGCGCGAGCGCTTCGACTTCTCCTCGCCGTTCCGCCGGCCGGCGCTGAAGACCGACGACGGCACGCGGCTGATCGTCTGGCCCGTGATCAACATCGAGGAGTGGGAGCTGGAGCGGCCGATGGCACGCCAGGCCTCGCCGCCGCCCGGCGGCGCCAGTGGCGCCGTGCCCGACATGCCGAACTGGACCTGGCACGAATACGGCATGCGGGTCGGCTTCTGGCGGCTGCTCGAGGCGTTCGAGGCGCGCGCCATCAAGCCGACCATCTCGATCAACGCCAAGGTCTGCGAGACCTGTCCGCAGGTGGCGGAAGCCGCGCGCGACGCCGGCTGGGAGTTCATGGCGCACTGCTATGTGCAGATGCCGATCCACAAGGTCGAGGACCAGCGCGCCATGATCGACCAGTCGCTCGCCACGCTGGAAAAGTTCCTCGGCTATCGGCCGCGCGGCTGGCTCGGCCCGGGCCGCACCCAGACCTTCGAGACGCTCGATCACGTCGCCGCCGCCGGCTGCGACTGGTTCGGCGACTGGATCCTCGACGACCAGCCGTTCTGGGTGAAGACCAAGTCCGGTCCGATCGTGTCGGTGCCCTATACGGTGGAGATCAACGACATCACCATCATGGTCAGTGGCCAGCACGAGTCCGACGCGATGCTCAAGCGCGCCGCCGACGCGTTCGACCGCCTCTATGCCGAGAGCGCGCAGTCGGTGCGCATCATGGCGTTCGGCGTGCATCCCTACGTCTCGGGCGCGGCCCATCGGATCCGCTATTTCGAGGAGATGCTCGACCTGTTCCGCAGCCGGCCGGGCGTGGCGTTCTGGAACGGCGCCCGGATCCGCGACTGGTTCGCGGCACAGCAGCCGATGCCGGCGACGGCCGCCGCAGAATGACGATCTCGACGACCGCCGTGACCTCCCCCGTGCCACCCAGGAGACAGCCTTGACCCTCAGCCTGAAGCTCTCCGCGGTCCTCGTCGCGTGCGCCGTCGCCGCGACGGGTCTCGTCGCGTCACCGGCCGTCGCCGACACCTGGCCGAGCCGGCCCATCACCATGATCGTGCCGTTCCCGGCCGGCAGCGCCACCGACACGGTGGCCCGGCTGGTCGGCCAGAAGATGTCCGAGAAGCTCGGTCAGCCGATCGTGATGGAGAACGTGCCGGGCGCCGGCGGCACCATCGCGGCGGCCCGGGTGGCGCGCGCCAAGCCGGACGGCTACACGCTGCTGATCCACACCACCATCGCGCTGTCGGCCGTGCTCTACAAGACTCTCAGCTACGACACCGCGACGGCGTTCGATCCGATTGGGCTGATCAACACCGGGCACTACGTCTTCGCCGCGGCGCCGAGCTACAAGGCGAAGGACGCGCAGGAGCTGCTGGCGAGCCTCAAGGCGCAGGACAACAAGATCGCCTTCGCCAATGCCGGCATCGGCACGGGATCGCATCTGTGCGCCGTGATGCTCTCCCAGGTGCTCGGCACGACGCCCAATCTGGTCCCCTACAAGAGCACGAGTCTCGCTCTCCAGGACGTGATGGCCGGCCACGTGGACATTCTCTGCGACCAGACCACCAACGCGTTCCCGCAGCTCTCGTCGGGCGCCATCAAGGCCTATGCGATCACGTCGCCGGAGCGCAACAAGCGCTTCCCGGAGATCCCGACCATGCGGGAGCTCGGCCTGCCGCAGGTCGACATGGAGGTCTGGCACGGCCTCTACGCCCCGAAGGGAACGCCGGCCGCCGATCTCGACGCGCTCAACGCGGCGCTCCAGGTGGCGCTGGCCGACCCGGTGGTGCAGGCCCGGCTCGCCGACATGGGCACGGAGCTGTTCGCCGCCGACCGCCGCAGCCGCGCCGCCCACGCCGCGAAGCTGGCGAGCGATCTCACGCGCTTCCGCGAGATCGCCGACAAGGCCAAGCTGTCGATCGACTGACGCCGAGGCTGGGAAGGGCCGACCATGACGGAACGACCATCGGACGACGTGGAGGCGGTGCTGGCCCGCCTCGGCCTCGCGGTTCCGCCCGAGGATCTGCCGTTCCTGCAGAAGACGCTCGCGCGCCAACGCGAGCTGCTCGCCGCCTGGGTGACGCGCGTGCCGCCCGACACCGAGCCGGCGCTGGTGTTTCGCGTGCTGCCGACACCCGGGGGCGCCGCGTCCGCGGACTGACGCCGCGGCTTCGTAGTTGCACGACATGGCCGGCCCGCCGCCGCGCGGTAGCATCCGGGCGGGTGCGCGGGCCGCGGTCGTTCGGGCCGCCGGGCGCAGCGCGCCGGACCGCCGTCGGACCGCATCATGACCAAGCCCGCCGAACCGACCTGCTCCGAGTGCGGGCAGCTCGATTGTCATCAGCCGAAGCACAACAGGCCGGAGTTCTGCCTCACCGACGCGACGCCGCCCGAGGTGCTGGACACCGCGCTGGCGCAGTATCGCGAGGACGGACCGGACGCCGTGCTGGCGCGCGCCGCCGCCGAGGTCGAGGGCACGTATTACGGCAAGCTCACCCGGGTCGAGGAGACGCTCGCCTTCGCGCGGCGCATCGGGGCGACGCGGATCGGCATCGCCACCTGCGTCGGGCTGATCGAGGAGGCGCGGCTGTTCGCCACCATCCTGCGCCGCGGCGGCTTCACGCCGCAGACCGTGCTGTGCAAGATCGGCGCGACCGACAAATGCGACATCGGCGTGCCCGACGCGCAGAAGGTCCGGCCGGGCGGCTACGAGGCGTGCTGCAACCCCGTCCTGCAGGCGCTCACGCTCAACGGCAAGAAGACCGAGCTCAACGTGATCATCGGCCTGTGCGTCGGCCACGATGCGCTGTTCTGCAAGCACTCCGACGCGCCGGTGACGACCCTGATCACCAAGGACCGCGTGCTCGGCCACAATCCGGCCGCAGCCCTCTACACGGCGAGGAGCTACAGCAAGCGGGTGATGGACGAGGAGCGTCTCAAGGGGCTGTGACTCCCCTTCACCCTCCCCTGGAGGGGAAGGGTCGGGGCGCGCCCACGGC
>NZ_NPEX01000112.1 GCF_003258865.1 Rhodoplanes roseus | reverse complement strand
GCGAGCGTAGCGCGTGGAGCGGATCACCCCGGAGGGCGGATCAGGCGCGAAGCGCCGTAATCCGCCGCTCGTTTCGTCGGCGGGTTACGCGCTGGCGCGCTGACCCGCCCTACACTGATCGGCGGCGCGACCTTCAGAGGCCATAATGATGGACCCCCAAAACTCCGACAGCGTGTGGGATGCCCCGGAGGACACGGCGGCCGGGGCCGCCGTCATGCGGGCCCGCTCGGCGCTGATGATCGCGCTGCGCACCCGCATCGAGGCTCGGGTGAAAGCCAGGCCGAGGCGGCGCGGCGGCTGGGGGTGACGCAGCCGCCGCTGAACGATCTTTTGTGCGGGCAGGTGGACGAGTTCAGCCTCAACGCGCTGGTCGATCTCGCCGGCCCGGCGGGGCTGTCGGTGCGCATCGAGATCGACGACGCGGCGTGAGCCACGACCGCCCTGCGGGTCACGCGCAGCGCACCGACCCGCCCTCCGAACGCACGGCGCGTTAGAGGTTGGCTTTTCGCTGCGCCACGCCTGCCGCCCCTGGCCGGGGCCGCATGGTTCGAGGCTCGCTGCGCTCGCACCTCACCATGAGGTGGGACGTGGTCGGATGGCGGGAGTCACGATGACGGCCCGTGCGATGGGTGGAGCCGCAGGCGATCCCCATCAGTCCCACGCGAGGCGCCGATAGGTATCGCTTCGGCCAACATGCAGAACATCGCCAACGCCGCGCGCGGCGACAGGATCGCCGGCCTGCCGGAGTCGCCGTGGTATTTCCGGGTCCGGCTGCTGCTGCGGCCGGTCGCGGTCTGGTTGGCGCAGGTCGCCGGGAGGCGATCCGCTGGCCGTTCCGGCCGTGAGCCGCCCGCCGCGACCGGCGCGGCACCGAGCGGCGCGGCCGTGCGGTCAGCGCAGCTCCATCGCGGCGTGGGCCTTCGCGGCGCGGTCGCCCACCGTCTCCCAGCATTCGGGGGCGCAGTAGTGATGGCCGCGGGTGTCGAAAAAGCGCGGGGCCTCGACCGTGCTGCCGCAGGTGCGGCAGGTGGCGTCGGCCTGGTGGTGAATGCGGATCTCGTCGGTTCGCATGGTCCCCTCCATCCCAGTCTGAGCGCAGGCCACTGTCGCAGTGCCGACGCCCCCCGTTTCCAGTCCCGGTCTCCATGTCGTTCGATGCGCATGGAGTAACGGAATGATGACACGAATCCGTCATAGGGTGGGAATCAAATTACGTGAACCGCCCGTTCAGCGTTCCTGAAGTTACGCGGGCGTGCTTTCGGAACAACAGGGATACGGGCCGGGTCCGGATCAGTGCGGACCGAACGCTTTCAGCGCGGCGGCGAGGTCCGGGTGCGCGGCGGCGCGCTCGCTCACCGGCACGCCGGCCGCGATGGCGTCCCAGGCCTGGCGCAGGCTGCGGGCGCCGGCCGCCGGCCCACCCGGATGCCCGAACACGCCGCGGCCCGGCACGAAGCCGAAATCGACGCTGCCGACCTTGCGGAAGACGCTTTCGAGCGTCGCGGCGGAGTCGCTGCCGCCCGGCACCGGCAGGCTCGGCAGGATGCTCCCCATCGGCTCCAGGCAGGCGCGGATGCAGTCCAGAACCTCGGCCTCGGGCGTCATCATGCGCGGGCCAAAACCCGGCATGATCACGGCGTCGAAGCCGGCGAGGCGCTGCAGCCGCGTCAGCACGCGCGAATGGACGCCGTAGGCCGGCAGCCGCGCGAAGGACGCGATGAAGGGGAAATGCGCGATCAGCGGCACGCGCGCGTGCCGGCGCAGCATCCGCACCGCCGAGAGGCCGACCGGCATGGCGTTGACCAGCACGGCGCCGGCGCCCTGCGCCACCGCCTCGTCGTGCAGCGGGATCAGACGGTCGACCTCGTCGGTGATGTTGGCGAGATAGATCTTGGCCGCACCGGTCTCGGCCGCGGCGCGGCGGGCCGCCTCCCCCAGGAGCGCGGCGCGGGCGGCGAGCGGGCACCACGGCGCGTCGGCCAGCATCTCGTCGTCCTTGGCGATGTCGAGGCCGCCCAGGAACGCCTGGTAGCCCAGCGCGGCGAAAGGCTCCGGCGGCAGGCCGATGTTCGGCTTGATGACGCCGAAGAAGATCGGCCGGCCGTGCGCCCCGAGTTTCTCACGCAAGCCGGCGATGCCGAACCGCGGGCCGTCGAAGGCGGCGCGGTAGGACGCCGGGAAGCGGATGTCGTCCAGCCGGATCAGCGGAATTTTTGGGACGAAGAACACGCCCTCGCCGCACACGGCGGAGAGGAGGTTGGGAATCCGCGGGCCGAAATTGCCGTGCGGATGGGCGAGCGTGACCCGCACCGCGTGCACGTTCACGGCCGCGACACCCGCCACAGGGATGCTGAACTCTCGGCGCGGCGCGGCGTCGATGTCCAACACCTTCGCCGCGAAACGCGGGCGAAAATCCTCGTCGATCCCGACGCGGCGCCACTGCGCCGTCGACTGCTCGCTGCACAGATGCGCCGCCGCCTCGCGCGGATCGCCGGCGCACTCGAACGTGAAGTCGAGCTCCAGATAGAGCTCGGGGTCGAGATCCTGCCGGCGGGCGAAGAAGCCGGCGACGTCGTCCGGGGTCATTCTCAAATTCCCAGAAGCTGCAGCTCGATGCTGCGGCTCTCGCGCGGGCCGTCGAGCTCGACGAAGAAGATCGACTGCCAGCCGCCCAGCACCAGCGCGCCATCGGCGACCGGGATCGTCTCCGAGGAGCTCATGAACAGGCCGAGCAGATGCGAATGGGCGTTGTCGCGGCCGTCGACCGTGTCGAGATTGTGCAGGTAGTCGCCGTCGCGCGGGATCGTGCGCTTGAGCAGCGTGACCATGTCGCGCTGCAGCCGCTCCTCGCGCTCGTTGACGTTGAGGCGCGCCGTGGTGTGCAGCGTCATCAGGGTGAGGAGCCCGTCGCGCAGGCCGGTGCCGGCGAGCCAGTCGCGCACGCGCTCGGTGACGTCGACGATCTCGATCGGCGCGGCGGTGGCGAGCGCCAGGCGATGCCTGAGAATCTTCATGGAGAAAACCCGAACAACGAACTCCGCCGCGCCCGCGGGCCGGCGGAGTTTTCAGGCCCGGGCGCAATCCCGGGCGGCCTTTGTGTATCGCGGGGCGGACGGCGAGGCAAACCGTTCGCAGGGACGCGGCACCGCCGCGCCCCTGTCGAAACCGCCTCCGCGGTCAGTGCGCCGTGGCGCCCGCCGCGCCGAACCCCGTCTGGGCCCGGACATACTGGTCCTCGAAGGCCGCCTTCTCGGCCGCCGCCGCGCGGCTGTGATCGAGCTTGGAGACCACGATCGTCACCAGGAAGGCGAGCGGCATCGAGAACAGCGCCGGCTGGTCGTAGGGGAAGATCGGCGTGGCGAAGCCGAGCACCTGGACCCACACCAGCTTGGACAGCACCACCAGCACGACGGCGCAGACGAGGCCGGAATAGCCGCCCGCGACGGCGCCCCGCGTGGTGAGGCCGCGCCAGTACATCGACAGGATCAGCACCGGGAAGTTGGCCGAGGCCGCGATGCCGAAGGCCAGCCCCACCATGAAGGCGACGTTCATGCGCTCGAACAGGATGCCGAGCGTGATCGCGACGAGGCCGAGGCCGATCGAGGCGATCTTGGAGACGCGAAGCTCCGTCTGCTCGGTGGCCTTGCCCTTCATGATGACCCGCGAGTAGAGGTCGTGGCTGATCGCCGAGGCGCCGGCGAGCGCCAGCCCCGACACCACGGCGAGGATCGTGGCGAAGGCGACCGCCGCCAGGAAGCCGAGCAGCAGATCGCCGCCGACGGCTTTCGCGAGATGCATCACCACCATGTTGCCGCCGCCGATGATGCGGCCGCCGACCTGCCCGTTCTCGAAGAACTCGGGATTGGTGCCGACGATGACGATGGCGCACAGGCCCATCAGGAAGATCACGTTGAAGAAGTAGCCGACGAAGGCCGAGGCGTAGAGCACCGATTTCCGCGCCGCTTTCGCATCCGACACGGTGAAGAACCGCATGAGAATGTGCGGCAGGCCGGCGGTGCCGAACATCAGCCCGACGCCGAGCGAGACGGCGTTGACCGGATCGGCCAGCAGCGCGCCGGGCTGGAACAGCTTGAAGCCGAGCTTGTGCACGGCCGTCGCCTCGGTCACCACGGTGGCGTAGCTGAAGCCGAAATGGCTCATCGCCAGCAGCATGGCGAAGGTGCCGCCGCACAGCAGCATGCCGGCCTTGATGATCTGCACCCAGGTGGTGGCGATCATGCCGCCGAAGGTGACGTAGATCATCATCAGACCGCCGACGATGAACAAGGCGATCACGTAGTCGAGCCCGAACAGCAGCTTGATCAGCTGGCCGGCGCCGACCATCTGGGCGACCAGATAGAAGCACACGACGGTGAGCGACGACACCGCCGCCATGGTGCGCACCCGGCCCTGGTCGAGCCGATAGGAGGTGATGTCGGCGAAGGTGTAGCGGCCGAGATTGCGCAGCCGCTCGGCCATCAGGAACAGGATGATGGGCCAGCCGACGAAGAAGGCGATCATGTAGATGTAGCCGTCGTAGCCGGTCGTGTAGACCATGGCCGTGAGGCCGAGCAGCGTCGCGGCCGACATGTAGTCGCCGGCGATGGCGAGGCCGTTCTGCAGCCCCGTGATGCCGCCGCCCGCCGTGTAGAAATGCGCCGCCGAGCGGGTGCGCTTCGCCGCCCAGTAGGTGATGCCGAGCGTCAGCAGCACGAAGGCGACGAACATCGAGATGGCGTGGATGTTGATCGACGATTTGGCGGCGTCGCCGAGCGCCGGACCGGCGGCGAGCGCCGCGTCGGCGCCGGCGAGCGCGAGCGTGCCGAAAAGCGCGGTCGCCGCGAGACGAGGAATGCGGGTCATCGGCGGGCTCCTCCGGAGGCTTCGCGCAGGCGCGGCGGCGTGACGGCAGCGGCTGCGGCGGGAGCGGCGGTCGTCGCGGCCTCGCGGGTCGCCGCGACGTCGGCCGCCACGGCGTCGTCCACCACCTCGGCGGTGAGCGCGTCGTAGTCGGTGTTGGCCTTGCGCACGTAGAGCGCCGTCAGGATCCAGAAGAAGACGAACTGGAACAGGCCGGCCGCGATGCCGACCGAGAGCGTCGAGCCCGGCGCGACGCGGCTGCCGATGACGCCGGGCGCGAACGCGATGGTCAGCACCAGTGCGTAGAACAGCACGAAGACGATCGCGGCCAGCGTCCAGGCGAGACGTCCCCGCCGCTCCACCAGCGACACGAACTTGGGATTTGCGCGAATCCGCGCATAGACTGCTTCATTCATGACGTTTCCCCTCTGCTGCCGTCGATCGTCGCTCACCGTGCCGTCGCCCGGGCATGCAGACGCCCGCTGCGACCGCGATCGCTTCCCGGCGAATGTGGTCGTGCACCGCCGCACCGTCGTGAGACGGCGCATCGCTGCTGCACATCGTCGTCGCGTCGGGGAGCAAAGCGGCGGCCGACCGAGATCACGCCGGCGGATCGCACCCCTCGGGGTTCATTTCGGCAGTTCGGCAGATCCGCATCCGGCGGGCCTGCGCCCGGCCTCGCGGCCGGCAGTGACACTCGGCAGTGAGCACGTCGACAAGCAATGGTTGCGATCCGACCAGATCGCGGCCGCGAAGGCTTTGCGTTTTGTCATGCAGGCGACCCGGGATACCCCGACTTTCGGAGGGGCATCGATGTTCCATGTTACGGACAGCGAGACACCATGCGCACCGGGCCGGCCCGCCCTCCGGCTCCGCGCCCGGGCAGACCGGCCCTGAGGACGATCGACCGGACGCGGCACGGGGTGAGCAACGGCGGCACTCGGGCGTCGGCGCGTCCGCCCGTCCCGCGACACCACTGTCGGCAAATTCGTCTCCGCATACTTTCTATACCGAGAACGGATCATCTCTCCGCCGGCCTCCCGACGAACGGATCTTTCGAATTCGGGCTCGTCCGTTGACCCGTGGGACCCGCATGTATTCGATGGGGGCACGGCTCCGCCGGGGCGATCCCGGCCCGCCGCATCGGGGCTTCCCCACACCGGCTCGTGACGTCGTCGCGGATCGGACCACCGGCCGGACACACGGTCCGGGTGGCGCGCCCCTGTTGCACGTTCGTCGACGAGGACCCGACTGATGAGACAGATGCCGCTCCACCTGCCCAAGACCGCCCGCCTGTGGATGACGCTCGCCCTGGTGGCGACCACCCTGGCGGCCGCACCACGGCCGGCCCTGTCGCAGACGGTCCTGAAATTCGGCACCGCGAACGTGAACGAGGGCCTGCTGCCGCTGCAGGTCGCGATCGACCAGGGCTTCCTGAAGGCCGAAGGCATCCAGGCCGAGTACGTCAACTTCCAGGGCGGCGGCCCGGCCGTTCAGGCGTTCGTGGGCGGCAGCATCGACTTCTGCGTCTGCGCCGCCGACCATATCCTGCGCCTCGCCAGCCGCGGCTTCGATCCCCGCATCATCGTCGGACTCGACGAGCGGCACGCCTATGCGCTGCTCGCCAAGGCGGATCGCCCCTACACGGATCTCGCCTCGCTGAAGGGAAAGCGCATCGGCATCACGGCGCCGGGCAGCCTGACCGACAACACGATCCGCTGGGCGCTCACCTCGGCCGGATTGAACGCGGAGCGCGACGTCGAGATCATCAAGGCCGGCATCGGCGCCTCGATGAAGGCCGCGCTGACCTCGGATCAGGTGGATGCCGGCACGGTGGCCTCCACCGAGATCCTGGAGTTCACGCGGAACGGCCAGTTCAAGATCGTCCTCGACTGGCGGCCTTCGCCCTACCCCTCGCTTCTCGTGATCGGCCGCGAGCGCTGGGTCACGGCCCATCCCGAGGTCGCGCGCGGCCTGGTGCGGGCGGTCGGAAAGGCCGCGCGCCTGATCCAGGAGAACCCGGCGATCGCGGTTCAGAGCGTCAAGACGCTGTATCCGAGCTACAGCACGGAACGCGCCGAGGAGGTCGCCCAGGCGGCGAAGCAGCGCCTCACCCCGGACGGCAGCGTCTCGACCGCCGGCTTCGACACCATGCAGGACATCGTGCTTCTGTCCGACACCACGCTGAAGCGGGTGAACAAGGCCGACGTGGACCTGCAGCCGAACCTGTCGCGCTAGACACGTCCACCGACATCACTTTCCCTCACCGCACGAGAAGCCCCATGCACCCCTACACGCCGTCACGCTCGATGGTGGAGCGCCGCCTGGCTCGCAGAGACGCGCTCGTCAGCCACGATAGGATCGACGCCGGCCGCACCGCGCTGGTCGTCGTCGACATGCAGAACTACTTCGTGGCGGAGAGCTATCCGGGCTCGGTCGCCCAGGCGCGGGAGATCATCCCGACCATCAACCGGCTCGCCGCCGCGGTCCGTCAGGCGGGCGGCCGCGTCGCCTGGATCCAGACCACCTCGACGGGGTCTCTCGAGCACTGGAAGAACCACTTCGCGGATTCGATGAACGAGGAGCGTTTCCGGCGCCGGCAGGCGAGCCTCGACGAGACGTCGCCGGGATTCGAGATTCATCGCGGGCTCGACGTCGCGCCCGACGACCTGCGGTTCAGGAAGGTCACTTACAGCGCCTTCGTGCCGAGCCCGGCCGAGATCGACGCGACGTTCCGGCGCGAGGGCATCGACATGCTGCTGATCGTCGGCGCCGCGACGAATGTCTGCAGCGAGACGACGGCGCGCCATGCCGTGACTCTCGATTACCGCGTGATCATGGTGTCGGACGCCAATGCGACCTGGACGGACCAGGAGCACGCGGCGGCACTGGACAACTTCCTGCTGTTCTTCGGCGACGTGATGACGACCGACGAGGTGATCGCCCGGCTGCATCCGGCCGACCAGCCGGCGCCGTAGCGCGGGACTGGCGGGCGTTCCGGCCCTCGCCGACCTTCTGCGACACCGCGGGCACGTCGTCGACCATGCCCGCCGGAGTGATCACGGCCGGCGCCAGCACCGCGTGGCGACCGTCTCAGCCGGCCTTCAAGACGCTCACCAGGACGGCGGCGAAGATCGCGCTGGTGATCACACCCGAAATGTTGGCACCCAGCGCGTGCGGCAGCACGATGGCGTTCTTGTTGGCCTCGGTGACCAGCTTCTGCGCCACCTTGGCCGTGGTCGGCACGCAGGACACGGCGGCGATGCCGATCACCGGATTGTACTTGCCGCCCGAGAGCCAGTAGAGCACGTATCCGCCGAACAGGCCGCCGATCGCCGAGAAGGTGAGGGCGACGATGCCGAGCACCAGCAGGATCAGCACCTTCGGATGCAGGATGGTGCCGGCCTCGCACAGCACGCCCAGCACCAGGCCGAGAAAGAAGGTCGCGCCGTAGAGGATCTGGTTCGAGAACAGGTCGTAGAAATAGCTCAGCCCGCTTTCGCGCACGATGACCCCGAGGAACAGCGACAGGAACAACGGCGCGGCCACCGGGAACAGGAGCGACAGCAACAGGCAGGCGACCACGGCGAACACCATCTTTTCGCTCGCCGTGATCGCCCGCCTGGTGTCGGGCGGCATCGCGATGGCGCGCAGCCGCTTCGGCACCATCAATCTCACGAGATACGGATAGCCGCCATAGGTGAGGCCGAGATACAGATAGCCCACGACCGTGATCGGCACGAAGATCTCGGGGGCCAGGATCAGCGACGTGAACAGCACCATGGGTCCGTCGGCGCCGCCGATGGTGGCCGTCGCGGCCGCCTGCTTGTCGGTCAAACCCATCAGCACCCCGAGCGGGAACGCGATTAGCGTCCCGAGCTCGCCGCACACGGCCAGGAACATCGAGCGGAACGGCCGCTGCATCACGTAGCCGACGTCGAGCAGCGTGCCGATGCCGAGAAACACCAGACAGGCGATGAGACCGTTGGAGAACGCGAAGGTGTAGATCGGCTGCAGCCAGTCGATCTGCAGCTGCGCCATCACCTCGTCGGTGCCGGACGCGAGGGGATCGAGGAACAGCGTCCCGGTCTTACCGCCCGGCAGGAACAGCACCGCGGCGTTCACGGTCGCCATCCCGAGCCCCATCGGGATCATCAGCAGGGCTTCGAGCACGCCCCTCTGCCCGAGATAGATCAGCAGTACCCCGAGCCCCATCAGGGCGACGCGGCCGATCAGGATGAGGGGATCCGCCTGCACGAGCGTGGCGACGCCCTGGAACAGGTCGAGAATGGCGATGTCGGGCATGCCGATGCACTCTGTCGGGTGAGATTGACGGAACCGCTCAGCGATGCGGACTGTGGCCGCCGTGGTGACGCGACCGCACCTCGGTGATCCAATGGGCGGAGCGCTTCTGCTCGGCCAGGAAGACGATGCGCTGGGGCGCGCCGGTCATGTGGGCGGCGGCCGCGATCACGGCGGCGATGACGGCGGAATCGTCACGAATCGGCTTCGCCGTCATGGTCATTTCCGGCGCGACGACCGGGGTGCGCGTCCGGCCGCGGGCCAGCACCAGGACGATCAACCGGATGACGCCGGCGCAAACGGCGGCGAGCACAGCCATCAGCACGAACGAGAAGGCGCCCTTCGCGAGCGCCGCCAGAACCATCGACATGCCCTGCTCTCCCCACGGCGCGCGCCGGCACCCTCGATCGACTGCGAGGCATGGACGCCCCCGCGCCGAAGCGATCGTGTCGAGTGTGCGATGCGGCGCCCCACCCCGCAACCGGTATTATGGAAGGCGCCGCTCCGGTGCATTCACGGCGGCGCGACCGCGCCGCCAGCCGATCGCCTGCCCAAAAAAAACGGCGGGCCCGCCCGGGCCCGCCGCCGTCATCGTCGCGGGCGATGCGACGACCTCAGAACCGCAGCGCGCGGGCCTGCTGGACATTGGGCAGGGCGCCGACCTTGTCGAGCACGGCCCCGGGCACCTCGCCGTCGATCTCGACCAACGCGATGGCGTTGCCGCCGGGCGCGTCACGGCCGAGCGCGAAGGTGGCGATGTTGATGCCGGCCTCGCCCAGCAGCGAGGCGAAGCGGCCGATGAAGCCCGGCGCGTCGTCGTTGGTGACGTAGAGCATCGACTTGCCGAACTCGGCGTCCATGCGGATGCCCTTGATGTTGACGATGCGCGGCCGCCCGTCGGCGAACACCGTGCCGCTGACCGAGCGGGTGCGCCGCTCGGTCTCGACCGCGACCGTGATCAGGCTCTCGAAGTCGCCCTCGTGCTCGCGCGTCACCTCCTCGACCACGATGCCGCGCTCCTTGGCCATCACGGGCGCCGAGACGAAGTTCACGTCCTGCAGCATGGGGCGCAGCAGCCCGGCGATCGCGGCGGAGGTCAGCGCCTTGGTGTTCATCTTGGCGACCTCGCCCTCGTAGACGATCTGCACCTTGGTGAGACCCGTCTCGGTGAGCTGGCCGGCGAACGAGCCGAGCTTTTCCGCCAGCTCGACCATCGGCTTGAGGCGCGGGGCTTCTTCTGCCGTGATCGAGGGGAAGTTCACCGCATTGGAGATGGCGCCCTGCAAGAGATAGTCGGACATCTGCTCGGCGACCTGCAGGGCGACGTTCTCCTGCGCCTCGCTGGTGGAGGCGCCGAGATGCGGCGTGCAGATCACGTTGGGATGGCCGAACAGCACATTGCTGGTCGCCGGCTCCTCGGTGAACACGTCGAAGGCGGCGCCGGCCACCTGCCCCGAATCGAGCGCCGCCCGAAGCGCCGCCTCGTCGACCAGGCCGCCGCGGGCGCAGTTGACGATGCGCACGCCCTTCTTGGTGGTGGCGAGCGCCTCGGCGCTGACGATGTTCTTCGTCTTCTCGGTGAGCGGCGTGTGCAACGTGATGAAATCGGCGCGGCGGAACAGCTCGGGCAGCTCGACCTTCTCGACGCCCAGCGCGATGGCGCGCTCCGGCGACAGGAACGGATCGAAGGCGATCACCTTCATCTTCAGGCCGTGAGCGCGGTCGGCGACGATCGAGCCGATATTGCCGCAGCCGATCACACCGAGCGTCTTGCCGGTGATCTCGACGCCCATGAAGCGGTTCTTCTCCCACTTGCCGGCCTGGGTCGAGGCATCGGCCTGCGGAATTTCGCGCGCGAGCGCGAGCATCAGGGTGATGGCGTGCTCGGCCGTGGTGATCGAGTTGCCGAAGGGCGTGTTCATCACGATGATGCCCTTGGCGGTGGCGGCCGGGATGTCGACATTGTCGACGCCGATGCCGGCGCGGCCGATCACCTTCAGGTTCTTGGCCTGCTCGATGATCTTCGGCGTCACCTTGGTGGCCGAGCGGATGGCGAGGCCGTCGTAGTCGCCGATGATGGCGGCGAGCTTGTCCTTGTCCTTGCCGAGAGCCGGCTGGAAGTCGACCTCGATGCCGCGATCCTTGAAGATCTGCACGGCGGCGGGAGACAGCGCGTCGGAAATGAGAACGCGAGGAGCCATGGTGTGAATCCGATCGTGAAGGGTTTCGAGGCGTCACCCCTCCTGGTGAGGAAATGACGCAATTTGAGCTGAGTGCGAGAGCGAGAACGGCCGAGACGTTCGAGCCTGGGGCCACCCCCCTCCCCGACCCTCCCCCACAAGGGGGGAGGGAGCAGGCTGCAGCGCGACGCGAGGACATCGCCGCCGAGCCCTGTCCGATCCGAGCAAGCCAGCGCAGCGGCTCCTGCGTTCCCTCCCCCCTTGTGGGGGAGGGGCAGGGAGGGGGGTAAGCCCCGACCACTTCGCTCTCGTGTCGATCATCCGGAGCTCGCTGCTGACGCCGACGTCAGGCGAAGCGGAGGAGTCACGCCGCCTTGGGCAGTGCCGCCTTGGTCTTGGCGAAGGCCCAGTCGAGCCAGGCGGTCAGGGCGACGACGTCGTCGCGCTCCACCGTGGCGCCGCACCAGATTCGCAGGCCGGGCGGAGCGTCGCGATAGGCGCCGAGGTCGTAACCGACCCCTTCCTTCTCGATGGTCGAGGCGAGCGACTTCGCGAAGGCCGCCTGAGCATCGGCCGGCAGCGCCGCGATCTCCGGGTCCACCACCTTCAGGCACACCGAGGTGTTGGAGCGGATCGCCGGATCGGTGGCGAGGAAATCGACCCACGGGGTCTTGGCCACCCAGTCGGCAATGGCGCCGGCATTGGCGTTCGCACGCGCCATCAGGGCGTCGAGGCCGCCGATCGACACGGCCCAGTCGAGCGCATCGAGATAGTCCTCGACGCACAGCATCGACGGCGTGTTGATGGTCTCGCCCTTGAAGATGCCCTCGTTGAGCTTGCCGCCCGAGGTCATGCGGAAGATCTTCGGGAGCGGCCACGCCGGCTTGTAGGTGACCAGCCGCTCGACCGCGCGCGGCGAGAGAATCAGCATGCCGTGCGCCGCCTCGCCGCCCAGCACTTTTTGCCAGGAGAACGTGACGACATCGAGCTTCGGCCAGTCGAGCTTTTGCGCGAAGGCGGCGGAGGTGGCGTCGCAGATCGCGAGACCCTCGCGGTCGGCCGCGATCCAGTCGCCGTTCGGGACGCGGACGCCCGAGGTGGTGCCGTTCCAGGTGAAGACGACGTCGTTCGACCAGTCGACCTTCGAAAGATCCGGGATGTCGCCGTAGCCGGCAGTCGTCACCGTCGTGTCCTTCAGCTTGAGCTGCTTGATCACGTCGGTGACCCAGCCCTCGCCGAACGATTCCCAGGCCAGCATGGTGACCGGGCGGGCGCCGAGCAGCGACCACAGCGCCATCTCGACGGCGCCGGTGTCGGAGGCCGGCACGATGCCGATGCGATACTCCGCCGGCACCTTCAGCACGGTGCGGGTGAGCTCGATGGCACGCTCGAGCTTCGCCTTGCCGATCTTGGCACGGTGCGAGCGGCCGAGCGGTGCGTCTGCCAGATTTTGGAGGGACCAGCCGGGCCGTTTGGCGCAGGGGCCGGACGAGAAATTGGGCACGCGCGGACGCGCGGCAGGAGCAGTCGTCATGGTGTCTACCCTTTCAGATAGGCGCCCCTCGGTGGGGAGGGGTGTCCCGCCGCCGGCAATATGAGAGACCGACGCGCGAGTCAACCCTCGGTCGCCTCTTTCTCGCGAAAAAGAGGTGCCGAGGTGCCGGACGAAAGGGCGGACGGGGCGGATGGAGGCGGAGGAGCGGCCGGCGACGGATCAGAACTTCAGGCCGAGACCGCCCCGCGCCGTGCTCACGTTGATGGTCAGGTTGTTGAAGTCGCCGAACCGCACATACTCGTACTCGGCGCGGAAGAAGAGGTTGGCCATCAGGGCGACGTCGATGCCGAGGCCGGCCGAGAACCCGAACCCGTAGGCGCCGGAGCGGTCGTCGGTCTTGGTGACCGGCCCGTAGGCCAGGTTGGGCCGGGTCGGCGAGCTTCCGGAGACGTCGGTCGCGGTCAGCTCGACCGTCGCGGATCGCGTCACGTCGGCGCGCCCGACGGCGACGCCGACGAAGCCATAGGGCATGAACCACGAGGCCGCCCAGCCGCCGCGCAGCCGCAGCGAGGCGAGATCCGTCATCTTCACGGACGCGGTGCTCGCCACCCCGATGTTGTAGAAATAATCGTCCGAGGTCTGGAACGAGCGTCCGACCGCGTCGCTGGCGCTGTTGTAGAGGTTGAAGCGCGTGTAGTTGAGCTCGATGCCGAGCACGGCGTCGTCCCACTGCGCATTGTAGCCGACGAAGCCGCCCCAGCCGGCGCTGGAGAGCCCGGCGCGCGGCAGCGTGGTCCATTTCGAGACACGCGCCTCGCTCTCGATGGTCGTGCCGTTGAGCATGTAGGCGATCAGGTCGCCGGTGCCTTCCGAGAAGTCGGAGGTGCCGGACGAATAGCTCGCATGCCCGCCCACATAGGTGCCCTGCCAGCGGAAATAGACCGGCTCGCCGAACGTCATGCCCTGGGAGCCGCGCAGCACCGGCATGTCGGCGGCGGACGCGGCGGTGCCGAAAGCGACGAGGAAGAGGCCGCACAGGCCGGCGATACGCATGGGACTGATCCTCTGACTGCGGCCGCACGCCTCGCGACCGATGCCGATCATCGGGCATTAACCTTAATGCCGGGTTACCCACATGGCGTGACCATGGCGCAGCACACGAAAAAGGGGAGCTTTTCGGCTCCCCGCGACATACCCCTTCACAAAAGATTAAAACGGCGCGGAGGGGGGCTCCGCGCCGTCTTGTCTCGACCGGGTACCGTTACGCGAGACCTGACTCGGCCCGGCCGAAGAGGCTCCCGTCGCGACTCAGCCCTTGCGGATCAGCGGCGGCTGATACACGGGCTCGGGCGACTGCAGCATCCAGCGGACGCCGAGCTTGATGTCGTGCGACGTGATGTTGTTGAAGTTCTCCGGGTTCACGACGTTGTTGACACCCGTATAGGTGACGAGGTCGCCCGACACCGCATCGCCGAGATTGAGGTAGCGATAGGCGAGCTCGACCGTGAAGCCCGGCGTGACCTTGTAGGCGAGGCCGGCGTGCAGGGCCCAGGCGAAGTTCCATTTGCCCGTATCGGCCGCATAGGCGACGCCCTGCGTGATCGTGTTCACGTCGACGAAGTTGCTGATGCGGTTGTACGACGCGCCGATGCCGGCGCCGACGAACGGGGTCACGCACCACCAGGTGCCGAGATCCACGTAGACGTTGGCCAGCGCGGTCCACTCGGACTTGGTCGCCGAATACTCGTCGGTTCCGACCACGGCGCCGTTGTACGAGACGACCTGCAGGCCGTGGAACGTCGCGCCCGAGCGATACTCGCCGGTCACGTCGAAGCGGAGCCAATTGTTGTACTGGTAGCCGATGCCGAGGCCGAAGAACGGCGCGCCGTCGAACGACGCGTGCGGGGTCGTCACCGAGGTGCCGGGCGTCGACTCGAGGACATTGTAGATGTCCTTCACGCGCTGATTGCTGAAGCCGATGTCGCCGCGCAGGTACCAGCCCGAGAAGTCCTGGACCACCGGCATGGGGGGCGGCGGGGCGAGGGAGAGATCGGCGGCACCGGCTGCAGTCAGGGAGAGGAGCACGGCCGACCCCGCGACTGCTAACATTTTCACGCTTGCCATGACTACGTCCTTCCGTGTGGCAGGGCGCGAGGACGCGACCCGACTTGTTACTCACTGGCCGGACGATATTGGCAACCAAGAGTTAAAGCCGACTTAACCCTAAAACTTAACCCTAATAATTAATTGCCATTAAGGGTTCCGACAGGTTCCACGATTCGCGTCGGGTTAACACCTGTGGCGGGAGAGGCCGGGAGGGCCGGAGCGGCCCCTGCCGAGAGGCGGCGGCGTCTGCGGCGCCCGACCGGTGCGCGCCACGCATCGCGCGAGCCGCATATGACGCGTCGTGCGCGGGCTCGGGACTCGAAGCCTCTCCTCCGTCCTGCTCCGCGAAGGCAAGGGCTTGCATAATCGGTCATTCCGGGGCGCGGACCGCAGGTCCGCGAGCCCGGAATCCATACCCCCGGCATCAGTGGCTCACGATAGACAGGGCGTATGGGTCCCGGGCTCGGCGCTGACGCCGCCGCGGGACGACGGAGAGACGATGCAAAGCTCTCGCCTGCGCAGACGGCGACGGATCGAGAGGCTGGGCCTTCAGTGTCGTCGCGTGACACGGCGCGCGCAGGCGACGTGATCAGCCCGCCGTCGAGACCTCGGTGATCGCGGCGGCGATGTCGTCGACCACCTCTTCGATCAGGTCCGGATCGTCGCCCTCGCCCGTCACGCGGATCACCGGCTCGGTGCCGGAGGGACGCACGATCAGGCGGCCGTGACCGTTGAGGCGCTGCTCGGCCTCTGCGATCACGCTCAGGACCTTGGCGTGCTGGGTCGGCTTGCCGGTGCCGTTCTTGTAACGGACGTTCTTGGTCACCTGCGGCAGCGGCTCGAAGCGCCGGCACACCTTCGACATCGGCTGATCGAGCTTCTTGAGCACGGCCAGCACCTGCAGCGCCGCGACGAAGCCGTCGCCCGTGGTCGCGTAATCGGACAGGATGATGTGGCCGGACGGCTCGCCGCCGACATTGTAGCCCTGCTCGCGCATCTGCTCGAGCACGTAGCGGTCGCCCACCGCGGTGCGCACCAGCGACAGGCCGAGCCCGGCGAGATGGCGCTCGAGGCCGAGATTGGTCATCACGGTGGCGACGATGCCGGGCTTCGACAGCCGGCCGTCCTCCAGCCAGCTCTCGGCGATCACGGCGAGGAGCTGGTCGCCGTCGATCAGATGGCCCTGCTCGTCGACCATCACGACGCGATCCGCGTCGCCGTCGAGCGCGATGCCGACATCGGCCCGCATCTCGCGCACTTTTGCACGCAATGCTTGTGGGGAGGTGGAGCCGCATTCGTGGTTGATGTTGAGGCCGTCGGGGTCGACGCCGAACGAGATCACCTCGGCGCCGAGCTCCCACAGCGCCTCCGGCACCACCCGGTAGGCGGCGCCGTTGGCGCAGTCGACGACGACGCGCAGGCCCTCCAGCGAGAGCTGGCGCGGCAGCGTGCGCTTGGCGAACTCGATGTAGCGGTCGTGCACGCCCTCGATGCGCTTGGCGCGGCCGAGCGCGGCCGACTTGGCGAGCTTCTTGGAGAGGTCGGCGTCGATCATCTGCTCGATGCCGAGCTCGTCGTCGTCCGACAGCTTGTAGCCGTCCGGGCCGAACAGCTTGATGCCGTTGTCGTCGAACGGGTTGTGCGAGGCCGAGATCATCACGCCGAGGTCGGCGCGCATCGAGCGCGTCAGCATGGCGACGGCCGGCGTCGGCATCGGGCCGAGCAGCAGCACGTCGAAGCCGACCGAGGTGAAGCCCGCCACCATGGCGGTCTCGATCATGTAGCCGGACAGGCGCGTGTCCTTGCCGATGACGACGCGATGGCGGTGCTCGCCGCGCCGGAACACTAGGCCGGTGGCCTGCCCCACCCGCAACGCCAGATCCGCCGTGATGACGCCGTTGGCGCGTCCGCGAATTCCGTCGGTGCCGAAATATTTCCGAGACATGCGTTCCCTCGGCAGTCGTCGAATCGTTCAGCCACACGGAATGCGCGCAGCCGGTTCGGCGCCATCTTAGGGCCTCGGCCGCGCCGGCGCTTTAAGAAAATTGTCTTATCGTGAATGCAGCCGAGGGTGTCACGGCTGCCGCACTCGCTTCGACGGCTGCGGTGTCCAGGGATGACCGCGGCTCGGCAGCGCGGGCTTTCCGATCGCCGGGCAACCGCTCATCGGCGGGCAACCCGGCAACCGCGGGCGACACGGCCCACATCCGACCTCATGGTGAGGTGCGAGCGAAGCGAGCCTCGAACCATGTGGCCGCGGGGGCCCGCCCTCAACCTTCGCGACGCGCCTTCGGCGCTCCGCGGGGTAAGGGCGGACAGACGCTTCAAAAAGGCATCGGACGTCTCAGTCCGCGTCCTTGTCCTGCGGGCTCGGCGCGGGCTGGCTGATCGAGACCGGATCGGAGCCCGGAAAGCTCTCCTCCAGCGCCTCGTCGAGCTTCTTGTCCATGGCTTCCTTGGACTTGCCGGTCGGCGGCTTGTCGCGACGCTCGGGATCGACGGCGTGCTTCTTCTCGGCGGTGGACATCGGGGGCTCCTGGGTGCGTGAAACATCGCCCGCGAACGACGCGCGGGTGAAGGTGTCCGAACGACAACGCCCGCGCCGCCGCATGGTTTCATGGTGCGGTGTTGCCGGGCCGCTCAGGCCGCCTCGCCCACCACGATCACGTGCAGGCGCCGCGGCCCGTGCGCGCCGAGAATCAGCGTCTGCTCGATGTCGGCGGTGCGCGACGGGCCGGTGACCAGGTGCACGGCGCGCGGCAGCCCGCCCGCCCCGCGCGCCTCGCGCAAGCCGGCCAGCACGGTCTCCAGGTCGCCCGCCACGGACGCAGCGTCGACCACGACGAGATGATGGTCGGGCAGGAAGTTGAGCGTGGTCGGGTTGTCGGGGCCGGAGAGCAGCACCAGCGTCCCGGTCTCGGCGACGGCCCCGTACGCATGCGACACACCGACCGGATCGTCCCCCACCGAGGCGCCGACCGAGACGGCGAGGTCCGGCACGCGTTCCCACGGCAACGCGGCGAGCCGCGCATCGGCGCCGCGCCGCGCGGCGAGCGGCAGGCCGCTGTCGCGCACATAGGCGGCGATCGCGGCCGGCACGTCCTCGTCCTGCGCGACCCGCGCCGTGGTGCCGGCGGCGATCTCCACCCGAGCCAGGAACAGCGCGATGCGCTCGGCCGCAGGGAGTTGCCCCCGCGCCGGGATGACGCCGCGCGGATGACCGGCGATGCGATCCGCCACGATCTTTTTGCGCGACGCCTCCTCGCCCGTGACGGACAGCGCACGGCGGATCGAGCCGAGGACGAGATCGCGCGCGCTCATGGCCGCGCCTCCGGCGCGCCGGCGAGAGGCGCGGGCTCGGCGACCCGCGGCTCGGCGATTTGGGGCTCGGCGATTTGGGGCTCGGCGATTTGCGGCTCGCTGGCGCGGCCGTGCGGATTGCCGGACGGCACGGTGCCCGCACGTCGTAGCGGCCGGAGCGCTGATAGATCTCGACGATGCGCTGGGTGTCGGACTGGACGAGAGCGCGCGAG